>CAMCZQ010000081.1 GCA_945887835.1 Bordetella parapertussis | reverse complement strand
GCTACCGTGGGCACTGCTGGCAGCACCGGCGAGCGCTTGGCGCTTAAAACCGCCAGCACCTTTAGCCGACCAGACTGAATGTGTGGCAAGGATTGCACCAAACTATCCATCGTGAAATCCACCTGACCGCCCACCAGATCGGTGAAGCTTGGGCCACTGCCTTTGTAAGGCACATGAGTAAATTGTGTGTCGGTCATGCTGGCGAGCAACTCAATGGCCAAATGCGGGGCGCCGCCCGTCCCTGAGGACGAGTAGTTCAGCTTGCCAGGTTTTTGTTTGGCAAGTGCCAAAAGTTCTTGAACGTTATTGGCAGGTAATGAGGGGTGTGCGACCAGCACAAACGTGACGCCGACAACGTTGGTGATCGCCGCGAGGTCTTTACTCGGATCGATCTCCATTTTGTAGAGATGCGGATTAATCGCCATGTTGCCCAGAGTCGCCAGCATAATGGTGTAGCCATTGGGCTCGGCGCGCGCGGCCAAAGCCGTGCCAATCGTGCCGCCTGCGCCACCTTTGTTCTCGACAATCACAGATTGCCCCCAAGCTGTATTCAAACCCTGCGCGACTCGGCGGGCAACGATATCGGTGCCTCCGCCAGGTGGAAACGCAACGATCATGGTGACAGGCTTATTAGGATACGTGCTGGTCGCTGCCTGCGCGGTGGTTGGGCTGGTTTGCTGCCCGAGGGCGGCGCTCGTTAAACAAAAGGCAGTGATCCACAGAGCGAATTTAAGCGTTTTCATTATTTTCTTTAAGAGGCTTTGTTATGCAACCACAGAACGTACTACTTCATTTGAGTTTGTAAAAATTTTTTCGCGGTGTCTTGATCAAGCAGAGGATAGACATCCATGTGCGCAGGCACAATGTCGCCCCATTCGTTCATCAAGCGGTGCAAAGTCTCAGTTGAGTCCACATCAAAAAGCGCAACCGCGCCACGGCCAACACGTGCGTGCACCGACACTGCCAAGCCAGACTCAAGCAAGGGGTTCATCCAATCCCAATAGCTGTGGCGCGTGCTGGCCATCGAGGTGGGTTTTTCGGGGCGAGGGGTGCTAATGACTAAAAACAGCATGAGGGTCTCCGAATTAATCGATTTGTGATGTCTTTTTAGACTTACGGAGTTTATACGCTTGCGACAAAGGGATGCTGTGATTTCCAATGTCTCGCAATATCAATGCGCCGACAAACCCAGACACGATCGTGTTTGGCGACGTGATCTAAAAACCGCTGTAGTGCAATAAAACGGCCAGGGCGACCTAGAATTCGACAGTGCATCCCGACTGACATCATTTTTGGTGTGTCATTACCCTCGGCATAAAGCACATCAAACGTATCGCGCAGATACTCATAAAAATGTTGCGCAGTATTAAAGCCTTGTGGCGTTGCAAACCGCATGTCGTTGGCGTCGAGCGTGTAGGGAACAATCAGTTGATTAATGGTTGAACCATCGGTTTTCGTCACGGGCGTATAAAACGGTAAGTCGTCACCATAGTTGTCGCTGTCATATTCAAAGCCGCCGTGATCGGCCACGAGGCGTCTTGTATTGGGGCTATCCCGCCCGGTGTACCAGCCTAGTGGCCATTGGCCTTTTGTTATCTCTTTGAGCATCAGGGTGGCGGCCTGCATGTGCTCGCGCTCGGTCGCTTCGTCTATGCCTTGGTAATGCAGCCAGCGCAAGCCATGCGAGGCGATTTCGTGCTTCTGTTCAAGCAAGGCCGCGGTGAGTTCGGGGTGGCGTTTTAACGCAAGTGTGACGCCAAAGACAGTAAGCGGAAGTTTGCGCCGTTCAAACTCTCGCAAGATCCGCCAAGCACCCGCGCGTGAACCGTATTCATAAATCGATTCCATCGTCATGTGGCGCGCAGGGTAGCTTTCGGCGCCAACGATTTCAGACAGAAACCGCTCTGAGCCCGCGTCGCCGTCGAGCACGGTATTTTCAGCGCCTTCTTCGTAATTCAGTACGAATTGAAGGGCGATTTTTGCTTTGCCGGGCCAGTTGGCTTGGGGGGGTTGGGCTCCGTAGCCGGTAAGGTCGCGGGGGTAATGTGAAGAATAGGGCGTAAGTGCTGAACGATTCGTCATGAGGGGGCTTGGTGGCTATAAAAAAGGTAAACCAATACTTAGATCATCGCAGAATTCAATAAATATAGTCAATGAGGGCTATGTTTTTTTTACGAGTAGGCACAGCCAGCTGTAAAAGTGGCGTGACGGCTCATGGCAGGCGTTGGAGCAAGTGCAGAACCGCGCGCTGCCTCAACTAACCATGGCTAAGTATGGTTTTACGCCTTACACCAACGAATAATCGCACTTTATTCTCAGCGCTCAGCCGCTTCCCGGTACGTACTTTGTTTTTGAAATACGCGATGATTTGAGTGCAAAATAAAACGCTGAATTGCCACGTCTGAGAAAACGATAAAACATCACTGAAAGTCAAAAAAATCATTTAAATTGTGGTAACTTGTTTTGCGGTCTGATGTTTGGGATCAAGCGCCAAGAGCCTCCAAAAGTGATATCAAACTCACAAAAAAGCGAACTCAGGTACTCTCGGCACCAGAAAATTAACCAATTAAGTGACAATCAAGTTTTGGAGTAGTGCCATGTGTATCTCGGCCCGCGCGACTCGTTTAATCAGCCTGCTTATTATCGTAATGTTAACTGGCTGTGCGGGCGGCGTATCCAAAGAAACACAACAACATTTTAATAACCTTCTGGTTGTCGGTGATTATCGCTCCGCTGAGAATCTTGCGATTGCCAGCGGCAAGATTCAACCAGACGGAAAAACCGAAAATCTTAATTGGTCTTTGCAGGCCGGTGCGGCAGCCTTCTATGCAAAAGACTCAGCGACTTCCGTCAGAATTCTAGATGGCGCGGAAGCCATGATGAAAGACATCGACCTTGGCAGCGGGACCGGGCAATACAAACCTAAGGGGTTTGATGGCACGATGGTAAATGCCTATAAGGGCTTAGCTGGATTGGCGTCGGGTAATGACAATGTGGCCAGACCGGAAATGCGCCGTACGGAAGACCGTCAAAGAAGGGCAGAAGAAGACTATAAAAAGGAAATTGATGCGTTAAGAGCTAAGTCGCAACCACCCGATGGCTTCGATTTCAATAGCGCGTTGGGGGCAGCGAGAAATAACCCAGAATACAGAAAGGCATTACAAGACGTCAGTAACTATGGTGGGTATCAACCTTTCGTTAATCCATTTACAACATATTTATCGGCGCTATATTTTTTAAATAATACCGATAGCGACAGAGAAGCAGCGAAGCGAAGCTTTCAGCAAGTAAGAGGGATCACCAAGAACGCTAAGTTGCTGGATGGAGATGTCGCACTAGCGAGTTCAAACGATAAGTTCTCACCCAAGGTTTGGGTGGTGTTTGAAAATGGACAAAGCTCGGTGATTGAGCAATACAACATTACGTTTCCAGTCCCGATCGTTGGGAAGCGAAGTGGCATTAGTGTCGCAACGGTCGCGATGCCTAAGTTGGTAGAACAACCTGCTGCAACAACCGGCCTATTAGTCGGAAATAATCAAGAGCTCACGACGGACGTTGGTAACTTTGATTTTGTGATGCGAAGCGAGTTTCAGCGCAGATACCCTTCAATTTTGGCAAGTGCTGTCCTTGAAGCTGCCTTAAAAATAGCATTACAAAATGCAGCCGCACAAGAAAAGACTGGTTTGGCTTTGTTAGCAGCGGCCATTGTCTCGAATGTTTCTTATGCCGAGACCAGATCGTGGACTGCGCTACCAAAGTACTTTCAGGCCGCGCGTGTCGAGACCCCAAAGGATGGCGTGTTGCGGCTTCGCACTGCCACTGGGCGAGATCTCGGCATGGTGACAGTACCTACAGACGGGTCTTCACTGGTTTATGTAAAAATGGCTAGAGCTCAATCCCAACCCTCGATACAGGTGATCAAATTTTAGTACGTTTTTTTCTCGTCGGAGTCTTAATCGCGTCCAGCGGTTGCGGAACTGCTCCGACCGTGGAAGTCGATCCGCGCGTGCAAATAGCGCCTAATACCAACGTGATCTTAGATCGTATCCAAGTCAATGCGATCGGGCCGGTGAGAGGTAACATTCGGCTGATCAATACGATGGGTACGGATTTACCGGTCAAGCAAACAACAACGTGGTTCAACTCAATCGGGCAGAACATCAATACACTGTTATCGAGGCCAGAAAAAATGGTTGTACCTCGCTTTGGCGATGCCTACGTTGAGCTGATAGCACCCACGCCTGATGCCGTTATGTTTCAGGTTCGGGTAGAAGCCGACTCTCCAGACTAACAAGCATATATTTTTAGTAGCACGATCACTGTACTAGTTAGATTAAAAGGAGTCTTTAATGTCTAAATTGAAATATCTAACCTTGGCCTTGCCCTTTGTATTGGGCGCCTGCGCGCCAATGCAAACAACACTCATCGATCCGCGTGCAGATCGCAGTGCGATTGGTATGGGGCTCGACTCCCGAGACTTTGACCAAGCGGCATCTAAAGTTGTCAAAGATATGCTGAGGTCGGGAGCCCTTGATAAGCCGCAAGGCGGGCGTTACGTCCTTGTGATGTCAAGAGTCAGCAACGATACGATGCAGCGCATCGATACCGATCAGTTGATTAAGAATATCCGAGTCGCCTTGTTAAATTCTGGCAAAGTGGTGTTTACCACTGCCATTGTTAATAGTGCCAGAGGTGCTGAAGACAATATGTCGATGCAGGTGCGTCAGTTGCGCTCTTCGCAAGAGTTCAATCAAGCGAACGTTGCAAAGCAGGGGCAAATGGTTGCACCAGAATTAAGCTTGAGCGGCAAGTTTTTGCAGAACAATAACCGTTTGGGCGATGGCAGCCAGCGCGTTGACTATTCGTTTCAGCTAACACTCACAGACCTACGAACTGGTTTAGCATTTTGGGAAGGTAACGAACCGATTTCTAAATTAGGACCTGGCCAGACCGTGGCTTGGTAAGTGTCTTCATTAAAATAAATATCTGATGCAACTGCATATGAAACAGCGCTGTGTAGTCTTAGTGGTCGAGAGCTCAATGTCGCAATTAATGCGGGGCGTTAAACGCTTGCTTTTTAAAGTGTTGCCTCTGTTTTTTGTCTTGTGCGCTAACGGGGCGCTAGTGACAGCAGCGGCGGTTGAAGTCACGGTGGAGGTGCAAGCGACTGGGGTGAACCCGTCTGAGGCCATCAATAACGCGCTTATTCAAGCAATTCAGCAAGTGACGGGCGTTCGTATTAACTCAGTCGTGGTTTCGGAACTTCAGCAAGAGACTCGACGCGGCAATGGCAAGGATGTTTATCAACTTGATCAAAAGTTTCAAAAAAATATACAAAACGACACTAACGGCGTAGTCAAAGAGTATCGAATTACAAACATGGATGTGCAACCAAAATCTGGCGCGCAAGTGCAGTTAACCGTGACGATAGAGAAATACACACCAGTTGGTCTGTCGGCTGACAGCCGAAGAAAAATTGCAGTGATGCCCTTCGCCGAACCGTCGGGTAGAGTAACGCAAGGAGGGGTTGCGCTGCAAACAAGTTTAATTGCCTACATCGTTAAGACCAGGCGGTTTGCAGTACTTGACCGATCAAATTCAGATGCCTATTCGCAAGAAATGGCCCTAATTACCAGCGGCCAAACGCCTGTGAGTGAGCAGGCAAGAATCGCTCAGGTGCTGAGTGCAGATTATTTGATAACCGGAACCCTACGTGCTGCACAAAGCAATTTGTCGCAACAATATATTCCGTTAACCGGCGAAACCGTGACTAACGTGACAGGTTCCGCTGGGCGTGCAGACTTTAGCCTGATGGAAGTCGCGACCAGGCAAGTCAAATTTGCAGGGCACGTAGACGTAAGCGGATCCAATGATGTGGCTGCCGAAAAAATTGGTTTTGCAATTATCGAAGCAATATACCCGTTAAGAATTATCGACGCTTCGGATCCAACTGAGCTTGTGATTAATCAGGGTGGAGATAGCGTTAAAGTTGGTCAGCGCTTTGCAGCGTTTGTGTTGGGTGTTGAGCAGTTTGATCCGTACACTAAAGAATCTCTCGGGAGGCGAGAAAAGGAAGCCGCACAAATAGAAATATCCCGGGTCTTACCTAAAATGTCATACGCAAAAGTGATCAAAGGTGCTTTGCCTACAACGACTGGTATAGAAATTGTGCTTAGAAGGCCAACGGTAAGTGCCGCTACGACCAATACACGGGCTGCACCGGCCGCGCAACAGCCACAAGCGCCGACAATTACCAAGTTACCCTTCGACAAATAGTGTACTAACAATGATGCTTACGGGCATGCGACTTTTGAAGTGATTACTCAGACGAATAGGTGTTGATATGAACTCGATTAGACTGAAATATGTTGGTATTTTCATGATGGTGATTGCGGGCTTATGCGCGGGCTCTGTCGGGGCGCAGCAAACTGCCGCTGCGCCGGGCCAAAGTGCCACGCCCGAAATGGCGCCAGCTGCAACACCAGAGGCTGTTCTGGCTGCAGCAACGCAAGCGTCGGCAACGAATCAAGTTGAAGTCGAGTCCTTTCAGAGTTGGGTGAGTGGACTGGAACGTAAATTCGTACCAGTCGGCCAAGTGGATGAGCAGGGCAGGATGTTTTTTGCGGGTTCATCGACCGTGACAAATCCAAACGGTGCAAATTTAGGGCAACAGATTGCGGTCGCGTTTGACAGGGCCATGATTGATATGCAAGCTGCGTACATCATGCAGACTTTTGGCAGAATAATAACCGACGTGACTAGAGAGCGCCTGAATGACGAGTCAACCAACAGAGATAAGATAGATGCTGCTGAATTGCCGAAAACTTGTCAGAATGGCGGGGGTGATCGCATAGCAATGCTTTTTGAAAAGACGTTACAAGTCGCAGATAAAACACTCGATAACAAGCTTATCGAACAAGGCGTACCGGCGGATCAAGTTCAACGTATTACAGTTGAGCAAAAAAAGGTGATCTATAAAAATAATTTGATTAGAGACATTGCCAGGCGTGCGATTCACAGTATGGAAGGGCTGGTGCCTGTACAAACGCGTATCTTCACTGAAAAAGGAACGAACGGTACACGACTGACTGTTGGAGTATTTGCAGCGCAAACCCAAAAAACTAGACAATTTGCTCTGGACATTGCGCGAAAAGTACCGACTGTAGTCACGGGCGAGCCACAAAAACTCGCGGACATACTACCGAAAGACAATACTGGCTTTATGGGTGAACTCGGCTTACGCTTTACGTATGATGGAAAGGGGCGGCCGATGTTGATATCACACGGGCGAACTTCGATCACAATCACTCCGGATATGAGTCCTGGAGAGGAGGGCGAGAAGGAATCGATTGCTAAAGAGTTAGCAAAATCTTTAGCCGAGGCCAGCATAAGTGAATTTATAAACACCAGCGTGGTGGTCAATTCAAATACCTCGCAGGGTGAGTTCGCAGAAAAGCTTGTGACGCAGGCCACAAATCTGATAAATTGCTCGCCAAAGTCGGACGACCCTAAACTACAAAAAATAAGCGAAGTAATCTCTGTATATTCGGCGAGTATTAAAACCAGATCGTCCGGAAGCTTGCAAGGTACTTCAACGGTGCGCACCTGGGTACTTAAAGATGAGAAAGGTGGAGGGCGTCAGGTCGGTTCAGTCGTGACTTGGACCTACAGCCAACTTGAAAATGTAAAGAAAATAGAGGCGCAAGGCGCTGACAGGGGTTTGTCACGAGGGAGTGATGGCACCATAAACAACTCAACAAACTCATCTCGTCTCATTAACAAGCTGAATGACTTTTAATTCGTGTAGATAATATCTAACAAGGTTAAGAATTTCAGGGCATTTATTTTGACGTAATGTTAAGCGTCTGCGGGGTTCAAGGCTAAATGCGCGCACTGCGTTAGCATGGCGTTAAGCATAAATTTGTTTGAATAGTAACCAGCTCTCATTATCACGTTTTAATTACCTTTAAATTTGGCAATGAAGTGAAAAAACTTTGGATATCTTCAGCGTTCTTAATAGCAATGTTATCTGCGACTTATGCGTAAGCCGATGGTTACGGCCGCTACGGCTATAACGGTAACGGTCACCGCAGCGGCTACAGCAATAATCGCGGCTGGGGTGCACCGGCAGTGATTGGTGGAGCAATAGCAGGTGCTATCGTCGGATCAGCGTTAACGGCCCCTTACTACTCCCGTCCAAATTATTACGCACCACTGCCAGAGCTCATTCAACAGCAACCCATCATTATTCAACAACAGCCAATCATTGTTCAACAAAGGCCAATCATTGTTCAGCAGCAACCTATTGTCGTCCAGCAGCAGTCCAACGCGGTTGACTCGTATTATCCCGTCATGCAGCTCGCACCTGCGACGATTACAGCCGCGCCGTCTGGTTATCGTTGGCAAATGATGATTAATCCGCAGAACAACATCGCGCAACCAGTGCTTGTGCCGAACCATTAATGCTCATGCGGGTTGTTTTTCGCAACCGTTAAAACGACTCCGCTTAGCAATTTTAACTTTAGAGAAAGTACACACGTAGCGTGAAGTAAAAAATGAGCTTGCAGACGTTTTAGTCTGTAAGCTCATTTAACTAATCAACAGCGATGAAAGGCTAATCAGTTCACACAGACCTGACGATACTGAACGGTCTGGCCGAACTCATTGAAAACAGGTACTTGCGCCGTTTGACAAGCCTGCTGCGGCACGTAGTAGATATTTGGGTTGCTCTGATATACCGGCGCAGGCTGAACATAATAATTTCGGTTGTTCTGATATACCGGCGCGGGCTGAGCGTAATAATTTGGGTTGTACTGATACACCGGCGCAGGCTGAACATAATAATTTGCGCGAGGCTGTTGCTGAGCTAAGGCGGCACCCACCCCAACGCCCACGACCGCCCCAATTGCAGCGGCAGCCCAGCCGTTTATGTTTCCGTTGTTCCCACCATAGTTGTTGTACCGACGTCCGCCAGCCTCGGCAGGCAGTGCGGTCATCAGCGCGAGAGAGACAACGACGATTGCGGATGCGTGGGCTTTTTTCATGATGAGTGGGCCTTTAATGAACAGTTAACCTAATGACTGAATATTACGACAACAGACTAGCCTATGTGTATGGATCAGAGCCGTTGTTTTAATTAAAAGTATTTCAAACTGTTGCAAAAGCTGACCAATCCGATTGCTAGCCCTCACTTTGCGCTTCGAACTCGCGTTACTTCAATCCCTCAGCCGCCAAGGCTGCTTGTACCGCTGGATCTTTATTCATGCGCTCAAAATGCGCCTCGAGATTTGGCATGCCAGTTAAGTCAACATTTTTGGCTTTGGCCCAGCGAGTCGTGACGTATAAGTAGGCGTCAGCCACCGAGCGCTCGTCTGAGAGCCAATTGCGTCCGGCTAAGTGTTTGTCTGCGACGACATACATATCCCGAACCCTTGCAGACGCCGACGCGGCAAGCTCGTCTTGTGCAAGCTTTTCAGTTACCAAACGGGCTGCACCAAAAATCATGCTAAAGGTTTTATGCACATCGGAATTAAACAAGCCCAACCACCGACGCGCTTCAGAGCGTGCTTTAAGCGACTCACCGCCTAACAGTCTTGCTTCAGGATTTTTTTCAGCGAGGTATTCAAGGATGGCAATATTTTGGGTCAAGGTAAAACCATCATCATCAATCGCGGGCACTGCGCCGAGTGGGCTGATGTTGATATAGGGTGCCACTTTTAAAGCGTCACGGGCGACTGAGATATATTCGAAAGGCTTGCCAATCCAATTCAGGGCGATGTGATCAACCAGTGAACAGGCGCCAGGGAGTCCGTAGAGTTTCATGTTTTTTCCTTTAGATCTTTCTTGAAATGCAAGTGAACAAATTGAGCGCACCAAATTAAGCGTTACGTACGCAGCAGACTGACTAAAATTTACCAGATTGATAATCGTGCACCGCCTGTTCAATTTCGGCGCGGGTATTCATCACAAAGGGCCCGTATTGCACCACGGGTTCGCCAATCGGTGTGGCGGCCAGCACCAAAAAGCGAGTATCTGACTCAAGGCTATTGACTTGTACCTGCGCACCAGCGCCCAAGACGGCAAGGTGCCGTGCGCTAATGCGCTCGTCGCCAACCATCGCTTCACCCTCGTAAACATATACAAAGGCGGTGTGGCCGGTAGCGATCGTTTCAAGAAATTGCCCGTGGGCGCCCATGTGCACATCCAGCATTAAGGGTGTGGTGGTCATGCCCTGCAGCGGGCCAGAAATTGGATCAAGACCGTTGCTGTAGGTGCCCGCGATGACCTTCACGGTGCCCGAGCCATCCAGCAAATCCACCACAGGCATGGTGGACGAGGGGATATCGCGATAAGCAGGCGGGCACATTTTTTCGTCTGAGGGTAGATTGATCCACAACTGAAAGCCATGCATGCGGCCTTCTGCTTGTTGGGGCATTTCAGAATGGATCACACCGCGACCGGCGGTCATCCACTGCACGTCACCGGGCCCTAAATCGCCACGGTTACCCATATGGTCTTGGTGCAGCATGCGGCCATCTAACATGTAGGTGACGGTCTCGAAACCACGATGTGGATGGTCGGGAAACCCACCGATATAGTCTGAGGCTTCGTCGGTCGCGAACTCGTCGAGCATTAAAAAAGGGTCAAGGTTCAGTTCGGGTGAATAGGAGTAGACCCGCAACAGTTTGACCCCAGCGCCATCGTGGGTGGGACGCCCAGGCAGTATTTGCTCAACTTGGCGTACAGCGGTTGGTGGTGAAGGGTGAGTCATTTAATTTTTCCTGATCATAACGAGTGCACAGGCGCTAGTCTAAGGTATCCCGCCCTGATCGAGGCAAAAAAGGGCTAAGATCACGGTTACTTTTACTCGAGGATCTAGCGCATGAGCCGCCCATTTAAGATTGCAGTACTGCCAGGTGATGGTATTGGTAAAGAAGTGATGCCTGAGGGCTTGCGGGTCTTAGAGACCGCTTCTAAGAAATTTGGCTTGAATCTTGAGTTTCGCCATTTTGACTGGGCGTCTTGCGACTATTACGCCAAAACCGGGCAAATGATGCCCGATGATTGGAAAGCCCACCTCATCGAGTGTGATGCGATTTATTTTGGCGCTGTGGGTTGGCCAGCGATTGTGGCTGACCACACGTCTTTGTATGGCTCACTGCTGAAGTTTCGCCGTGAGTTTGATCAATACATTAACTTGCGCCCTGTACGTTTGTTTGAGGGCGTGCCATGCCCCTTGGCTAATCGTAAACCAGGCGATATCGACTTTTTTGTCGTGCGCGAAAACACCGAGGGCGAGTACTCGGCCGTAGGCGGCAAGATGTTTGAAGGCACCGAGCGCGAGATCGTGTTGCAAGAATCGATCTTTACACGCATCGGTTGCGACCGCGTGCTGCGCTTTGCGTTTGAACTGGCCTCACGTCGCGCGCGCAAGCACCTGACCATCGCAACCAAATCAAACGGCATCGCCATCAGCATGCCGTATTGGGATGAGCGTGCAGCCGAAGTCGGCAAAGACTATCCTGGCATCACCACCGACAAACAGCATATTGATATTTTGTCAGCACGCTTTGTGTTGCAGCCTGACCGTTTTGATGTGGTGGTGGCGTCGAATTTGTTTGGCGATATTTTGTCGGATCTGGGCCCAGCTTGTACCGGTACGATTGGCTTGGCACCATCGGCCAACTTGAATCCCGATCGCAAGTTTCCGTCATTGTTTGAACCAGTGCATGGCTCAGCGCCTGACATCTACGGCAAAAAAATCGCCAACCCTGTTGCGATGATCTGGTCAGGCGCGTTGATGCTTGAGTATCTTGGCCTTGGCTTGCCCGAAGCTGATCAAAAGCCTTACCTCGACGCACACAATGCAATCGTGAAAGCGATTGAAGAAATCTTGGTGAAGGGCCCGCATACGCCTGACTTGGGTGGCAAAGCGCATACACACGATATGGGTGAGGCGATTAGCAAGATTTTGGCGAAGTAAGTATTTTGTGAAGCAAGCCTCGCATACATAAGCGAGGCTGCTATTTTTTTATAACGAGACAAAAATGAAACAAGCATCGCGCCTGACTACCCGACGTCAACTAGTTTTAGGCAGCCTCGGTGCTGCGGTCAGCGCCGCGCTGCCGGCTGCCTTTGCGCAAACCACTCCGTTTCCTAATCGTGCGATTACTTTTATTTGCCCTTGGCCCGCAGGCGGTACAGGCGACGTGACGATGCGCACGCTGGCGCAAGTTGCCTCGCGCGAATTGGGTCAAGCTGTTGTGGTTGAAAATAGAGTGGGCGCAGCAGGCATGATTGGTGCAAAAGCCTTGGCTTCTGCCAAGCCTGATGGCTACACCATCGGACAGCTCGCGATTTCGGTTACGCGTTTTGCGCAGTTAGGGATGGTGCAAATCGATCCACTTAAAGATTACAGTTTTTTAGCGATGGCCTCGGCGCAAACTTTCGGGATTGTCGTTCAACCAGATTCCCCGTTTAAAAGCCTGCTGGAGATGGTGGCGTTCGCAAAAGCCAATCCAGACAAACTGACGTACTCGACCTCAGGCGTTGGTGGTCAAACGCATGTAGGGATGGAAGAGTTTGCCTTGGCAGCAGGGATCAAGCTGACGCATGTGCCCTATAAAGGTGGCGCGCCCGCACTGCAAGGTTTGTTAGGCGGTCAAGTGGATATGTTGGCGGATTCGAGTTCATGGTCGGCACTGGTTGAGGCCCAAAAACTTTTGTTGCTTGCGACTTGGGGGGCAGAGCGCTTGCCACGCTTTAAAGAGGTGCCAACGCTTAAAGAGTTGGGCTTTGGTGTCGTGAACGATGCGCCTAACGGCGTTGTTGCACCAGGTGGCTTAGAGCCCGCGATTGAGAAAAAACTTGCGGCAGCAGTGGCTGTGGCCGTGAATAGCCCAGAGTTCAAAGCCGTTTGCGAAAAAATTGATGCGCCGGTGATCTTTTTAGACCCCACGCAGTATCGGCAATACGTCATCGAAAACTATAAAAAAGAAACCATCTTGATCGAAAAACTGCAGCTTAAAAAACTGCTGGCGAGCTAACACCGTGGGCTCAGCGCTGATTCGCCTGCATCCTAAAGATAATGTACTGATTGCACGCGAGCCCTTGACGCTTGGGGCAACGGTCAACGCCGACGGCACAACGCTTAAGGTACGCGCCCAAGTACCAGCCGGCCATAAGATTGCAGCCCGCAAAATCGCCACTAACGAAATTGTGTTGAAGTACGACACGCCAATTGGTGTTGCCACGCGCGACATTGAGCCTGGCGAGCACGTGCATAGTCATAATATCGCCTTGGCTGACTTTCAACATCAACATGATTTTGGTCGTGATTTGGTGCCGGTGCAATATGTGCCGATTGAGCAACGCGCAAGCTTCATGGGGATTGTGCGCGCCGATGGTCGTGTGGCCACGCGCAACTTTATTGGGATTATGTCGTCGGTCAATTGTTCGTCGACTGCAATTCGACGCATCGCGGATTGGTTTACGCCTGAACGCTTAGCCGCCTATCCCAACGTGGATGGCGTGGTCGCGTTTGCCCAAACCACGGGCTGTGGGATGTCAACTCCGAGCTTGCATTTTGATGTACTGCGTCGCACGTTGGCAGGCTATGCCACCCATCCAAATTTAGCAGGCGTGTTGATTGTTGGTCTAGGCTGTGAGCGTAATCAGGTTGCCGAGTTAGTCTCTTCGCAAGGGCTTAAAAAATCTGATACGTTGCATACCTTAGTGATGCAAGAAGAGGGCGGCACGCGCGCGACAATCGAGGCAGGTGTGGCCGCGATTCAGGCAATGTTGCCGCAGGCTAACGCGATCAAACGCGAGCCTGTCAGCGCAAGCCATATTAAGATTGGTCTTGAGTGCGGTGGCTCGGATGGTTTTTCGGGGATCACCGCAAACCCTGCACTTGGTGCTGCGATGGATATTTTGGTGCGTCATGGTGGCACCGCGATTTTGTCAGAAACGCCCGAGATTCATGGCGTTGAGCATATGCTGACACGCCGTGCCATCAGCGCCGAGGTTGGTCAAAAATTGTTAGACAGGATTGCTTGGTGGGAGGAGTACACACGCGGGCAAAATGGTCAGTTCAATGGTGTGGTGGCGCCTGGCAATCAAGCTGGAGGCTTGGCCAATATTTTTGAAAAGTCGTTAGGCTCGGCCATGAAGGGCGGCAGCACGCCCTTGCAACAAGTGTACGAGTACGCTGAGCAGATCACTGAGCAAGGCTTTGTGTTTATGGATTCGCCGGGCTACGATCCCTGCGCCGTGACAGGTCAGATTGCGAGTGGTGCAAATATTATTTGCTTTACGACGGGTAGGGGGTCGATGTTTGGCTCTAAGCCTTCGCCCACGATCAAACTTGCAACCAACACTCCAATGTTTACGCGTCTTGAAGAAGACATGGATATCAATTGCGGCAGGATCTTGGACGGCTTGGTCGACGTTCAACAGATGGGTCAAGAAATCTTTGAACATATCTTGCGTACTGCGTCGGGCGAAAAGTCGAAGAGCGAATTACTGAATTTAGGCGATAACGAATTCGTGCCGTGGCACTTAGGGATCGTGAGCTGAGCTTAGAAGTCGTTTCTGCCGTAAGGATTAGAGAAATCTTACTGTCATCGTTCCGTGTTCTAATGCGCGGCATGATTACAGTCGTTATAGCTTCTTATAGATACGGACACCTTGCAGCTCACTGCATCGAGTCACTACTCTCACAAACCAAGCCCCCTACAAAAATTTTATTTGTAGATGATGGTGGGTTAGATTGCACACATCTACCCGACTTGTACCCAAGCATTGACTACACACTCAGGCCTGATAACCTGGGCGTTGTCATCAACTTTCAAGATATGCTGTCTAAAGTCGACACAGAGTATGTGCTTTTTATTGGCGCAGATAACTGGTTGCG
>CAMCZQ010000080.1 GCA_945887835.1 Bordetella parapertussis | reverse complement strand
TGTGATCCCAAGGATTTCAACCCTTGATCTGGTAGCCGAACCACTGCTGGCTGAACTTGGGCATGATGAGCGCGCGCTTAAACAGGCACGTGAACATGCAGGCGTGTGGCTCACGCGGCTACGCATTCCTGAGCGACTGTGGAGCTTGGCACCCGCAACGTTTTCGGGTGGTGAGCAGCAAAGGGTCAATATCGCACGCAGCATGATCAAGCCACGCTCATTGCTATTACTGGATGAGCCCACAGCCTCGCTCGATGCGCTCAACACACAAACCGTCGTGACACTCATCCAAGAAGCGATTGCAGCGGGGGCCGCCGCCGTCGGAATCTTTCACGACCACGCCGTCGGCAACCAACTCGCCACACGTCGTATTGATATGACCAATTTTCGGAGCATCACATGCGCGGCTCAATAGTCATCACTAACGCTCGACTGATTATGAATCAAGAGGTGATCCACGGCTCAGTGTCGGTAGTGAACGGCCGTATCGATTCGATCGATTCTGGCCTATGCGCAACCCCAGGTGCCCTTGACCTTGAAGGCGACTTCTTGATGCCTGGGATGATTGAAATTCATACCGACAACTTTGAACGTCACCTGATGCCTCGGCCAAAGGTCATGTGGGCCGAAAGACCAGCACTGATTGCGCATGATGCCGAGATTGCCTGTGCAGGCATCACAACCGTATTTGATGCACTTGGCGTAGGCGAGGCTGACACCGAAAGCGTTCGGGGACAGACTTGGGGGCCGGTACTGAAGGCGCTGGATCAATACACCAAAGAGAATCTATTGCGGGCAGATCACTACATTCATGTGCGTTGTGAATTACCAGCACCGAACACCATTGAGCTTTTTGAACCGTTTAAGGGGCACGCGCGCCTTGGCCTGATTTCGTTGATGGACCATACCCCTGGCCAACGCCAATGGGAAGACATCGAACAAGCACGCGTGTACTTCATCGGTAAAAAAGGCTGGAGTCACGAGAAATTCGAAGAAAAAGTCAGTAATGCGACCATGCTCCAAAGTCAATTTAGTGCCCCGCATCGACAGTATTTCGTTGATTATTCGAAGCATACAGGGATCCATCTAGCCAGTCATGACGACACCACCGAGGCACATGTTCAACAGGCTTATGCAGAAGGGGCCAGCATGTCCGAATTTCCGACCACTGTAGCTGCTGCGCAGTACGCGAAAAATTTAGGGTTACTGACGGTAATGGGTGGCCCCAACGTGGTGCGTGGCGGTTCGCACTCTGGCAACGTGTCTGCCACTGAATTGGCAAAGCAAGGCTTACTGGATGTGCTGTCATCCGATTATGTGCCGGGCAGCTTGTTAAGTGCCGTCGCTCGCTTGGTACACGAGGATGTCATGACGCTGCCCCAGGCGGTCGCAACAGTCACCCGCCACCCAGCGCAAGCGACCGGTCTAAACGATCGCGGCGCACTCGAAATCGGCTTCAGAGCAGATCTGGTGCGCCTGCGTCTGCACGCGTCTCCAGATCAACCTAGTCAGGCTTTCGCACGAACAGTTTGGCGCGAAGGGATCCAAGTTGTTTAAGTGTTGGGGTCGCTTATGCGCCCCTAGAATTCTAAACTTCACATAACTGTAAAGCATTTGTCATGTCAGCCCTACATACTCAATATATACGATACATGGACAAAATCGATGACTACGGCCTTACGTATCACCCATCTTAACAAACGCTTTAGCCCTCAAAAGCGAGCGCTCTGTGATATCAATCTAAGCGCACAGCGCGGCGAAATGATCGCCTTGATTGGCGCCTCAGGCTCGGGAAAATCGACGTTACTTCGCCACATCGCGGGGCTGCTCGCCGGCGATCCAGTGGCCGGCTCTTCAATTGAAGTGGCGGGCTCTGTGATTCAGAGAGACGGACAGATTGCGCCTGACATTCGTACAACGCGCGCTAAGGTTGGATTTGTTTTTCAGCAGTTCAATCTGGTAGACCGCTTGTCGGTGATGACCAATGTCTTGGTTGGCCTGTTGCACCGTCTACCCTTGTGGCGCAGTCTACTAGGCTTATTCAATCAGGCTGAGCGCAACTTAGCCTATCAGGCGCTCGCGCGGGTTGGGATTCAAGATTGCCACGGCCAGCGTGCCTCGACACTCTCGGGTGGTCAACAGCAGCGGGCCGCCATCGCACGTACGCTGGTGCAAGGTGCTGATTTAATTTTGGCAGACGAACCGATCGCCTCGCTTGATCCAGAATCTTCACGCAATGTCATGGAGATCTTGGCGCGCATCAATCGTGAAGACAAGTGCACGGTCATTGTGTCACTACATCAAGTCGAAATTGCGCTGAAGTACTGTCCGCGTGTCGTAGCCTTGCATCAAGGAAAAGTTGTTTTTGACGGTGCAGCGTCTGAATTGACGCCCACACTTCTGCGCGAACTATACGGCGTTCAGGTTGAAGAACTGTTCGCCCCCTTGGGTGCTCAACAACCGCCCACAGGCACGCGCTCGCACGCGAGTTCTGGCCTACCACTTAGTCAGGCAGCTTAATCCTAGCTTTTGTGGACAAACCACTTAGGCCTACCCTTTTATCTTGAAGCAGCTTAGATCTACCCTTAATTTATTGGAGTTTTTAATGCTAAAAAAATTACTGGCGCTTGCCATATTTTCGATAGCGCCCTTGACTTACACAACAGGCGCGCAGGCCCAAGAGATGAACTTTGGCCTAATCTCAACAGAATCCAGTCAGAACCTAAAGCAAAACTGGCTACCTTTGTTCGCTGATCTTGAGCGCCAAACCGGCATCAAGGCGAAGCCATTTTTTGCCTCTGACTATGCTGGCATCATTGAAGGTATGCGTTTTAAGAAAGTTCAAGCAGCCTGGCTGGGCAACAAATCCGCCATGGAAGCCGTTGATCGCTCGGGTGCCGAGGTCTTTGCGCAGCAAGTGGCTGCCAACGGTAGCTTAGGTTACTACTCGCACTTGGTGGTACATCGCGATAGCGCCCTTAACTCAGTAGAAGATGTCCTTAAAAACGCTAAATCACTGAGCTTCGGTAACGGCGATCCAAACTCCACTTCTGGTTTTCTAGTTCCTGGTTTCTACGTCTTTGCTAAAAACAATGTTGATGCAAAAAAGATTTTCAAAGTCTCGCGCGCAGCAAATCACGAAACAAACTTACTAACCGTCGCTATTAAACAAGTAGACGTAGCCACCGCAAACAGCGAAGCCCTAGAAAGATTGCACATCGTTCAACCTGAAAAATTCAAAGAAATTAAAGTGATCTGGACGTCTCCGCTGATTGCCTCTGATCCCATTTTGATGCTGAAGGATTTGCCCGAAGCGACCAAACAAAAACTCAAAGATTTTTTCTATGGTTATGGCAAGACTGACGCCAAAGAAAAAGAGATTTTGATGAATATCGGAAAGCTTGCTGGCTTTCAAGCATCTACCAATGCTCAGTTGATTCCGATTCGTGAGCTCGAATTATTCAGCCAGCGTATCAAAGTTGAGAACGATGAGAGCCTCGCGGCTGCGGACAAACAGGCCAAACTCGCAGAGTTCGATGCAAAACTGGCAGCACTCAAAAAGTAAAGCAATGAAAGTCTCGACCTCTGACTCGGCGCTGTCCGCCCCCGCACCAAGCAAGCATAGTCTTCTTTGGTACGGGTCGTGGGCCGCGTTGTTGCTCGCTTTGACATCCTCATGGCAAGGCGCAGATATGCGCCCGCTGGATTTGATTAAAGACTCCGGCAATATGGCGACCTACGCCGCTGATTTTTTCCCACCTAACTTTTCGCAGTGGCGTTTGTTTATTGAAGAGATGGTGGTGACGCTTCAAATTGCGCTTTGGGGCACGGCCCTTGCCGTGATTACGGCAATCCCGATGGCCCTGTTAGGTTCAGCCAATCTCGTACCGCCTTGGGTATATCAACCTATTCGTCGCGTGATGGATGCTTGCCGCGCGATCAATGAGATGGTGTTCGCCATGCTGTTTGTTGTAGCTGTCGGTTTAGGCCCCTTCGCAGGGGTGCTGGCACTGTGGATTCATACCACTGGCATCTTGGCAAAATTATTTTCGGAAGCCGTTGAATCAATCGACCCCCAGCCGGTAGAGGGAATTCGCTCGACGGGCGCAGGGGCTTTGCACGAAATCCTGTATGGCGTGATCCCGCAAGTCATGCCGCTTTGGATTTCATTTGCACTGTACCGCTTTGAATCGAACGTTCGCTCAGCCACGGTGGTCGGGATGGTGGGCGCGGGCGGCATTGGCGTTGTGCTGTGGGAAATTATCCGCGGCTTCCAATACGCAGAGACCTGTGCGGTGATGCTCATTATCATTGCCACGGTGACCTGTATCGATTTGCTGTCTGCGCGAATTCGCCGCGCGCTGGTTTAACAAAGGTTTGAAATGGCTTTAACTCTAAGTGATGTGACGCAACTACTCACCGTTGAAGCTAACGATCAATACGGCGGCGAAGCCGTCAGTCAACTTGAGCATGCCCTGCAATGCGCTGCGCTGGCCGAGCAAGCAGGCGAGACACCGCACACGATCACCGCAGCGTTGTTGCACGATATTGGGCACTTGCTGGCAAAAACTGGTCGTATTCAAGCAAGTGCTAGCACCGAAAGCGGTGACGACTTACATCAGTATGTTGCCTTACCATTTTTGCGCGGTTTGTTCTCAAGCGCAGTCCTTGAGCCAATCCGCTTACACGTCGATGCAAAGCGCTATCTGTGTGCGACCGATCAGTCTTACTGGAGCACGCTTTCGACGGCTTCAAAGCAGAGTCTGATCGTACAGGGTGGGGTGTACACCCCGCCACAAGCCTCAGAGTTTGACGCGCAGCCGTTTTCGCACGAAGCCGTGCGACTACGTCGTTATGACGATTTAGCCAAAGTGCCCGCAGCGGTCACGCCGACCCTGCCCCATTTTTTAAAAATTATGCACGGCGTCGCTCTGTAACACAGCGTCACCCTTTCATTCGATACACAAACAGGATTCGCATGCAGCAGCTTCGCTCTAAACGTTGGTTTTTGAAACTCACGGCGCTCGGGCTTTATGCGTTAACGTTGCCAGGCGCCGTTGCACAACCCGCAGACACTCGCCCCGTGGTGCGTGTGGCCGTACAACAGTTACTGACCAGTGGCGCGTTGGACCCTTTGCGCGAGCAAAGCAACGTTGGCACGCGCATGTTACCCATGATTTATGCTGGACTGATCCAGCTTGATACGGTGGGAGACCTTTCGCCTCAGCCCTCACTTGCTGAATCGTGGACACGCATTGACGCTCAGACAGTTGAATTTAAGTTGCGCCCCGGTGTTAAGTTTCACAACGGCGATGAGGTGACCGCTGAAGATGTTGCGTTTAGCTTTGGCGCTGAGCGCATGTTCGGTACCTCTGCGCCCCGTCAACTCAATCAAGACAGCAAAACGATTGCGGTAGACATCGGTCGCAAGACCACAAGTTCAACAGCCGGTAGCATGGATTTACCTCCACCTGAGATTACTGCGATCGCGCGTAATTTATGGCCCTCTTTGCAAAGCGTCGAGATCGTTGATCGTTATACCGTGCGTCTGGTCAACGCCATGCCGGACCTCACCCTGGAGGGTCGCATCGCACGTTTAGGCTCTGAGATTGTTTCTAAGAAGGCCTATCTGGCCTCAAAAGACTGGGCAAGCTGGGCTCAGGCCCCCGTCAGTGCAGGCCCTTACAAAGTCAAAGAAATGAAAATGGATCAATATCTGGTCCTGACTGCGCATGATGACTATTTTGGCGGCAAACCTTTAGTCAAAGAAATTCGCTACATGGTGGTGCCTGAGGTATCTTCACGCATCAACGGTTTGTTATCTGGTCAATACGACTTTATTACTGATATCCCACCCGATCAATTTAAAACCATTCAAGGCAACGCCAAGTTAGAGGTGGTTGGTGGGACTGTTTTGAATCACCGTCTCATTACGTTCGACAAAAATCACCCAGTACTTGCTAATCCAAAAGTGCGCCAGGCCATGACGCATGCGATTGATCGCGACGCCATCGTCGAAGCGATCTGGGGTGGCCAGACTCGCGTACCCGCTGGCCTGCAATTCGAGTTTTATGGCGATATGTTTGTGAAGGGCTGGACAGTGCCAAAGTATGACGTCGCGCTTGCAAAGAAACTTCTTGTTGAGGCGGGCTATAAGGGTGAAGTGATTCACTTCAGAGGCTTAAACAATTACTACACCAATCAGACACAAACCGATCAAATCATGCTTGAGATGTGGCGCTCTGCCGGCCTGAACGTGCAGATGTCTATGAAAGAAAACTGGGCACAAATTTTTGAGAAAGGTCCAACGCGCGGTGTTCGTGGCTGGTCAAATTCTGCTCCCTTTAGTGATCCAGTAAGCTCACTGGTTAACCAACATGGGCCAAATGGTCAACAACAGCAGACCGGCGAATGGACAAACGTTGAGTTCAATAAATTATCCGACACACTTTCGACTTCAGTCGATCCGGTTGAGCGGCAACAGACCTTTAAACGTATGCTAGAGATTGCCGAACGTGAAGACCCTGCCTATACGGTTTTGCATCAAAGCGCCGTGTTTTATGCCAAACGTAAAGACTTTGTCTGGAAGCCCTCAAAGACCTTCGTCATGGATTTTCGTGCCACGAATTTGACACCACCAAAACAATGACCTCGCCTGTCGTTGATTCTCATCCGCTACTGAATATTAGCGAGCTACGGATCGCGTTCGACCAACGCGGACAAACTTCTGAAGTGTTGCATGGCGTCGATCTGCAACTCGCGCGCGGCGAATCCATCGGGCTGGTGGGGGAGTCGGGCTGCGGCAAGAGCGTCACCTGGTTAGGCGTGCTCGGCTTACTAGGTCAGCAAGCACGGGTGACAGGTTCGGCCAAGTTTCAAGGGCGCGAGCTTCTCGGTTTATCGGATGCAGAACTATCGCAGGTGCGTGGACGAAAGATCGCGATGATTTTTCAAGATCCGAGTTCATTGCTCAATCCAGCCCAGCGCGTTGGTGCGCAAATTGCAGAGAGTTTGTCCCTGCATCGAGGCTTGCGCGGCGGGCAGGCAAAAGCAGAGGTGCTTGCCTTATTAGATCACGTTGAGATTCCCGATGCCAAGAGGCGCATCAACGCTTATCCGCACGAACTTTCGGGCGGCATGAATCAACGCGTCATGATTGCCATGGCTTTAGCCGGACAACCCGATTTACTCATCGCCGATGAACCCACTACAGCCTTAGATGCGACAGTACAAGCACAAATTTTGGTGTTGCTGGATACCATTCGGCGCGAGACCGGTATGGCGCTTGTGACCATCTCGCACGACCTTGGCGTGATCTCAGAGATTAGCGATCGCGTGCTAGTGATGTATGCAGGCTCTATTGTCGAAAGCGCCCCAAGCCAGACATTATTCGGCGAGGCGCAACATCCTTACAGTCTTGGCCTCTTAGCAGCGATGCCACTGTTGAACGCTGAGGTTAATCGTTTGACGACCATACGAGGCAGTCTTCCGCAAACAGGGCAACTCATGCAGGGGTGTCGTTTTGAGCCCCGTTGCGATTTTGCGCAAGAGAACTGTCGCGCCAGCGCGCCTGCGCTCAAGACCATCGCAGTCGGTCACGTCTTAGCCTGCAACCGTAAACTGGCAGCATGACAGCACTCTTGAACGTCAAGAATTTGCAGCGCCACTTCTCTGTTGAAGGTAAAAAAGAGTGGCTGGCCGGCAAAAGCATCTTGCGGGCCGTTGATGGCGTCACATTGAGTGTGGAGCGAGGTAAAACCCTAGGGCTCGTTGGAGAATCGGGCTGCGGTAAATCAACAATCGCCAAGCTGGTACTTGGCTTGATTCCAGCCACCGCCGGTACAGTCGAGTTTGATGGCAAACCCGTCACCGCACAGCGCAATCGAGCTTGGCGCGCCGCGCGCCGCCATATGCAGATGGTGTACCAAGACCCTCTAGGCGCGCTTGACCGGCGTCTGACTGCTCTTGAGCAGGTCACCGAGCCCTTGCTGATTCACGAGAAGAACGGCGAGATTAAACCGACCGTTGCGGCGCAAACTATGATGCGCGCCGTCGGCCTGACCGATAACTTATTTACGCGCTATCCACATGAACTGTCGGGTGGGCAACGTCAGCGCGTCGTCTTGGCACGCGCCTTAGTGCTCAAGCCTAGCCTGTTGGTGTGCGATGAGCCTATTTCCGCGCTCGACGTTTCAGTGCAGGCACAGGTCATTAATCTGCTAGACGATTTGCGTCAGCAAATGAATCTCACCATGTTGTTTATCAGCCATGATCTACGGGTTGTCCGTCACATTTGCGACGAAGTTGCCGTGATGTATTTAGGTCGCATCATCGAACAAGGCTCTGCAAAAGAGGTGTTGTCTCACCCAGCCCATCCCTACACCCGAGCTCTGATTTCAGCGGTGTCGACGCCTGGTGCGAAACACGCAACCGCGGGTTCGGGCCGAATTATCCTGAAGGGCGAGCCACCAAACCCCGTCGATATTCCCACCGGTTGTAGTTTTCATCCGCGCTGCGCAATGGCGACTGCCCATTGCAAAACAAGCGCGCCCGCGGTGACACGCCTTGGAGAATCCCACACCGTGAGTTGCCATCTTCACACCATGATTCATCATAGCGCGAGCGCCTAGACATGGGTCGATACATGCTCTCTCGCAGTTTGCGTGCATTATTGACTATTTTCTTAGTGGTTGGTTTTGCCTTCACGATCTTGCGCTTGTCGGGCGACCCGGCGATGATGATTTTATCGGCCGATGCCCCACCCGAAGCCATCGCCGCTTTTCGCGAAAGCTGGGGCCTTGACGCACCCCTGTGGCAACAGTTTTGGGGTTACTTAATGAATATTCTTCAAGGTAACTTCGGCGTTTCGATGCGCGATGCCAGCCCTGCGATGGGGCTTGTGCTTGAGGCGATCCCGGCCACACTTGCCCTCGCGCTTCCCGCGTTTGCTCTCAATCTGTTAATTGGCATCCCCGCAGGAATCTTCGCCGCCCTCCACCGAAACTCGTGGATGGATCGCGTCGTGATGAGTTTCTCTGTCGCTGGACACACCTTGCCAAGCTTCGTTCTAGGTCTGCTGTTGGTCTTAATTTTTGCGGTCAGTCTTGGTTGGCTACCAAGCGGAGGGTTCAGCGGTTTCGAGCATGCGGTATTGCCGGTTTTGACCTTGACCGTAGGCGGCGCGGCAGTGCTGGCGCGTTACACACGATCGTCGATGTTAGAAGTCTTAGGTCAACCCTATATTCGGGCCGCCTCTGCCAAAGGGTTACGTTGGTCGCAAGTCGTGATTCGTCATGCTCTGCCCAACGCAGCATTGCCAATCATCACAATCGCTGGGCTTATGTTCGGGGGTCTGATCGCAGGCGCGGTTGTTGTCGAAAGCGTATTTTCATGGCCGGGAGTCGGTCGACTGACTGTTTCTGCCGTCGGTAATCGTGATTTGGCTGTGGTGCAAGCGGCGCTATTACTGATCACAGTCAGTATGGTCGCAACCAACTTGCTCGTCGATGCGATCTACTGCTTGTTCGACCCCCGCTTACGTGCCAGCGCTGGTGCACATCAATAATCACCAGTAAAAATTGATCCTTTTACCCCAAAAAAGTTATCCGCCATGGCAGTCTTAGCACCTCCACTTCCAACTACCTCGCGTCATTATTTTTGGCAAGAGTACCCTCCTCTTGTCCTTGTAGCGATTGCCTGGATCCTTGGGATCTTCATCATCGCTGCGTTGGCAGATTTAATAGCACCCTACACCTATACGGCGCTTGATCTTAAGGCTCGGCTGCAACCACCTTTTGGGCTGGGCGGTACGACACGGCATTTGCTTGGTACCGATGAGCTGGGTCGGGACGTTCTCTCGAGATTAGTGATCTCAGTTCAAGTGAGTCTGTTGATCGCCTTTGCCAGCACCTTGATTTCAGCTTTTATTGGACTCGCCTTAGGATTTTTAGCCGCACACTTCAAAGGTTGGCTTGAACAGGTCGTGCTCACGCTGATTGATTTTCAAGCATCAATCCCCTTCATGATCATTGCCTTGGCAGTGTTAGCCTTCTTTGGCAACACGCTGGTACTGTTTATTTGTTTAATGGGTTGCCACGGTTGGGAGCGTAGCGCGCGCATCACACGCAGCCTCACGATCGCGGCTAATGAGCAAGGCTATGCCAATGCAGTGCATGCAATGGGCGCAAGCTCTTGGCGGGTTTATTTTCGACACATTCTGCCTAATATCGCGAGCACGCTGATCGTTAGCATGACGCTCACCTTTCCTGAAGTGATTTTGCTTGAATCAGGCCTCTCTTTTTTAGGCTTAGGCGTACAGCCCCCAATGACTAGCTTAGGCAATATGGTGGGCTATGGTCGTGAATATTTACAAACGGCCCCTTGGATTTTGCTCGCCCCGAGTTGTGTCATCGTATTGACGACCTTCTCGATCAGTCTGACCGGCGACTGGCTGCGTGACAAGCTTGACCCCACTCTGCGCTGACTTACTTTTTACGGATTCATTTCATGACAACTAAACAAAAAAATGTCTTGCTGATTGTGGTCGATCAGTGGCGCGGTGATACGCTCAAAAATCTTGGGCATCCCGTTATTCAAACCCCAAATATCGAAGCCTTAGCGAGCGAAGGTGTGACCTTCGCCAAGCATTACACGCAAGCCGTACCTTGCGGTCCGGGTCGCGCCTCAATGCTGACCGGTCTTTATATGATGACCCACCGCGCGGTGCAAAATACGATTCCACTTGATGCCCGGCACACCAATATCGCAAAAGAAGTACGCAAGGCTGGCTATCAGCCCGCCTTAGTTGGCTACACCACCACGACACCTGATCCGCGTGAAACCGACGCCCAAGACCCGCGTTTTAAAGTCTTAGGGGCAGATATGGAGGGCTGGCACCCCGTCGGCTCTTGGGGCCTAGATAAAGAGGCCTACTTTGCCTGGTTAGCCTCACAGGGTTTTGCCATGCCAGAAAAGTCTAACGATATCTGGTTGCCACAAGACCTTACCGACGCTGATATTGGCGCTACCGCTAAACCCAGCGTGGTACCTGCACATTTATCCGACACCACTTGGTTCACAGACCGTGCGCTCGAATACCTGCAAGGCACAGAAAATAAGCCTTGGTTCTTACATCTTGGCTACTACCGCCCTCACCCGCCCTTTAGCGCGCCGGCACCCTACCACGCGATGTACGACCCAAAAGATTGCCCACCGCCGATTCGTGCCGTCAGTCAAGACCTTGAAGCGTCGCAGCATCCAATGTTGGCGTATTACCTTCAAGCGATTCAACGTCGTCACTTCTTTGAAAATGGTCAGGGACTTGGCGCAGACATGCAAGACGCTGAAGTGCGTCAAATGCGGGCTACTTACTACGGCTTGATGTCTGAGGTCGATCATCATATTGGGCGTGTCTTTGAGTATTTAAAAAGAACAGGCCAGTGGGATAACACTTTAATCGTGCTGACAAGCGATCATGGCGAGCAACTCGGCGATCACCATTTGCTGGGTAAGCTTGGGTACTTTGATCAGAGCTTTCATATCCCAATGATTGTGCGTGATCCCAATCCTGAAGCAGATACGACACGTGGCAATATTGTTCGGAACTTTACCGAAACCATTGACACGATGCCCACGATCTTGAACTGGCTTGAGCGCCCTATTCCCAGAACCTGCGATGGTCACTCGTTGTTGCCCTTTGTACAAACTGGCATCGCGCCTGCCGACTGGCGTACAGAAGTGCACTATGAATACGATTTTAGAAATATTTACTATTCAACACCCGAAGATTTCTTGGGTCTGTCAATGGATCAATGTGCGCTTTCTGTCATTCAAAACGATCAGTACAAGTATGTTCACTTTGCTGCACTGCCACCCTTGTTTTTTGATCTGACAAAAGATCCGTCACAGCTGCATAACGTTGCGCATGACCCGAGCTATACCCTCGAGTTATTAAAAATGACTCAAAAAATGCTCGACTGGAAACTCTTGCATGCTGATCGTAGCTTGACGGGTTACGCAGCAACACCAGCTGGCTTGGTCTCTAGGCCATGAAGTGAGCCAAAGACATTATCAATGGCTGCTCGGCGATCGTCTTTGACCTTGATGGCACGCTTTTGCACACCGAGCCCGATATTCGGCGCGCAACCAATCAAGCGCTGCTTGACTGCGGCTTTCAGACACTTGCGCCCGAGCAAGTGATTCCGAACCTCTATGGCCCGCTGCCAGACATTTTGGCCTCAGTGATGTCACTTGTTCAAGCACCTGCTGCGGCTGCAGATGACCTGCAGCAGGCGTACCTGACACATTACGCGCGCCAAGCACACGACCATTCGTTTCTGTACCCAAACGTCTTGGCTTTGCTAGAGCAATTACTTTCGCAAGGGCGGCAATTAGCAGTTTGCACCAATAAGATTGAAATCTCTGCGAAGCAGGCGCTTGAGCGGCACGGTATGTCGGCATATTTCAAGGTAGTCACGGGGGGAGATTCGACGCTGCATCCCAAGCCCCACGCGTTGCCCTTACTCACCACCATTGCCGCGCTGCAAGTCAATGCCAGCGACTGCCTGCTGATTGGGGATACACACGTAGACGCGCTCTGTGCCAGCAACTGCGGCGTTCCCTTTGTCTTTCATCGCAGTGGCTATGGCGACGACTCAGTGCAACAGTATCCCGTTGCAGCGAGCTTTACCCAATACGCAGAGATCTGTAGTTAGCGACGCACTCTCGCCTGCAAGACAATGCTGCTCTTTAGTTCAGCACCTCAGGTAAAACGTTCGTCTTAGACTTTGACGACACCAGTACTGCGCTGGGATCTTCATTCGCAATCAATGATCTAAAAATGCCCTCAGTACGCGTGATCACCGAGCTCCAATCACGGTCGACCGCAGTTTGACGCGCCGCTAAGCGCATTTGCTTGCGTAAGGCGGCGTCGTCAACGAGTTGTCGGGCCGCCTCGAAGAGCTGCTCTTCTTGGTTGGGCGCAAGGACCATCCCGTTGCGCTTATGTTCGATTAATTGCCCTGCTGCAGCATGGTTGTAAGCCACTACGGCCAAGCCACTGGCCATCGCCTCAATGGTCACATTGCCAAAAGTCTCGGTCAGGCTCGGAAAGATAAACAGGTCTGCGCTGGCATAGTGTTGCGCTAAATCTTGACCAGTACGTGTGCCAGCGAAGATCGCCTCGGGCACACTGCGCTCGAGAGCGTGACGCAGTGGGCCGTCTCCGACGATGACTAGTTTTACGGGTAGCCCCTTCGCTTGCAAGGATTTAAAACAACGAACCACGATATCCAGATTTTTTTCAACCGCTAGGCGTCCAACGGAGAGCAGTACTTGAGTGTCTGCTGTCGCGCCCCAACTCTGCCGCATGGCTTCGTCGCGTTTAGCGGGCGAAAAGTTTTCGGTATCCACACCGCGCGGTACAACCATCAAGCGATCAAAACCAATCTTTGAAAGCTCGGCCATCAAGCCTTGGGTCGGCACCATTGTGCAGTGCGTCGCATTATGGAATTTGCGCATGTAGGCCACAATTGCGCCCTTGAGCCAGCCGAAGCCATAGAACTGACTGTACGCATGAAAGTTCGTTCTGAAATCTGAACTCGTTGGTATTTTGAGCTTGCGCGCTGCCCGCGAAGCGGACCAACCTAAGGGGCCCTCAGTCGCGATATGCACAAGATCGGGTCGCTGCTTGAGCCATAGTTTTTGCAGCGCGCCTTGCGCTGGCAACCCCATACGCAGTTGTTTGTACATTGGAATCGGCGCGCCACGCACCAACACCTCTTGGTAGCGCGAATCAACCGCTGCCTCGTGATCACTATGATTCCTCGGCCTGACCAACATGAGCTCATGGCCACGCGCACGTAAGCCTTCTACGATCTTTGAAACGGTGTGTGCGACCCCATTAATATCAGGCGGGTAGGTTTCGGTCACCAACGCTATTCGAAGACTAGGTTTATCAGGATAGATTCGATCGACTTGAATGGGGGCGTATTCGGTCATCTGTGCGCTTTCCTGCTGGGCGGTTTCAAGTATCTCAAACAATGTAATCAAATTATGTAACCGTTCGATGACAGCAAGCCCTTGAAAATAAACTGCAACACGATTGTCATCAAAAATTCATCTTTTGGCGCGGCGCTTCTGAAATAATCTCAGTTAAGGCGCTGCTCAAAATTTATTTGATTGGCGACACAGACAACTCAAGGGATCACGATGAAAGAATTGCTCAACACCTTAAAAATACAGCGCTGGGATGATCACCGCTATTATCACCACAGTCGCATTAACCAAAGTTTGCACTTAGTGAGCGCGCTTTCGTTTTTGGTATCTTATGTGCTCCTGTTCATTAATCCAGTCGCAGCATCGCTTGTCGCTTGGTTAGTTGCCATGACAACACGTCAATCAGGCCACTTCTTTTTTGAGCCCAAGGGCTACGATCACGTCAACCAAGCGACACACGAGCATAAAGAAGAAATCAAGGTTGGCTATAACTTACATCGTAAGATTGTGTTGCTGTCGATCTGGGCGGCGATCCCTGTGCTGG
The DNA here is from genome assembly GCA_945887835.1 of Bordetella parapertussis. Classification (GTDB taxonomy): domain Bacteria; phylum Pseudomonadota; class Gammaproteobacteria; order Burkholderiales; family Burkholderiaceae_B; genus Zwartia; species Zwartia parapertussis_B. Next base: position 376 of record CAMCZQ010000080.1, on the reverse strand, counting down.
CCTATCTTCAGCCCTCTCTGATCACCTGGGCCGTCCCTGAGGCCTATGAAGATACGACCGTGCGCATTGTGGGCATGGCTTGGCTCTTTTTGGGCGTTGCTGGTTTGTTGTTTAGGGTCGTTCAACTCTGCATCAAAGAGAGCTTCAAAGCGGCGTTTGCCTGGGCTTTAAAAATCTTAACTGACCCTGTGCATGATGTCATGCTGTACCGTCGCTCACCGCTTTATTTAATGCGTGGTGAGTTGATTGATCCCATGCCACATATTCAGTCGCATTAAGTCGGATCCAATCAGAGACCTCAGTTCGGACACCCGAAGCTAGAAGTCTCTGATTACCCTCACCATCGTGCTAGAAGTCTTTAACTACCACTACCCTG
>CAMCZQ010000079.1 GCA_945887835.1 Bordetella parapertussis | reverse complement strand
GTTTGGAATGCGCTTAGGCATGCGGCCCTACACGATGGGGTCGGCCTGGTGGCAGGCCGACTGTGGACCGTATTGGGGCCACAATGCCGCGATCCGCATCAAACCTTTTATTGAGCACTGTGAGTTACCTCTCTTACCCGACCACCAGGGCTCGCCCAGACACATCTTAAGTCACGACCAAGTCGAAGCGGTACTGATGCGGCGCGCAGGCTTCGAGGTACGAGTCATTCCGCAAGAAGACGAAAGCTGGGAAGAGAATCCACCCACCTTGGTTGAATACGTTCGTCGTGATTTGCGCTGGTGCGAGGGCAACCTGCAATACCTTCATTTGTTAAGCATGCCGGGCCTAAAGTTCTTAAGTCGTTATCAGTTGTGTATTGCAATCTTAATGTTCCTGAGTTCGCCGGCCTGGATCGCCTTGTTAGTTCTCGCGCTCGTGATGCTGTGTCTGGCGCCAACCCCCACCGCTTTTATGCACGAGGGCTTGGGCATCACCTTGCTGGCGACAACGCTATTGATGTGGTACCTGCCCAAGCTAGCCGGCGCCTTTGAGGTCTTGCTGCGCGTGAGCGAACGCAGACGCTTTGGTGGCGGCCTGCGCTTTGCCACAAGCTTCACGCTTGAAATGCTGTTTTCACTTTTGATGACGCCCGTCACCTGGTTGAACCATACGATTTTCATTGTTGGTCTGGTCTTTGGTAAAAAAGCCGGCTGGACAGCCCAGGCACGCGATGATCATTCGGTACCGCTGCTCACTGCCCTGCGCCAGTTTTGGCCGCATACCTTACTCGGTGCGGGCTTCGCCGTTGCGGTATGGTCCACACATCCTAGCAGCCTGCCTTACGCCGCTATCATGCTTGCGGGCTTGCTGCTTTCAGTTCCTCTCGCAGTCATGACCTCGTGGCCGAGTTTTGGTCGCCTCTTGATGCGCTGGCAATTGCTCAGTTTGCCCGAAGAGCTCTCACCGCCACTCGCCCTGCAACCGCTTGATCTTGAGGTCTTACGTTTTCGCGCGGCCTTAAAAGCGAAGGGCGCCCATGAGTAGCGCCGGCCAACCCACCGACTCCATCAAATTCGTCGCACTGTATGGCCGCGTCTTAAAGATGCTAGGCACCGATCGAAAACTGGGTTGGACTTTAGCTTGCGCCAACGTCACGCTCGCCATGGCGATGTTTGCTGAGCCGATTTTATTTGGCTTAGTGATTGACGCCCTGTCTCGTGCACCGCTTGATCACCCTGAGCAGATTTGGCCGGTGCTCGCACCCCTTCTTTTTACGTGGATGGGTTTTGGTTTGTTCACGATTTCTTGTGGTGCGCTCATCGCTCTTTTTGCCGATCGTCTGTCGCATCGTCGTAGACATATTGTCTTACGCGACTATTTTGAACACGTCTTGCAGTTGCCCCTGGCGCAACAGAGCGATACGCACTCGGGCCGCCTGATGAAAATTATGCTGCAAGGCACCGATGCGCTTTGGTGGCTTTGGCTGAGTTTTTTTCGCGATCACCTAGCTGCAGCGGTATCGCTGATCGTGCTGGTGCCAGTGGCGCTTTACATCAATTGGCGACTCGCGCTGGTGCTCATCGTACTTTGCTTTGTTTTTGTCGGATTAACACATTTCATTTTGCGCAAAACGCAAGCGCTACAACAGCAAGTTGAGAGCCATCAGTCGGATCTAGCTGAGCAGGCGTCCGATACTTTGGGCAATATCGCTTTGGTGCAAAGTTTTGCAAGAATCGAACACGAGGTCAGCGCACTTAAAAACATTAGTCAACGCGCCTTAGGCGCCCAAATGCCCGTGCTCTCTTGGTGGGCACTCGTCAATGTATTGACGCGTTCTTCAACCACCTTAAGTACTTTGTGCATCGTCGCGCTCGGGGCGTGGCTCTTCACCCACGGCCTGACCACGGTGGGCGCGATCGTCACCTTTATCGCGTTTTCGGGAATGGTGATCATGCGCCTCGAACAAATCGTTGGCTTTATCCACCGCCTCGCCATCGATGCGCCCCGCTTACAAGAGTTTTTTCATGTTCTCGACACCGAGCCCTCCATTCACGACTCGCCTCAAGCACTTGATCCCGGGCGCGTGCGCGGCGCGATCGCCTTTGAAAACGTGACCTTCGCCTACGATAAAAAACACCCTGCGATTCAAGGCCTGAGCTTTACGCTCAAACCGGGCACAACCGTCGCGCTGGTGGGCGCCTCGGGCGCCGGAAAGTCAACTGCGTTAAGTTTGCTGTATCGAGCGTTCGACCCGCAAGCTGGTCGAATCACGGTCGATGGAACAGACATCCGAGAGCTGCAACTCTCGGCGCTACGCAGCAATATTGGTGTGGTATTTCAAGAAGCCTTGCTGTTTAACCGCTCGATCGCCGAAAACCTCAGGGTCGGCTTACCCGACGCGACCGATGCCCAACTTCGCGAGGCCTGCGCCAGTGCGCAAGCGCTCGACTTTATCTTGCAACATCCACAGGGCTTTGATACAAAAATTGGTGAACGCGGCCGCATGCTGTCTGGCGGCGAGCGTCAACGCCTGTCGATCGCACGCGTCTTGCTAAAAGATCCACCAATCTTAATCTTAGACGAAGCGACAAGCGCCTTAGACAGCGCGACCGAAACCAAACTCTTGCAAGCACTTGAGGCCGTCACCAAAGACCGCAGCACGCTTGTCATCGCTCACCGACTCGCGACTATTCGTCAAGCCGACACCATCTTAGTCATGGCTCACGGGCAAGTCGTCGAAACGGGTTCGTTTGACGAACTCTACACTTTGGGTGGCCGTTTTACGCAACTCGTGAAAGAACAGTTTACTGATGCCTCGGGCCAATTTATTTCTTGAAACTTATGTCAACCCCGCTGGCAAAGTCAGTCTCTTTTTGCAGGTCGTACGAAGTCTTTGAATGATCGCGAGCGATACCGCCTACCCCTTACTCACCCGCTTTGACCGGCACAGACACACAGAGATAAAAATGACTGGTTTTTCAGCTCAATGGCTCGCCTTACGCGAGCCCGCCGATCACCGCGCACGTGATCAAGCATTGCAACAACGGCTTTGCGTCCAGCTCACGGCTTTGGCACGCACCGAACAACGCGTGATTCGTTTAATTGATTTGGGCTGTGGTTCGGGTTCAAATCTACGTGCCCTCGCCGCGGCGCTTCCTTTTGTACAGCACTGGACCTTGGTCGACTATGACCCCTTACTGCTCGCAGCGGCCCGCGCCACGCTGCTTGGCTGGGCCGATCGCGTCGCGAGTGACGCGGGGACGCTGACGCTTATTAAAAACAACCAGACCATCGAAATTGATTTCGTGCAGATTGACTTGGCACGCGACATCGAGCGCGTGCTCGCCTGGCCAGCCGATGTCATCACCGCCGCAGCTTTTTTTGATCTTGTGGCAGAAGCCTGGTTAGTGCGGTTTTGTCAGGCGCTGCGCGTCACGCTTTATACCGTCTTGACGTATGACGGCACCGAGCAGTGGTTGCCGCCACACTCCAGTGATAGCGCGATCTTAAAAGCGTTCCATGCGCATCAACAAACCGACAAAGGCTTTGGAGTCGCGGCAGGCCCCAACGCCGCTCTCATTATGGAGCGTGAGTTAGCGGCTCGTGGCTTTGAGGTGACCTTGGCGCCGAGCCCCTGGCAAATCGACCGCAGCGAAACGCCGTTCATCGAGGCACTGGCGAGCGGCAGTGCTGACGCGGTGCGTGAAACCGGTCTGGTCGAGGCCGCACAAGTTGAGCAATGGCTGGCGGCGCGACTCGCCGCAGAGCACTGCATAGTTGGACATTGGGATATTCTTGCCGCCCCAACTATTTAAACGGGTCCGCGCGAGTCGAATCTTTGCGCAGGTCTGGTCTGATTTTGTTAGCCCACGGTATTTTTAAGTGTGCCCACGCGCTCAATGATGACCTCAATGGTGTCACCTGCGTTTAAAAACCGCGGTGGCTTGCGGCTAAATCCAACGCCCTCTGGCGTACCGGTTGCGATCACGTCGCCCGCACGTAGTTCAGTCACGCTCGACATGTATTCAATCAGCTTTGCAACTGAAAAAATCATTGTCGAAAAAGAGGCATGCTGCATCGTTTCACCAGACACCAACGTCGTGAGTGACAGGTTTTCAAGTGGGCCCACTTCATCGGGGGTCACCAAGGCTGGACCAATCGAACTTGAGCGAAAAAAGTTTTTACCTTGATCAAGTGTGCGCTGAAACTGATAGTCGCGCACCGAACCGTCCATAAAGCAGGTGTAGCCTGCAACATAGCTTAGGGCCTCGGCTGCAGGGATATTACGCGCCGTTTTATTTAAAACAACCGCCAGTTCACCCTCAAAATCAAATTCGGGCGACAGGGTCGGTTTTTCGAGTAACTCGCGGTGCGCCACCATCGCGGCCGGAATCTTGACGAAGGTACGTGGAAACTCTGGCAACTTATGGCCCGCCTCAGCCGCATGTGCCGCGTAGTTCAAGCCAATGCAATGCATCGTCACGGGTTTGGCGAACAAGGGCAAATAATGCAAGCTTGCCTCTTGCCGGTCGGGCTGCGTGGCGAGTGCTAACACTGCACGCGCAGCGTCAAAACCATTTTTTTGAATCAACTCCAATAAGCCTGCATAGTTTTGGCCAATCTTAGTCGAAAGATCGATCACTCCACCATCGGACTGAATGGCGCCGTAGTATGACTGCCCGTTCACGAGGTAGCTAGCTAGTTTCATTGAATAATTCTCTCAAGGCCAGATCAGACTTCAGGGATGACTGATTAAAAGCTTAGCGTAAATCTCTTTAGCTTGCTTTGACTGAACCACTGCTATGCTGACTTTTCTAATGTGTGCCAGTCACGCCGAAAGGCTTCACGATAGCTAAAGCGATCGGCCGGATGAACGCTTATCGCAAGTTCGACTAGCTCGTCGCGTTCGTCTAAGTAACGTCGAGCCACCCATAAGCCGGCACCCCGCGCTGGGGCATCGAGCTTCTTTGCAAGTGCCGCCGGCAATATCATTGCCCTGATCTCTTGCTGTACAGCCTTGATGCGACAAGCGAACTGTTTTTCGATCAGCTGATATAAAGGCTGGCTCAGTCGACCACTGGCCCCCGCAAGCGAACGAAATCGGGGTGCCACATAGACATCCGTCAAGCAAATCGGTAATGCCTGACCCGCGACAGAGCGCAGCGCCTGGATGTGCAACCAGGTCTCGCCCTCGGACGCGTCCAATAACGCGGCCTGCTCTGCATTGATCGGGTTCACGGCCGTCTGAAAGACCTGCAAATAAGTTTCGCTTGCGTACTGCCGCAAGTCAGTGATGCCAGACATTGTCTGCGTGTATTGGCGCGACGCGGTCTGCGCGACCACTCGACTCCCCACGCCGGGTTGTCGCACCACAAGACCCTGTTGGACGAGTTGCTTGACCGCTTCTCGGGCAGTCGAGCGAGAGACGCCAAACTGCGCGCACAATTCGTATTCGGTTGGCAAAAGATCGCCAATGGAATATTGCTTTGAGTCAATTTCGTTGAACAGCGTTTTAGCTAACTGCGCGTAGCGAGGGCCCGAGCCAAACGCCTCAAATCGATCGCTGTTCATAGCACCGCGTGTTCGCGCAAAAACGCGATTTGTTTTGCAGAAAATCCTGCCTCTGTTAGCAGTGCGTCCGTATCGGCGCCCATCGCTGGGGCCGCACGCAGCGGTGCCGCATCCCCACCACAACGAAGCGGCGTCGCGACGCCCAAAATTTCTTTGCCCTCAGGCGTGCGGGTCGTGACGACTCCTTGTCGGGAATGAACAAAGGGGTTGTCAAGTGCTTGCGCGACATCGTAGACCGGCGAGGCGGGGACTTTACCGGCAAATTTTTTCATCCAATTCGCCGTGGTGTCGGTACGAGTCACGCTGTCAATATCCGCATTGAACTGCTCGCGATTTGCGAGACGATTTTTATAAGAGTTGTATTCAACGCGAGCGGCCCACTCGGGCTTACCGAGTTCGGTGGCAAGCACCGGCCAAAATTTCTCTTTATTACACATAATAAAGATCCAGCCATCTTTGGTGGGATAGAGTTGGCTAGGCACTAAGGATGGATGACCCGAGCGTGGTGCACGGCCGGTGACGTGCGAGCCATTTAAATACCAAGTCGCCAGATAAGCGAGGTTGTGCATCGCGACGTCGAACAGGCTGCAGTCAACATCGCGCCCTACTCCGGTTTGCTGCGCACCCAAGACTGCCGAAACCAAACCTAAGGCAGCGGTCGTACCGGTCATCAAGTCAATCATCGACAGGCCAAAGCGCGAGGGGGGCCCATCAGGCTCGCCGGTTAAAGACAGATAACCCGCCTCCGCTTGCATCAAATAATCATACCCGGGCCAACTCGCACGTTCGCCCTCCCTGCCATAGGCTGATAGGTGCACGCAGACAATATCTTTGCGCACGTGTTTGAGCGCGTCATACGTCAAGCCCATCTTAGCGGGTAAGTCGCCGCGCAAATTGTTAAACACCGCATCAGCGTGCTCAAGCAGTTTATGCAAAACCTCTTGGCCAGCAGCTTGCTTCAGATCGAGTCTGACACTTTTTTTGTTTCGGTTAAATGCCTGATAAAAATGACTATCGCCCGGGCCAAAGTAGTGCGGGCCCACAGCCCTTCCCACATCGCCGCCGTCGTGCGGATTTTCTATTTTAATGACCTCGGCACCTAAATCCGCGAGGTGCTGCGTTGAAAACGGGCCCGCGCCGTACTGCTCGATGGCTAGAATACGCAACCCTTGAAGAGGCAGACTCATATCGGGTTCCGAGCGATCAACTGTTTAGCGATAATGATGCGCTGCATCTCGTTAGTGCCCTCGCCAATCGTCAGCAGGGGTGCATCGCGATAAAACCGCTCGACCAGATATTCTTTTGAATAACCATATCCACCATGAATTCGCATCGCTTCCATGCTGTTCTCGAGCGCCGATTCGGTGGCAAACAACTTTGCCATACCAGCTTCCATATCGCAACGTTCGCCACGATCGTAGGCCGCTGCCGCACGCATCGTTAACAAACGCGAGGCTTCGGTGCGCGTAGCCATATCACCCAGCTTCAGCTGAATCGCCTGATGCTCGCAAATCTGCTTACCGAAGGTTTTGCGTTGTTGCGAATATTTGACGGCTTCATTTTGCGCAGCCTGGGCAACACCAACGCCGCGTGCAGCAACGTTGATCCGGCCTAGCTCAAGACCATTTAAGATCATCTGCAAACCTTTACCTTCTTTGCCGCCAATTAATTGACTGGCTGGAACCCGGCACTGCTCAAACACCAGTTCAGCAGAGTCGATGCCTTTGTAGCCTAGTTTTTCAAGCTTACGGCTCGCACGAAAGGCATCACTTTTTTCGACTAAAAACAGACTCATCCCTTTATGGCGCGGGTTGGTATTGAGATCTGTTTTCACCAAGACCGCAAAGCAGTTTCCGTAGATGCCGTTTGAGATCCACATCTTGTTGCCATTGATAATGTAATCGTCACCGTCGCGCACAGCAGTTGTTCGAATCGCCTGCAGGTCAGTGCCGCAATCAGGTTCGGTTAACGCAATCCCGCCACGCAGTTCGCCCGTTGCAAAGCGCGGCAAGAAGGCTTTCTTTTGCGCCTCGGTGCCATTGCGCTGAAGCGCAGCCGCCATAATCACGTGCGAATTGATAATGCCAGACACCGACATCCAAACGACCGAAATATGTTCAATAATCTTCGCGTAGGTCACTGTCGATAGTCCCAAGCCGCCATATTCTGGCGCAATCAGACAACCAAACAAGCCCATTTCTTTCATTTTTTCGACGATCGCTGCAGGGTACTCATCGTCGTGTTCGAGTTGCCAGGCAAAGGGCTTGACCTCTTTCTCAAGAAACCGATCAACCATCTCCAGAATCAGTCGCTCTTGGCCTGCGTCTTCGGTGCTCATTTTTTTAATCTCCAGTGCTGCGCTAAAAAATTCTCATGAAACTCTGTCAAATACTCGTACGTGGCTCAAAAATGTCAGCTCACTGGCTGCGCCCCAGACATTGCGCGAGGTCGCGCGCCGAGCATTTTTCAAGATTCAAAACCTGCTCTTCGATTTCAAGGCTACGAGTGGCCGAGACCTGTCTGGCTGCGTTGTCGCGGTATTTAGTCACAATGTCTTGCGCTGTTAACGGGCGGTCAACTGAGCCTCGATTCATCGCCTCACGCTCGCGAATCACACGACCGTCTTTGAGTTCAACGATGACCTCGCCATCGAAGTATTTTGGAAACCGGCTGGCGGGATCAACCGAATATTGGGTAATCGCGGCAAGTGCCAAGACTCTTGGGTCAGATAAAGCTGGTTCGTCAATATCATCAAGCGTTAAACGACCTTTTAACAAAGCGGTGCCGACCAGATACGGTATGCTGAACTGAGCCTCGTAAGAATTAGCCGGTTTGCGTTTTGCCTGCTCAGGCTCGCACACTGTCTTGACCACTTCTGCTGGCACCAGCACCTCAATGCGTTTGATTTGGTCCGCGCGCACGCCTTGTTCATAAATACGAGTGGCTGCGTCGACCCCCGCATGGGTAAAGTGGCACGCAGGCAGAGGTTTAACCGACACGCGGTCAAGCTCCCAAACTTGACCAAGATCTTGCGTCGCCATGCTTAAGTCGTAATCGTCGCGTCCGGCCAGATGGCTGGCATACAGACCAAACCGCCCTTCATAGGCCAGCCGCGTGCCAACGTAACCGTGCCGCCCCATCGTTGCCGCAGTGACTCCTGCATAGCCCGCCCAGCCCGGGTGCATACGTTTATTCCAGGCGCCGTCATTCAAAAACTCTAAGCTGCCCGAGGCGACCGACAAAGCCAACCCTTGCGCATCGACATACTGAGCGGCGTTCAGCCCGAGCAGCCAGCCCGCGACCATCGTACAGCCGAAGGTACCAACCAAGCCTGTTGGATGAAAGCCAATCTGATGAAATCCACCCTTCGCGACTGATCCAAGTCGCGCTGCGATTTCAACACCCAGAACAAAGGCCGTTAATAGCTCAGCCCCTGTTTTGTTATGGTGCGCCGCCAAGGCAAGTGCCGTGGGTAAGGTTGAAGTGGTGGTATGAATCACACCCTGTGCATGGGTATCGTCATAATCCAAGCCGTGAATCAAAATACCATTCATCAAGATTGAATTTCGAAGATCAAAGCGTTTATCTGAACCGAGTACGATCGAACGGCCACCCGAGTTCAATTCTGTAATCGCGCCCATCGCACGTTTAGAAAAATCATAGCCGTGAGAGGCCAAGGCGATACCAAACGCATCGAGCATCAATAACTTAGCGCGCTCTTTAACCTCTTGCGGAATATCGTCCGCTTTAAAATTGACGGCAAACGCGGCAAGCTGCTCTGAGATCGCTTGACCCACTTCGGGCGTAGTTGGCACTGGTGTCGTCATGATGTTCTCTTGTTAATCAACTTTGGCGCCAGAAAGCTTCACTGCCACCGCCCAGCGTTTAAGTTCTTGTTCGATAAAACTGCGGAACTCGCCCGGCGTGTTACCCACAGGTACCGCACCTAAGGCAGCAAGCTTTGCCGCAAACTCTTTTTCGCGCAACGCTCTCATTGAGATCTCTGACAGTTTTTTAATCACGTGTTCGGGCGTTTTGGCCGGCGCCACTAAGCCAATCCACGCAACCGCCTGAAATGCAGGGTAGCCGGCCTCAGCAACCGTTGGGATGTCTGGTGTGGCTGCGGCGCGCTGAGCACTCGACACTGCAATGGCGCGCAAGCGCCCCGACTGCATAAGAGGGATGGCGCCCGGTCCGGTTTCAAACATAGCCGAAATACGACCCGCCATTAAATCAGTCAGCGCCGCAGGCCCACCCTTATAGGGCACATGCGTCATATCGATACCAGCGGCCTGTTTGAAGAGTTCCATAATCAGATGGTTGGTGACACCGCTACCACCCGAACCATAGTTGATTTGACCCGGGCTTTTTTTAGCCAGCTCAACAAGGTCTTTGATATTCTTAACCGGCAAGTCAGGATTGACAACTAAATACTGAGGCACGATTGCAATCAGACTGATTGGGGCGAAATCTCGCAAGACGTCATAGGGCAAGTCTTTGTATAGCGCTGGATTCACAGCAAGAGTGGCGCTTGAACCCATCATCAGCGTTAAGCCGTCGGGCGTTGCACCTGCGACAATTCGACTGCCTAAAATCCCCGAGGCACCAGCGCGGTTATCGACAATAAAACTTGAGCCCGGAATATTCTCGGCAAACTTTTGCGCCATATAGCGAGCCACTAAATCAGTGGCTTGCCCCGGTGGAAACCCAACAATCATCTTTACCGGACTCTCTGGATATTGTGCAAAACCGGACTGCGCGATGAGAGATAAGATTAGTGCGCTGAGGACTAGACTGACTCGTTTAAGCATTTTCATTATTTTTCTCTTGGTTGTTATTTGCAACGAGACGGCACCTTAATCACCCACGCCATGCCCGCGCTTGGGGATTAGAGCCGAACGAATGAAGTTCATGATCTCAACGCCATTTTGATTGAACGCGCGCGTTTTGACCGTCACGATACCTTGCGTTGGCCGACTCTTGGATTCGCGAACTTCAAGCACTTCGGTTTCAGCATAAAGCGTGTCGCCGGCAAACACTGGCGCAGTCAGATTAATTTCTTTCCAGCCTAAGTTTGCGACCGCTTTTCCGCTGATGTCATTGACGGTCATACCCAACACGATGGCCAGCGTCAGGCCGCTGCTCACCAAGAGCTTGCCAAATTCGCTTTTTTCGGCAAAGGCCACATCGCAATGCATGGGATGAAAATTCATCGTCAGCAAAGAAAAATGAATATTGTCGGCGTCGGTCAATGTGCGACCCGGACGATGTTCATAGACTGCACCGAGCTCAAAGTCTTCAAGATAACGGCCATAGCTCGCCTGATAGCGCTTATGACCTACCGTTTTGATCTCCATAACCCGCCTATTTGTTTGATTTGTTAGTTTGTTCGTACAAAGTATCACCCAAAAGAAAAGCGACTGTCAACTTGTAGTTTTCTGCCTACTTGCAGCAAACAAAAATTGAGAGTCGCGGTGACCTAACGAAAGGTCAGGGCGAGCGAGCTTCGAGGCCTACGTCCTAACGACCACCAGGCAAATTCAGATGCGGCAGAGGTGAATCGCTGGCGCGCTTGAGTTTTTGATGCCGCAACCATTGCGTCAGAAGCACCAACGCAAAGCCGACAAACCCAATCAAATCCGTTAAGCCAGACGGGTAGGCCAAGGCCACTCCGGCCACCACCATCACAACACGTTCAAAAACATTTGTTTTTTCGATAAACCACCCTTGCAAACCACCGGCCAGGCAGATGACGCCCACCACCGCCGTGACACTCGTCCAGGCGATTTGCATCCAGTCAGCTTGCATCAGTCCTTTAATTGACCCCATCAATAGTAAGCCGGTGCCGGTCTTGTCTAACGTAAACATGAAGGGAACCAAAATAGCGGGCGCAACGTACTTCCAGGTTTGAAGCGTCGTCTTGTAGGGATCGCCTTTACAGATCGCGGCGGCCGCAAAAGGCGATAAGGCAGTGGGCGGCGATACCTCAGAAAGTACCGCATAATAAAAAATGAACATATGTGCGGCAAACGCAGGCACACCCAGGTTAATCAATGCCGGTGCCGCGATCACCGCGCAGATAATGTACGACGCGGTGACAGGCACAGCCAAACCCACCACCCACACGACCAGTGCAGTAAAGATCGTCGTTAGCAACAAGGAACCACCTGCGTACTCGATCACAATCGAACTAAATTTCAATCCAAGACCGGTCAGTGTCACGGTACCCACAATCAAACCGGCACCCGCACAGGTCACGGCAATCGCCAACACACCCGTGGTGCCAGACGCCAATGCCTTGGTTAGGTTGGATTGATACAGACCCGACCAAAAAGGCTCTTTTCCTCTTAACCAGTCATAAGAAATAATAGCGGTATCGCGGCGCAACATGCTGCTGGCTGCCGAAACGACTGTGGCCCAAAACACCGACATCACCGGTGAAAATCCGTAAAGCATAAAGACAACGATAGAGATCAACGAAAAGAAATGAAACCAGTATTTCTTTGTTAACGACCAAGCGCCTTCGGCAGACTCAAAATGAATATTTTTCATACCGTACTTGCGTACGTCAATTTCTACCATCACAAACAAGCCAAGATAAAACAAGATTGTTGGAATGCAGGCCATCAGTAAGACGTCGAGATACGAGATCTTTAAAAAATCAGCAATCAAAAACGCAGCGGCACCCAAAACCGGTGGTGAAATAATCGCGCCCAAGCCGCCCGCCGCTAATAACCCACCAGCGGCATTACGTTCGTAACCAACTTTTTCAAGCATTGGGGCCGCAACCGAGCCCACTGTGACTGTTGTGGCAACACCAGACCCTGAGGGGCCGCCTAGTAAGAAAGAAGACAGCACAATGGTTCGGCCTACACCAGAGGACTTTCCCCCCATGGCGGAGAACGAAAAGTCGATAAAGAATTTGCCGGCGCTCGTAAATTGCAAAAAAGCGCCAAAGATCGTAAATAAAATAATCAGGGTCGCCGAGACATCAACCGCAGTTCCAAAGATCCCCTCAAGCGTCATATACATGTAGCCCACTAGGCGCTCAATCTCGTAGCCCTTGTGTGTCCAGGGAGCCGGCAGATAATCACCCAAAAGCGCGTACGCCAAAAACGAGCCCGTCACGAGAACTAAAATCATGCCGTTGGTGCGCCGCACGGCTTCTAGAATCATCAAAATAAAAACGACGCCCACCATAACGTCAAGTTGATTCGGGGCGGTATTGCGATCTGAGAAGTCATCGCCTCCGGCCAGGATGTAATACACGATGTAAAGCGCGGCGAATGAAAAGATGATGTCCCACCACATCAGTCTATTTTTAAAACGCGCCGTCAGCGGAAAACTCAAATACACCAAAAACAGTACGAGACCAACGTGAATCGTGCGCAGTTCTTGAGTGGGCACGATCGAATAAGCGGCATACAGATGAAACAAAGACAAGCCCACAGCCACTAGTGTAATAAATACCGCGAGCCAGCCACGATAATCGTTCGAATCACCTTCCTCTTGTTTGATGAAGGCGTCGAGTTGCTTTTGCGTGGCTGTATCTACTGCCGGTTGAGTCATGTCTTTGTCCAAAATATTCAATCACGTTCGTTTAGTGTTAATTCGTACTATCTTTAGTCAACAGCTGGACGAATCGAGGCTGGACTAATCGATTTTGATGCCTTGTTCGCTGAGATATTTTATTGCCCCGGGGTGATAGGGAATCGGTGTCGCAGCTTGCTTTTGATCTTTTAGTTGCAAGGTCGCATACTCTTGATGGGTACGAATCAGCTCAGGCTTGTGATCGAACGTTGCCTTGACGATCTTGTAGGCTTCGTCGTTACTCAGCTTCGAACTCGAAATCAAAATATTCGATACCGAGGCAATGTGATTATCTTTCTTCATGCCGCTATAGGTTGCCTGAGGAATCACATCTTTGAAGTAAAGATCGCCGTATTTTTTATTCATCGCTTGAACTTCTGTCGCATGATCAACCATAACAATTTTCATGCCGGGGCTGTTGGCCAAGTCAGTGACGGCCGCCGTTGGTAGCCCACCCACCCAAAAAAAGGCATCAATCTTTCGATCTTTTACTGCGTTAACAGATTCTGAAACGCCTAAGCGTTCGCGTTTGAGGTCTTTATCTTTATCAAGGCCCGCAGCTTCGATCAAGCGAAACGCCATGACCTCTGTTGCGCTACCCGGCGAACCTGTACTGACGCGCTTGCCTTTAAGATCTGCCATCGTTTTAATACCATTCGCCTCAACCGTCACGACATGCATACGATTAGGATATAAAACGAGCAAGGTGCTAAGCCCCACTTTTTTTCCTGTGAATTTGCCATCACCGACCAGAGCGTCTTTTGCGGCGTCAGCCATTGAAAAGGCAATGTAGGGCTTACCTGAGCCGATCAAGTTCAAGTTATCCACCGAGCCGCCCGTGACTTCCGCGGTGGCGGACATCCCAGCGACGTGCTTAGACAGTACCGCTGCCAAGCCTCCGCCCATGGGATAGTAAACGCCCCCTGTGCCGCCCGTGGCGATCGATAGGTTTTGCGCCTGCACACCAACGCAACAAAAGGCAAGTGATATCGCTAAAGTTTTAAGGAATTTCATCTTAGGGTTCCTAAACGTTAAAGAAAGCGACTCCGTAGCGTCGCCGAAAATAAACATCAAAACAGACTGTACTTTTTAAGTGAGGTCGATCACTCTTTGTAGCTATTATCGGTCTTATCCAACTGCCTCAGCATGGCCGGCCATTCAAGAATGCCATAGCGACGTGTGACGCTCGGATTCCATTGGGTATTTGCCTTGGCCACAATATCCGCTGACGGGATAATCAGTTCAGCGTTACACGCCATGGCATCGACTTGCACCTTACAGGCGAGTTCAAGGCGATAAATACTATTGAAAGCTTCAGGGATCGACGGGCCTAGCGCTAGCAAGCCATGGTTATGCAAAATCATCACCTCGGCATCACCCAAGTCTCGTTGCAAGCTTTCTTGTTCAGACAGATCAACCGAAATCCCTTCGAAGTGGTGATAGGCCACCTTGGCAAAGCGCGTGGCAGTTTGCGTCAAAGGCAGCAACCCACACTTCAAAGTCGAGACCGTCATGCCAGCACGCGTATGGGTGTGAATAATGCAGGCGGCATCCGGACGTGCAGAGTGGATCGCGCTGTGAATAACGAAGCCAGTGCGATTGATGCCATAGTCTTCGTTGGGTCGATCCACAATATTTCCGTCGATATCAATTTTGATCAAGCTTGAGGCGGTGATCTCTGTGTAAAGCAAACCGTAAGGATTAATCAAATAGTGCTGTGGCTCGCCGGGCACCATCGCTGAAATATGATTCGCGATCATGTC
>CAMCZQ010000078.1 GCA_945887835.1 Bordetella parapertussis | reverse complement strand
GTAGGAAGCACTTGCCAAGTCAGTCCCGCATCGACAGAGCGATAAAAACCCGCCGGACGGGTGCCCGCATACAGCACTTGTGCGTCGTCAGGATCTTGCGCTAAGGCCCAGATGTCAGTCATGGGCGAGGCAAGCGCAGTCCAGCGGGCGGTGCGCTCGTCCCAGCAAAATAAACCCATGTCAGTGCCGGCGTACAGCAGATGAGGCTCGTCGGGGTGCGAACTGTAAGACCACACGCGCGCTTCAAGATACAACCCCGAATGGCTGTTTGGGTGCACCCAGGTTTGCCCAAGATCGCTGCTAAACCAAGCCGAATGTCCGGCGGTGCCCGCATAGACTTCAATCTGAGTAGTCATCGCGTCTCCTGGGCTGACAGTTAACGGCCAACAAACACGGCTGGGCGCTTTTCTAAGAAAGCTCGTTGTGCCTCTTTGGCATCTTCAGTTTTTGCGATTGCCGCGGTCATATCTTGTTCATAGCGATACCCATCACGCAAGCTCATATCTTCGATCGCGTTGAGGGTTTGTTTTGCCAGACCAACTGACAGTGGACTTTTGCTCGCAATGGTGTTGGCGAGTTCAAGGGCTGCTGGCATCAAACCTTCAGGTGTGGTGACCTGCAAGACCACGCCCAGGCGATAGAGTTCATCAGCCTGAACGCGATACCCCGTAAACATCATGCGCCTGAGCATGCTGTGCCCAAACAGACGCCCAGCGTGGCTGCCGCCGCCTAATAGACCGACATCGATTTCGGGCAGAGCCAGACAGCCCTTGTCTGAGGTGATTAGCATGTCTGCCGAGGCTGCAATCGCCAAACCCGCGCCAAGTGCCGGCCCGTTTAGGGCAACAATGACAGGCTTGGCACACTCACGAATCGCATGAAAACATTCACGCGTGCGCCGCGAGTGTGCGGGCAAATCGCCTGGACCTTTGATCACCGAGGCACGGCCTTTTAAGTCAGCGCCCGCACAGAATATTTTTCCAAGGCCGGTCAGCACCACTGCGCGCACTTCAGAGATTTCAGAAATATAGTCAAGCGCCGCTGTGATTTCGTCGCTGAGCGTCTTTGAGAGCGCGTTGACCGGCGCGTTGTTCAGGCTGAGCACGACCACATGACCGACGTGTTCGTATTGGAGTTGTGTAAAGTCTGGCATGGAGGTGGTGTCCCTAGTTATGATTATTCTGTACTAAAACACCATTAGAATACAGAAAATGCCATGACATTGAGACGCGGCCTTCCTAAACAAGGGGATGCAGCGAGATAAATAAAAAATCCCGAGACAAAAATGATTCTAAAGACTTTGAGTGTTGCGGTACTAACAGCCTTGGTGAGTGCCGTGGCATACGCGCAGGCGCCCGCGTATCCGACTCGCCCGATTCGTTTGATCGTGCCGTTTGCGCCAGGGGGGGCTGCGGATCAAACCGCTCGCTTAATTAGCGAGCCCATGGCCAAACAACTGGGTCAGCCGCTCATTGTTGAAAACAAGCCTGGTGGCGGAGCTACGATCGGTGCGGCACTGGTGGCCAGCGCAGCGCCCGATGGCTACACCGTGCTTTACACCACACCGGGCCCGCAGATTATTAACCCCTATCTGATGGCTAAGCTGCCCTATGACCCAGATAAAGACCTGATTCCGGTCTCTCGACTTGCCTTTTTTCCCAACGTGCTGGTGATCGCTCCGAATTTGCCCGTGAACAACGTGCAAGAGTTAATCGACTATGCACGCAACAATCCTGGCAAAACTAATTTTGGCAGCTCTGGGATTGGCGCCAGCAGCCATCTGTCGGGCGAGTTGTTTAAGTCGATGGCGGGGGTCGAAATCACGCACGTGCCCTACAAGGGTTCGGGCGTGGTGATTCAAGACCTGCTGGCAGGCAACGTGCAAATGGCGATCGACAGCTTGTCGGTGTATTTGGGGCAAATCAAGGCCGGTAAGCTGCGCGCGCTAGGCGTGGCGAGCCCCGAGCGCTCGCCTCTATTGCCAGACGTGCCGGCGATTGCCGAGCAACTCAAAGGGTATGAGGCCGTCGCTGTGAATTATTTGTCAGTGCCTGCGGGGACCCCCCGCGCCGTGATCGATCGGCTAAACGCGGCAGTACGTACGGTGATTGCCGAACCCGCGATGCAGCAACGCATGATTGAAGGCGGAACGGTTCCCAAAACGAGCACACCCGAAGAAATGGCTGCTGAAATCGAAGTTGAGCGTGCCAAATGGAAAAAAGTCATTGCCCAGTCAGGCGCAAAAGCTGACTAGGAGTCAGGAAGACAAGAGCTAAGCGGTCTTTGACCTAAAAGCAGGGCAATCCATGGCGTTTCATTTTCTTGTAAGATGTCCAACATCAAAAAAATATCCGCTTGGATTCTGGTAAACCCTGTGTGCCAGTCTTTGAGTCAAGTTTTAGTCGGAGACCTTGCATGACTAAGTTACCCCTCAGCCGGTTCACGGTGCTGGATTTGACACGCGTAAGGTCTGGGCCCGCTGCGGTCAGGCAGTTTGCAGACTGGGGCGCAAATGTCATCAAAATTGAAGAACCGGGCGATCAGCCCGATGATCGTCCAGGCGGTTCGTCGCAATTTGCGGATTATCAAAACACCCATCGCAATAAGCGCAGTGTTACGCTGAATTTAAAGCATGCGCAAGGCAAGGCGCTGTTTTTGAAGATGGTCGAGCAGGCCGATGTGGTGATCGAAAATTATCGACCAAATGTAAAGTTCAAGCTCGGCATTGACTACGAGTCACTGCGCAAGATAAACAAGCGCATCATCCTCGCCAGCGTCTCTGGCTTTGGTCAAGATGGCCCCTATGTTGATCGTCCTGGTTTAGACCAAATCGCGCAGGGTTTAGGCGGAATTATGTCGGTTACCGGGGAACCGGGTCGCGGCCCGATGCGTGCGGGCATACCCGTGGCCGATTTGAGTTCAGGCTTGTTTTGCGCTATCGGCACGCTGGTGGCTTTGCTTGAACGTGAAGAGTCAGGCGAGGGCCAGTGGGTGCAGTCCTCGTTGTTGCAGTCACAAGTGTGGATGATGGATTTTCAGATCATGCGCTGGCTGATGAATAAAGAAATCCCGGGTCAGACCGGTAACGATCATCCGACGACGGCTGCGACGGGCGTTTATCCAACGGCCGATGGCTACATTAATCTTGCCGCAATGGGCACTGAGATGTTTATCAAGCTTGTGACCGCCTTGGGTTTGCCAGAACTGGCAGAGGATTCGCGTTTTAAGTTGCTTAAAACGCGTGGCCAAAATAGGCCAGCCCTCAATGCGGCGCTTGCGGCACGCACCAAACAAGAACCGACCGCACACTGGATTGAGTTGTTAAACAAAGCGGGCGTGCCCAGTGGTTCGATTAAGAACGTGAAAGAAACCATGGAAGATCCGCAGGTGGTGCACCTAGGGATGGCAAAGACTTTGCAGCACCCAACCCTAGGTGAAATTAGTGTGGTCAACCATCCGGTCATTATGAGCCGCTCAAAGCGCGACGTTTTTACTGCCGCGCCTGATCGTGGCGAGCATAACAAAGAGGTGTACGCAGAGTTTGGCCTCAGTGCGCAAGAGGTTGATGCGCTGCTTCAAGTTGGCGCGATCTAACAAGATGGTCTTTGACGGAGTTTGCTTGTGAGTAAATCCTCAGTAACCGCAACTGTCTATACCGCACGCAGACAGGCGTTTGTCGGGCGTGGTGCCGCGGCGGCCAAGCCCTTGATTGCCAATGGCCCGCCAAAGGTGATGACGGCGTTTGATAATTTAGGCCGCACTGAAAACTTGCCCGACGAAATTGCACAGCAGTTACGTTCGCGCATCTTGAACGAGAGCCTGGCGCCGGGCCAACGGCTACCAACTGAACAAGAGCTGGGCGCGCAGTTTGGTGTGAGTCGCAATGTGGTACGCGAAGCGATTGCGCGCCTCAAGCTCACGGGGTTGGTCGAAACACGTCACGGCGTGGGCACCTTTGTGTGCGCTGACCTGGCGATGCGCCCGTTTGAAGTCTCGCATGATGACTTGATGGATTTAGCGCAACTGATTCATGTGCATCAATTGCGCGTTGAGATCGAGTCGGGCGCTGCGGCGCTTGCCGCGACGCATCGCACCCGGGCGCAACTCGACACGCTGCAACAGACGCTCAAGCGGGTGGAACAGGCCTCCGCTGACTGGGAAGTCGCGGCGCACACAGCCGTTGATTTTCATCTGGCGGTCGCGCATGCGGCAAACAACCCTTATTTTGTGCGAATCATGGGGCACTTAAGCCACGTGATTCACAACGCTGTCCGTACCTTTCGTTTTAGAAATACCGGTACCTCCCGCATCGATGAAATCGGCAATGAGCATGTCTTAATTGTCGAGGCGATCGCGCGACAGGACTCGGCCGCAGCCCGTCAAGCCATGCGTACCCATTTAGAAAACGCGATGGCACGTTATCGTAAATTACTAGGAGATCTTTAAGATGAGCACCACCAGACTATTGCAGGGCGACATTACCGACAGCCTGATCGTTGAAAAAAAAGGCGCAGCGGGCTGGATCACGTTTAATGATCCGGGACGCCATAACGCCATGTCTTATGACATGTGGGTCGCTGTCCCCAAAGCGATCAAATTGTTTGAAGCCGACGATGAGATTCGCGCCATCGTTTTAACCGGCGCGGGGAGTAAGTCGTTTGTGAGCGGCGCAAATATTTCGCAGTTTGAAAAATTGCGTACAGGAGTCGATGCGGTGGCCGAATACGAGCGCGTGGGCGAAGAGGCGCAAGGTGCGCTCTACAACACCTTTAAGCCCGTGATTGCGCGCATCGATGGATATTGCATTGGTGGGGGCTTGAATATTTCGTTGTGCTGCGATATCCGTATCGCGTCTGAGGCCAGTTCGTTTGCGATTCCGGCAGGTCGTCTGGGCTTGGGCTACCGCTTGACTGCGATTCGCAATCTGGTCTCAACCGTGGGCGCACCCCACGCCTTGGACATCATGCTGTCGGCCTCGCGTTTTACTGCGGCAGAGGCGCTGATTAAAGGCTTGGTGCAGTATGTTGTGCCGGTGGATCAGTTAGATGCAACGGTTGACGCTTATTTGGCAAAGGTCGCTGCAAACGCACCCATTACCTTGCGCGCTGCGAAAAAAGCCGTGCGCGAGTTTCAACGTGTCGCACCGCACATTGATGCCGAAGGTATTCAAAAAATGGTCTTGACTTGCTTTGCGAGCGACGACTATCAAGAAGGCAAACGCGCCTTCGCTGAAAAGCGCTCGCCGGTGTTTAAAGGTAAGTAAATGATGTCTTTGAGACCGGCCCGCATGAGTGTGAAGCTGCTGTTGCCGTTTGCGACAGGATTGTTTTGTGCCGCGCAGGCCGTGGCTCAGCCGCAGCCGTATCCGAATCAGCCCATTCGACTCGTGATTGGCTACGCAGCGGGCGGCACCACAGATATTCTGGCCCGCTCGCTGGCCGAGCAACTGTCAAAGACGCTGGGGCAGTCGGTGATCGTTGAAAACAAGGCGGGGGCCGCCGGCAATTTAGCTGCGGCCTACGTAAGCCAGGCCAAGCCCGATGGGTATGTGCTGTTTATGGCCACACTGGCCAGTCACGGCATTAATCCGGCTCTCTATAAAACGGACTTAGGTTACGACCCGGTAAAGAGTTTTGAGCCAATATCGATGGTGGCGGCGATCCCCATGCTGTTGGTCGTTAATCCAAAGCTGCCCGTCAATTCGGTGCCTGAGTTGATCGCGTATGCGAAACAGAAGCCAGGGCAGTTGAACTATGCATCAAGTGGTAACGGTTCGCCTGTGCATTTATCGGGTGCGATTTTTGCTGACGCGGCAAAGATTGATGTGGTGCATATTCCGTATCGTGGTGGCGCCATCGCCAATACTTCGGTGATGAGTGGTGACACCCAATACACTTTTGCCAGTATGCCCGCAGCGATGCCGCAAGTGCAAGCGGGCAAGCTGCGCGCCCTTGCCGTCACGACAAAAGAGCGTTCACCACTGCTGCCAAATACGCCGTCGGTCGAAGAGGCGGGCGGTCTTCCTGGTTATGACATCAACACGTGGGATGCGTTGCTCGCGCCCAAAGGGACCGCGCCCGCGGTGATTTCAAAATTAAACGCCGCAGTCATTCAGGCCTTGCAGTCGCCCGCGCTGGCCAAACGCTTTGAAAGCGAAGGCGCAGTGCCGGACACAAGTACGCCTGAGGCCTTAGCTGCCTTCATAAAGGCCGAGTTAGTGAAGTGGGCCGCGGTCGTGGCACGTACACCGATCAAGGTCGATTAATGTCCGTTGAGTTGTGGCATCAGTTGTTTCCTTCGATAGCGGTATTTTTGTGGCTTTGTCTGGCGGTACTGATCGCGGGTACGGTGCGCTCGTTTACGGGGTTTGGTGGCGGCTTGGCCTTAGCACCGCTGTTTAGTTTGTTCATGGCGCCGACCGATATGGTGGTGGTCGTGTTGCTGCTAAATTTTGTGATTTCGTTGCAGACCTTGCCTCAAACTTGGCGCACCACGAACTGGAAAATGGTTTGGTCTGTTTCGATTCCTGCGCTAGCGGGCGTACCGCTCGGTGTATGGTTAATTGAGTGGCTTGACCCGACGGTGACGCGACGGTTTATTGGCGTCATTGTGGCGGGGTTAGCCGCCCTGATGCTGATCGGGTGGCAGTACAAAGGGGGGCGCGGCAAACTACAGGACTGGTGTGTAGGCGTGACCAGTGGCACGCTCACTGCGATGGCCGGCGTGGGAGGACCACCCCTTGTGCTGTACTTTTTATCAGACAAAACGGTCAGCCCGGTCGTGCTGCGCTCGTTCTTTATGATGTTTTTTGCTTTTATTCAGTTGAGTACGATGGCGGTATTTTTGTATAAAGACCTGATTAATACCAAGCAAATTCTTTATTCGGTTTCGTTTATGCCGGTCTATTTTGTGTCGGCTATGATCGGAAGCTATTTCTTTCATCGGGCCTTGCAATCTAGCGCAAGTCTGATTAAACGACTATCGCTATGGTTTTTGTTGCTAGTGGGTTCTGTCACCATCGTGATTTAAAATAATCTACGCGCGTTCAACAGTGGCTTCTCAAAGGGCAAAGGCAGATGAAGCATCGTATTTTGCTACTTGGGGCAAACGGGCAGGTGGGCCAGGCTTTGCAGACTTCGCTAAAAAGCTTAGGTGAGGTCACTGCATGTACACGTGCGCAAATAGATTTTGACCAAGCGCCTGGCGAAGTCGCCGAGGCCCTCAAGAGCTTGTTGCAGCAGTGCCAGCCAAATGTGGTGGTGAACGCGACGGCCTACACAGCCGTTGACCGTGCGCAGTCTGAGCCTGAGCTTGCACGCCGCCTGAATGCCACGGCACCTAGCTTGATCGCGCAGGCCGCGCAAGCTGCAGGTGCTTGTGTGGTGCACTATTCAACCGACTATGTTTTCAAGGGTGACAAGCCCGACCCCTATCTTGAAACTGACCCGACTGAACCGCAATCGGTCTATGGTCAAAGCAAGCTAGAAGGTGAGCAGGCGGTTGCCAATTTTTGCGAACGCCATCTTATCTTTAGA
Organism: Bordetella parapertussis; assembly: GCA_945887835.1. GTDB lineage: Bacteria > Pseudomonadota > Gammaproteobacteria > Burkholderiales > Burkholderiaceae_B > Zwartia > Zwartia parapertussis_B. Next base: position 7,544 of record CAMCZQ010000078.1, on the reverse strand, counting down.
ACGTCTTGGGTACTCAGTGCACACGGCGGTAATTTTTTAAAGACCATGCTCAAGTTAGCCCAAGAGCGCGACACCTTAAACGTGGTCGCCGATCAAGTGGGTGCGCCGACGTCGGCTCAGCTGCTTGCGGCCTCAACCACGCAAATTTTGCGTCTCATGGCGGACCAGCCAAAAGCCGATCTGCGTTGGGGCTTGTATCACTTAGCGGCAAGTGGCCAGACGACGTGGCATGCTTACGCCAGTTACGTGATCGCTCAGGCACGAGCCGCAGGCTGGCCGATTCGGCTTCAAGACGTGGCGATCTACCCGATCGCAACAAAAGATTACCCTGTTGCCGCAGCGCGTCCGCTCAACTCGCGCTTAGCCACCGGCAAAGTGCAGCAGGCGTTCGACCTCACCCTGCCTGACTGGCGCGTCGGAGTCGATGCGGTTTTGCAAACGCTAAAATCATCGGCATGACGACTAGAATTCTCATTGTGCGCACCTCGTCGCTGGGCGATTTGGTGCATATGCTGCCGGCGATCTCGGATATCGCCAAACACTTGCCAGACGCACAAATCGATTGGTTGGTCGAGGAGTCGTTTGCGCAGATTCCGGCTTGGCATCCTGCGGTCACGCAGGTGATTCAGGTGGCGCACCGGCGCTGGCGTCGAGCTTGGTGGTCAACGCAGGTTCGTCAAGAGCGTGGCGCGCTTGAAACGACTTTGCGCGCGCGGCAGTACGATCTCGTACTCGACATGCAAGCCTTGCTAAAGTCAGTCTGGTGGGTGCGAATGGCAACGGGCGTCAAGCACGGACTGGATTGGCGCTCTGCGCGCGAGCCGCTGGCAACCTTGTTTTATGACGTGCGTCATCGCGTTGAGTTTTGGCAGCCAGCAGTCACGCGACAGCGTTTACTGGCTGCCAGTGCGTTTGGCTACAAAGTACAAGGTGCGCCTGACTTTGGTTTGCAGGCGTTTGACGCGCAAGCGCAACTGACCCGCAAACATGAGCACGCGTACGCCACGATCATGCCCTCGGCCAGTCGTGACGACAAATTGTGGCCTGTGGCAGATTGGCAGGCAGTGTTTGATTGTGTGACGCAACGCGGTCTGAAACTCAAACTACTGGCAGGCACGCCGGACGAGTACGAGCGCGCACAGGCCTTAATTCAGGGTCGCGTAAATGCCACGGTCATGCCACGGGGCAGTCTCACCGAAACCGCGCACACGTTGGCGGCCGCTACACTCATGGTGGGTTTAGATAGTGGGCTCACCCATCTGTCGGCCGCGCTTGGTTGTCCCACGATTGGTATCTATCAGGCGTCGACACCGGTGCGTACGCCCTTGGTCGGCGACGCTTTTACGGCGAGCTTGGGCGAACGTGGTCAACCACCTTCGCGTCAAACAGTACTTGCTGCAATCGAGCAGGCTCTGGGCTAGTATTACGCGATGTCGCAAAAAATTTATACTTTTCTGTTAAGACTGTGCGCGCCGCTGCTCTGGGGCTACATGTTGCTGCGCGCGCGCCGCGCGGGCGGTGACTGGCAAATTTTTAGTGCCGAGCGCTTCGGGTCTTACGCTTTGCGCTGGGACGGCGAGGCCCCGGTCTGGGTGCATGCCGTAAGTTTGGGCGAAACGCGTGCGGCGCAAACCTTAATTTCGCAGTTGCTTGCCCGTGGCGAACGGGTGCTGCTCACGCATATGACGGCAACCGGTCGGGCTGAGGGTGGGCGTTTGTTTGCGGCCGAGATCGCGGCGGGCCAACTGCGCCAACAATGGGTGCCCTACGACTTTTCGGGTGCGACACAAAAGTTTTTTCGGCACTATCGGCCGCGCCTGGGGATTTTGATTGAACGCGAAGTCTGGCCAAACTTGATTGAACAAGCTCAATTTGCCGCGGTGCCGATCATTTTGGCGAGCGCGCGTTTTTCAGAAAAATCACAAAGACAGGTCAAACGGATCGACAAAGTACTTTTAACGTTGATGCGCGATGCTTATGCGGGCATTGACCTGACCTTGGCACAAACCGAAGACGATGCCACGCGCTTGTATGAGGTCGGGGCGCTGAACATTCATGTGGTGGGCAATCTTAAGTTTGATGTCGCCTTGCCGGTAGTGGCCGTTGATGCTGGGCGCGCCTGGCGCGTGCGCTTAAACCGCCCCGTGATTGCGATTGCCAGCACGCGTGAAGGTGAAGACACCTTGTTCGTCCAGGCGCTGGCACAGCAAGAGTCAACGGCTTTATTCTTATTGATCCCCCGGCACCCTCAGCGATTTGATGAAGCGGCCGTGCTGCTTGAACAGGCAGGCATCGCAACGCTACGGTGGTCGGCGCTGCGCCAACACACGCAGCCTGAACAAATGCTAGAGGGCGTCAAGGTGGTGTTGTGTGACACGATAGGCGAGATGCCGTTTTTTTATGCGGCCAGTGACGTCGCCATTGTGGCCGGTAGCTTTGCACCGGTTGGCGGACAAAATCTGATTGAGGCCTGCGCCTTGGGTACGCCGGTAATTGTTGGCCCGCACACCTACAATTTTTCTGAAGCGGTCGCGAACGCGGTTGCAATCGGTGCGGCTGCGCAAGTTCAGTCAGCCGAGCCGCTTGACGCAGCGCAGCGAGCCGTGTCAATGGCCGTGTTCTGGTTGCAAGATCAGCAAGCTTTGCATGACAAAAGCCGCTTAGCGCGTGAGTGGGTTGGCCAGCATACGGGTGCGACCGCCCGAATCTTGCAACACATTACGGAACTTGAGGCTGCCCGCGCCCAAGCTTTGCCGAATCCGGATTAAGCTGTGCTTGCGTTTTGCTAGCGGGCGAACGGCCTGCCTCACTGCGCGCTTGGCCATACCAACCCTGCCCAAGCGCGAAAACGCCAAGATTAATCAAGACTAAAAGAATAAAAAAAGTTCGCATAGGCTTGCATGGATAAGTGGTCAAGTCAAGAAAATAGTTGTACTGTAGCTAACGTAAACTAGCATAGCAGGATCTAGGTCGCGTTAAATAAAAATATAGTCATCTGGTTGGCACAAGCTCTAGACAACTTGGGCAAAGTTAAGATGACAAAGACGGTAAAGGAGACAAAATGAAAAAACGCATAAAAATAATAGTCGCGTTGGTGTTTAGTGTGTTCGGTGTGGTTGGCATGACCGCAACGGCGCAGCCCTATCCAAATAAACCGATCCGAATTATTGTGCCGTTTGGGCCCGGTGGCACGACGGACATTATTGCCCGCTCAATGGCAAAAAAACTCACCGAACAGCTTGGCGTGAGTGTTCAGGTTGAAAATAAAAATGGCGGCAGTGGAATTGTCGGATCTCAGTTTGTCTCAAAGGCACCGCCAGATGGCTATACGCTGTTGATGGTAGGCTCGCCACACGCGATTAACCCAAGCCTCAGAAAAGAAATGCCGTATGACGCCGTAAAAAGCTTTGAACCAGTGACTTTGATTGGAACAGTACCGATGATGTTGGTGACACATCCTTCGCTGTCAGTCAAAACGTTTCAAGAATTTGTGGCTCACGGCAAAAAAAATCCTGAGGCCTTGCGCTGTGGGATTGTGCCAGGCAGCGGTAACCACATGGCAACCGAGGCACTGAAGTTTGCCGCCGAGGTGCCTCTGATGCCCGTACCCTATCAATCGGATGCTCCGATGGTTGTCGACTTGTTGGGTGGTCATATCAACTGCGTGGTGCTGATTTCGACACAAGGAATTTCGTATATCCGCGAAGGGCGCTTAAACGTACTTGCGGTGACCAGTGAACAGCGTTTAGCCATTTTGCCGAATGTCCCAACCTTACAAGAGCTTGGTCTCAAAGGTTTTTTGGCGGGTTCTTGGAATGGGCTATTTGCACCAGCGGGCACACCGTCTGAGGCTACCGAGTTAATCGCTAAAGAAACGCAGCGCGCGCTCAAAGATCCTAAGATCATCGAGCAATACGCTCAAATCGGGATCACAATTATTGGCACGGATCCCCAAGGGCAAGCTAAATTTTTAGCCTCTGAGATTGCACGCTGGCGCGATGTGATCAAGAATGCAAAGATCCCACAGCAGTAAAAATTTTTCGATAACAGCAAAAAACACTTTGCAAATACTCGTCGCCATAAACTTTTTTATCACTCAAACAGGAAAATAAAATGTCTTCAAATGATCAGCAGGCTGCCTCAAAAGCCCTTGAGCAAGAGGCGCTCAAACTCGATGCGCTTCGTTGCAAGGTGTTGCTGGCAGCCGATGGTGCAGGGCTTGCAGCCATTGTCGACGAAGGGTTGACCTACACCCACGCAAGTGGACGTCGTGATACCAAAGCAACCTACGTGGATAGTGTGTCAACCGGGCGCTCGACGTACACGCGACTAGATCGTGAAGAGGTCACAGCTCGCGTTGTTGGCAATGCAGTGCTGGTTGAAGGCAAGGTCAATATGACGGTGGTGGTTGACGGGGTTGAGAAAAATCTTTACAACCGTTATCTGGGTGTGTGGACTGCCGTGAGTGGCAAGTTGTTGTTGACTGCCTGGGCGTCAACGAAACTCAATTAACGAACACTGGGCATCAATATGCATATCGGCATCTTTGGCGCGGGCTCGGTCGGCGCATACGTTGGCGGCATGATGGCTCGTGGTGGCCACCAGGTCACCATGGTTGACCTGTGGTCCGAGCATGTTTCTCATATGAAGCAGCACGGGCTTTCGCTTTCGGGCTCGCAGGGGGACTTTCATGTTCCCGTGCACGCGCTGCACTTGTCTGAAGCACAAGTGCTGTTAAAGAATAAAGTTGACGTGGCGATTTTGTGCGTCAAGTCATACGACACAGAATGGATGACCTTATTCTTGCGCGATTATTTATCCTCTGACGGCTATGTGTTGTCGATGCAAAATGGCATGAATGAGGAAACCATCGCGCCTTTGGTTGGATGGGGCCGAGTAGTTGGATGTGTGCTGAACACCATCGGTGTCGAAATGACGGGCCCTGGTCAAGTGATGCGGTGGATGAAGCCGGCGCCACCGGGTTATCCGGTTTTTAGGATAGGTGAGATGCATGGTCGTGTGACGCCTCGAGCATTACAGATCGCGGAAGTCTTGAAGTCGGTTGATCACGCGGATGTCACTACCAACTTGTGGGGTGAGCGCTGGTCAAAGCTCACTAATAATGCGACAGCAAGTGCAATTGGGCCCTTGACTGGCATGGGGATTGTTGACATGTTCGCGCATCGCGATACGCGTCGCCTGTCGATCAAGTTGGCGCAAGAGGGTGTTCTGGTCGGCCGTGCAATGGGCTTGCAGTTAGAAAAAATTTCATCGATTCCCCCAGACGTCTGGCTGGCGGGTAATCCGAATGTTTCTGATGGCTTTGCACAAATCGAGAAAGAGCTAAAAAAATGGGAAGAGCGCCTTGATGTGACGGGTCAAGCCTCTACCTTGCACGACATTCGGCGCGGGCGACGAACTGAAATTGAGTCAATCAATGGATTGATTGCAAAGAAAGCTTCTGAGCTAGGTGTTGCAGCGCCGCTTCATACAATCTTGACTGCCCGTGTGCTGCAGCTCGAAGCGGGCGAGTTGACGCAAGGCCTTGATACCATCAAAGATCTTTTTGACTAACGATAGGATGATGGACCCGAGGTCATCAATCAGATGCTCTCGGGTAGGCAATTTTGGATTGCTGCGATTAGAAAAGCACTATTGAATGAATCGCGGGCAAACTTAAACGCCAGCAAACTCGCGTAAGCGCTTAAACACCGCCGTATCAAACTCAAGCCCGTCTTTCAAGTTGCGCGCGCGCTCTTTAAAAGATCTTTCTGACGGGATACGAATCTCGTCAACGCCTGCTGCCCGCTTTGAGGTTTTAATGCGCGTAATCAGGGCGCTGACATCTTCTTTGTACTGTTCGGTTGAATACATCAGATCAGGCTTGAACGCGATGATCAGGTGCCCATTGTTTTTATCGGCAGTGGTACCCGCACCTGTGAGCAAGCCCATCGCGTGCATCATCAACGCCAGACCAAAACCTTTGTGTCCTGCAAAAGGCAGCAGCGCACCCGCGCGCGCGGCGGTAGGATCTTGGGTGGGATTGCCGTGCACATCAATGGCCACGCCCTCTGGTAAGGTTTCACCACGACGCTCGCGCAAAGTGAGATCGGTGTACATAATGGCCGAGGTACCCATGTCAAAAATCAACGGGCCGTTTGCCGTGGGCAAACCAATCGTAATTGGATTGGTACCCAAGATCGACTCGATACCTCCCAGTGGCGCGACATAGCTTTGTGAACTGACGGTATGAATGACCACTAAGTCGTTGTTGACGAGTTTTTCAACGTAGTGCGCACCACGTCCGCTCATCCAGCTGTTTTGCACTCCACCAATGGCAAACCCGCTCACCATCGCTTTGGCTTGTACCGCTTCGCCTAAGCGTTGAATCGCCAGCATGCCGATATTGTTCCCGCCATCAAACACAATAGAAATCGGTGTTTCTTTGATGATTTTCATGGGTGTTCTGGGGCGCAGGTTGCGCTGACTTTCGATGGCGTCGAGTAGCTTGGGCAGGCCTGAGTACTCGTAGCCACACAGCGCTGCATCAATCACGTGTTCGGCGATGACTGCGGAATCTTCGGCTGAATAAGCCATTTTGCGAGCCACGGCTTGCGCCAGTTCGCGTGCTTGGTTGACGGTGAGGCGTGTACGTTCTTGTAGGTGTTGTGCTGACATGGCTCGATTCACTTGATTGAAAACTACGGTTAAACCATGCGCGCGAGTCCGTCGAGCACAGGGTTGGCGATAAATTCTATTTTTAAGCCAGTGTGCATGCGACGCACTTCGGCTTCGACCTCGGGCCAGCCACCGCCGCTCACGCAAAGCACGGGCGCCGCTCCAAAATATTTTTGAGCAATGTCGCATTGGCGCCAAACTGCACCGGCTTGTGCTGCCACCACCCCTGTGGCAATGGCCTGCAGCGTGTGGGTTGGATATTCGGTGGTCGCGCCACTAGCTAGCGGTAGGTTGGCCGTACCTTGCGCCAAAGACTGACGCATCAGAGCGGGGCCTGGCAAAATTAGACCACCTTTAAACACTTTGTCTGGGCTGAGCGTGTCGATGGTGGTGGCGGTGCCAAAGGTCGCGAGAACAAGCGGTGCTTGAGACTCTTGGAAGTGCCCCGCTAAACCCAGCAGCGCCGCCCAGCGATCTGCGCCTAGTTGCGTTGGCTTGTCGTAGGCGTTGCGCACGCCCAAGTGCTCGGTCGTGGGTAAGATCCACTGAATCGGACAGCCGGCCTCTGCCAAAGCCTGTTCAATTAATTGCGCGACAACGTGTCCGGCGACATTCACTCCACGCGCTTCGCGCGGTTGCACCGGAAGCGTACTGAGCCATTTACGCAGCGCTTCGGGCAGCTGTGCCAGCGGGCTGAACGCCATGGCGTGTACGGCCGCCTCGCGCCCCATGGCAGGATGATGCCAACCGAGTTTGATTCGACTGTTTCCAACGTCAAGCAATACGATCATTAAGTGCCTTTAAGCGTTGCGGTGGGCTCGGGCAACACGTGACGTCTGACCGAGACATCACCCACCAGAATGGGC
>CAMCZQ010000077.1 GCA_945887835.1 Bordetella parapertussis | reverse complement strand
CGACTAAAGGTGATATTTTCATCAATCATGCCCGCACCACAGGACTTGAACCGTTTGCACTCTGGCGACACGGCGTTTCGCGGACCTTTCAACGCAATCAACTCATGCTCGGGCTTACCGTTTGGGAAAACGTCGAACTCGCATGCGCCGCGCATCATCCAGGGATATTTGCAGCACAACAATCGAGGGTTCAACGCTACGAAGCTGTGGCTGAAACTCTTCAGCGAGTGGATCTATTGGATGCACACGCAACCAAAGTCGTCAACCTGTCCTACGGAGAGCAACGGCAACTAGAGTTGGCGCTGGCGCTAGCCGGCCAACCTAAAATACTTCTACTTGATGAGCCGACCGCCGGCATGGGGCCAGCAGAGACTGAGTCGATGCTCAAGTTGATGTGCGCCCTACCGCGCGAAATGACGATCTTGATTGTCGAACACGACATGGATGTCGTTTTTTCACTGGCCGATCGGGTGACTGTCTTGAATTTAGGCGAGGTGCTTGCTGACGGGACTGTCGAAGAAATTCGCGCTGACCCCAGGGTGAGCGCTGTTTATATGGGCAAAGACGCATGACCCAAGACCCTATCTTATCGCTGCGTGGCGTCAACGCCTATTACGACGAAAGTCATATTTTGCACGATGTTTCGTTTGATCTGTTCAAAGGCGAAATAGTTGGTATTCTTGGGCGCAATGGGGTGGGTAAGACCACCACACTACAAACGATTCTCGGACTCACTCGCACGACTGGCGATATTGACTTTAACGGCGCAACAATCAGGGCATGTACAACCTCTGAAATCGTCCGCAAAGGGATTGGTTGGGTACCGCAAGGACACCGTATTTTTCCAACCCTGTCGGTCATCGAAAATCTTGAATTAGCTGCGCTACACGCACGCCCCGGAAATTGGAATCTGGGGACAATCTACGAGCTTTTTCCAAGACTCTATGCTCGACGCAACGCCCGTGGCGATGTGCTCTCGGGTGGTGAGCAACAAATGCTTGCGATTGCTCGTGCGCTGATTCAAAACCCTGAAGTGTTCTTAATGGATGAACCCTCTGAAGGTTTGAGTCCGGCCATCGTTCAAGAGGTCGGTCACCTGATCCGTCGACTCAATCGCGAGGGAGTTTCGATTTTACTGGTCGAGCAAAAACTAGCCTTTGCACTTGAAATCGTTGATCGAATCATCATTATGAATAAAGGGGCAGTTGTCTACTCAGGCAAACCAGCAGACATCGCGCACGATCCAGACATTGGGGTAAGGTTTCTGGGGATGGGAGTCACTTCAGCGCGTGAAGATGGCGCCGCTTAGTTAATGAAGTAAAGAAGATGAGATTGACACAAATGTTAGCAAGAGGCGCAAAATGAATGTAGGGTCGATATTGACGCGCGCGGCGCAAGCAGCGCCTGATCGCGTCGCACTAATTTATGGATCGCTCAAACGCAGCTATCGCGAGTTCAATATGCGAGTTAATCAACTCGGGCATCAATTGATGCAGCATGGGGTGCAACGCGGTGATCGCGTTGCTATTTTGCAGCGTAATTGCCCTGAGTTACTCGAAACGCTCTTTGCGACACTCAAGATTGGCGCCATTGCTGTACCCCTTAATGCAAGACTTCACCCACGCGAGTACGCGTATATCTTACAAGACTCTGCTGCGAAAGCAATTGTTTTCAGTGATGACTTTGCTGAAGGATTAACGAGTAAGCGTACCGAAATACCGCTACTCTCTTTGTTCATTTGCATTGGTGCTGAGCTAGCATGCGCACATAATTACGAATCATTCATTGCTCAAGGTGATTCAAAAAAATGTGATGTCGAGTGTTCATCCGACGAAATTGCCTGGCTCTTTTATACCTCTGGCACGACCGGCAAACCCAAGGGTGCAATGGAGAGTCATGGCAACCTAATGTTTATGATTGAGCGCTATCCACAGGAAGTTTATCAACTACAACCCAATGATGTCGTGATGCATCCTGGACCCTTAACTCACGGCAGCGGGCTATGGGCCTTACCCATCACCGCCAACGCGGGTACTCAATTGATTCCGACTGGTACCAGTTTTGATCCCGACCAAATCTTTAATCTCATTCAGACTAATCGCGTCACTAAGATCGCGTTCATCGCACCGACGATGATCACCATGTTGCTAAATTCACCTGCGATCAATCAGTATGATTTATCGTCGCTAAGATTTCTTGGTTATGGCGGTAGCCCCATGTACGTAGAAGATTTAAAGCGTGCAGTCAAACAATGGGGTCCGATTTTGTGTCAAATCTATGGGCAGGGTGAAACGCCCATGACCATCACGATGCTCAGCCCCGATGATCATCGATTAGTTGACGCCCCAGAGCTGGAAAAACGCTATGCCTCGGCGGGTCGGATTCGCAAAGACATCGAGATCGCAATTTTAGATGAAAACGATCAAGTGCTTGGCGATGAGCAGATTGGTGAGATCGCGCTCAGAGGCGCTGTGGTCATGAAAGGCTATTGGAATTTGCCTGAGGCAACCGCTGAAGTATTTAAAAACAACTGGTATCACACAGGTGACCTAGGTAAGCGCGATCGCGATGGCTACTACTATTTGCTCGATCGCAAAAAAGAAATGATCATCAGCGGTGGAGCCAATATCTATCCGAGGGAAGTTGAAGAAGTATTGCTGACACATCCAGGTGTCTTAGAAGTCGCAGTAATTGGCGTGCCAGACCGTTTGTGGGGGGAGTCGGTCGTCGCAATCGTAAGAAAAAGGGATGGCATTGAAGTTAATGAGTCAGAGTTACTCGATTTGTGTAAAGACAATCTCGCTGGATACAAAAAGCCCCGCATCATTCGGTTTGAAGATGATCTACCAAAAAATGGTTATGGAAAAATATTGAAACGTGAACTGAAAGCATTGACGATTGCGAAGATGACGAAGGATCTTGCGTGACTGCCCCGACTGCGATTGTGACCGGTGCCGCAAGTGGTATCGGTCGTGCAGCGACGATAATTTTGCTTGCGTCTGGCTACCGTGTTGCCGCTTTTGACTTAGATCGAGAAGCTATCGTACGACAGTTCCCAGATGCGGGTGCCGCTCTGCAGTGCATGTCAGTCGATATTTCCAATACGATCCAATGTGCTACAGCAGTTGATCAAGTGAGCGACACTTTGGGGAATATCGATGCACTGCTGCACTTCGCCGCAGTCTGGACTGGCGCATCGTGGCTCGACTCTTTGGAAACTGAATGGGAGAAAATTTTAAAGATTAATGTGACGGGCACATTTTTTCTCGCTCGATTTGTTGCTCAAAAAATGATGTCTGCAGCAAGAGGGTCGATCGTACTAACTGCTTCAGACTCTGCCAAAGTTGGTGGCGTTGCTGGCGGCCCATGCTATGTTGCCTCTAAAGCGGCAGTGATTGGTTTAACCCATTCTTTAGCAAAATCACTTGGTCCGTTTGGTGTGCGTGTAAACGCAATTAATCCGGGTGTTGTTAATACACCAATGACTGCGGCCTGGCCCCAGGCTATTAAAGACAAGGCAATCGAATTAACTCCTCTTGGCCGATTGGCACAACCAGACGATATCGCAAGCGTGGCTTGTTTTTTAGCATCCGATGCTGCGAGATTCATGACCGGTGAAGTGGTAGAAGTCAATGGGGGATTTTATTTCGATTAAAAACTAGCGACCTCAACGCGGCAATTCCTAAGAGAATCGATCAGAATAATTTTAAAGAGGGTGTGCAGATGACTCACACGATTACACAGGCGTTACTTAGAAGTGTTGTTGCACTGGCTGTCGTGTTTCCTTTTTCATTAAGCGCTCAACCTTCAGTTTTTCCTGTTAAGCCAGTGCGGTTGATTGTGCCGTACGCAGCGGGTGGTGGTACCGATATTTTGGCCCGCTTGTTTGCTCAGAAACTTGGGATGCAATGGAATACGTCCGTCATTGTAGAGAATCATCCCGGCGCAAATACCAATATTGGTTCGGCGTTGGTCGCCAAGGGAAATGCTGACGGGTACACCTTGCTGCTTGGTACACCGGCTAATGTCATCAATCCGCAAATTTATAGCTCGCTGCCTTATGATTTTCAAAAAGATTTTAAGGCGGTCGCACTACTTGGGGACGTCCCTAATATTCTTCTGATTAAAAAATCATTAGATGTTCGGACGTTGACTGAGTTGCTTGCTTTAGCGCGCAAGCGGCCGGGGGAACTCAACTATGCGTCGGGTGGGATCGGTAGCCCGCAACATTTTTCACTGGAGTTACTTAAGTATGAAGCGGAGGTGAACATTACGCATGTGCCCTACAAAGGAGGGGGTCCAGCGACCAACGATCTTCTGGCAGGTCATGTCGATATGATGGCTTCGAGCGCAGTGTTAGCGTTGCCGCACATCAAGTCCGGGGCAGTGAAAGCGCTGGTAGTCGCCTCTGCCGTGAGATTGAAGGCGTTGCCTGACATTCCTACCGCGCGAGAGTCAGACTTGCCTGGCTTTGAAGCCAGTACATGGTTTGGATTGTTAGCACCCTCTGGCACGTCTGACAAGGTGATCGAATATATCAATCAAAGCGTTTTACTCGAGATGCACTCTGCTGACGTAATCGAAAGATTAGCGCAGATGGGGGCTATCCCAAACCAAATGCGGCCAGCGCAATTTGCAATTTTTTTGAACAACGAATATCTCAAATGGGGAAAGGTTATAAAGACCGCTGGGATCGTTGCAGAGTGAATGATCAACATGCCGTTGTTGGTTTCTCTACGCGCGTTGAGATGAGTCTTACCTCATTTAACGAACGTACAAATAGATCAATGAACTGAAGCATAGTGTTTAACAGTTTTGAGGCGAGGTTATGATGAGTATTGAAGGCAGAGACAGACGGGTTTTAATCACAGGAGGAAGCGCTGGCCTTGGATATGCTGCCGCATTGATTTTAGTAGAGCAAGGATATCGAGTGGCGATTGCCGCACGAGATCAAACTCGTTTAGAGCATGCGGCCGAACGATTGCGAGCGTCAGCGACGACTGAAGTTTTGTCAATTGTGTGTGATGTGATGTCGGTAAGTGCTATCGAAAATCTCTACGCAACCGTTGAGAAGCGCTGGGGTGGCGTTGACATACTTATGAATAATGCAGGTGGGTCATCGCGAGGCAATATTGACGAATTATCTGACTCAGACTGGCAGCATGATTTTGATCTTAAACTATTCTCAGCAATCAGATTGACTCGTTTGGTTCTTCCGGGTATGAAAGATCGTAGATGGGGTCGCATCATAAATGTGTTGAATACGCTTGCAAAAACTCCAGGTGCTGGGACAGCCCCTACCTCTGTGACACGAGCGGCCGGAATGGCGTACAGCAAGGTTTTGGCCAATGAGGTGGCACCTTTTAATGTCCTAGTAAACTCGCTTTGTATCGGTCGTATTGACAGTGAACAATGGCACCGCTTTCACAAGAAAGATGATTCTGGTATCGGGTATGAAGAGTATCTTGCAAAACAAGGGCAACAAATCCCATTGGGCCGCTTGGGTAAGCCCGAAGAGTTTGCCGGCTTAGTGGCATTACTAGCCTCAGATGCGGGTGGCTATTTAACTGGAACAGCGATTAATATTGATGGCGGATTGTCACCTGCGTATTAATTTTTTCGAATTGATGCTGCAGTTAACAAGCTGACTTGACTCGGCGTGGATGCAATCCAGTGATCAAGTTTTTCAGAGACTTTGGGACTTAATCAGAGAAGCTTTAGCTTTGGCCAAAATTGACTTATGATGAAATCCGTACTTAGAGCACACTAGCGCCTGCGTGTCACGCGAGACAACACAAGACTTATCAAAAAGTACAGTGCTCGAAATCCACCCGTAACACAGTAAATATCGAGGCAAAATCACTCATGAAAATTTTTGATCTCCATTCACACTGGGGCACCGAACGCGGCTACGTTCTGAGAACTGCTGAGGCGCTCGCCCAACAGAAAATAACTTGGAACTCGACCCCCACGTACGATACAGAAGAGCAAATGGCCGAATATCTTCGCGCCAATAATGTCAGAACCATTCTCGATTTTGGTTTTACAAAGAACTTCACCATCGAGGAAGTCAAACCTCTGCATGACTACGCCATCGCTACACAAGCACAGTACAGCGACTGCATTTTTGGCAACTGGATACAACTCGACCCGCAGCTCGGTGCGAGTGGGGCCCAAGAGTTTGAACGCTGCATTCTAGCTAGCAAAGGCTTTGTTGGTTATTGCGTTTCCTCTTCTGGCACCGGCTATGCCGCAAGCGATCCTATCTATAACCCCATCTATGAAGTTTGTCTCGCCTATAAGCGCCCAGTGTTGGTTTTGGTGGGTCATACTGGCGCAGGCGCAGGGCTACGAGGCGGTGGAGGCTTAAAACTAGACTTATGTCATCCTCGCTATGTCGATGAACTCGCCATCAATTTTCCTGACCTTCAGATCGTTACTGGACGCCCTGCCTGGCCATGGCAGGATGAGATGATCTCCATCATGCTTCATAAGCATAACGTCTGGAGCGAACTGCATGGCTGGTCACCCAAGTACCTGACAGACCCCTTCAAAAAGGAAATTCGCTCGCGCCTCAAAGATCGTGTCATGTTTGGTGCTGACTATCCTTTGTTTCGCTACGAAAGGCTAGTCAAGGACTGGAAAGAACTTGGCTATACCGATGACATTCTTGAACGAGTATTTTTTAAAAATGCTGAACGTCTCTTGGGTATTAGCGGAGGCGTTTGATGGATCTCTCGTTAACAGGAAAAATCGCAGTTGTTGGCGGTGCCAGTCAAGGCATTGGCTATGCGATCGCCCATCTGCTCGCCGGTGAGGGGGCAACAGTTGCGATGGTCGCTCGTAAAACAGAACCGCTTGACCAGGCCTGTGCGCGCGTCAGCGCTGAGACGGGTGCGCAGACGTTCGCGATCCCTGCTGATATCCGCAAAGCGGAAGACTGTCAACGCATCACCAAGAGTGCGCTCGAGAAATTTGGCCGTATTGATCTGTTGATCAACAACGATGGCGCCCCACCCTTGGGCGAGATACAGTCCTTTGACGATCTTGCGTGGACGCGTGCCGTTGAACAGAATCTAATGAGCGTCGTCAGACTGACTCGTGGGGCCTTACCGTCGATGCAAGAAAATGGCTGGGGTCGCATCGTCAACATTACCGCACTGTCGGCCATACAACCCATCGCTCGCTTTGGTCTATCGGTTGCGACCTGGGCAGGGGTGATTGGCTATGCGAAAACGCTTTCTCTTGAAATTGCCGCGCAAAATATTACTATCAACACCATTTGCCCCGGACGAATTGCGACAGGTCGACTAGGAACCGTTTTCGGTACAGGTACACCCGGTCAACTTGAGCAAGAGCAACTTGCGCAAATGGCAAAACAAATTCCGATGGGTCGCATCGGTGACCCAAACGAAATCGCTGGGTTAGTGGCTTTCTTGTGTTCGCCTTGGGCGGGATACATCACCGGCTCAGTGCAGCATGCTGACGGCGGGCGACACGGCGCTCTAATTTAACCTGCTCGTCTTCTCAAAACGCTTTCAAGGGCAACGCCCGATTAGAGGCTTATAGATGTTAGATCCACGTGCCCACTGGTATTACAACGCTTTAGATTTTCCTGCGCTTTGGGAAGAAATGCCGCCTCCGCCGGTGTACTTCGACACGGTGTTCAAGATGCCAGCAGAGCAGCTTCGAGAGCTTCAAAATAGTCGTTTCTTAGCGGCGATGACGCATGCCTGGAAAAACCCTTTCTATCAGAGGCATTGGGGCAACGTCGGCCTTGAAGCAGGCGACATCAAGTCACTTGAGGATCTACCAAAGATTCCGCCGTATACCGTCAACGACCTGCGAGACAGCTACGAACGACAGCCGCCTTTTGGCGAGCACATGGGCGTTGCTGTGGGAGACTGCCCTCTGGTCATGCAAACAAGTGGGGGTACCACTGGGCTTCCACGGCCGACTTTGCATACCCCACGGGATCGCGAAATTTCGGATATCTTGGTCGCACGACGCGCTTATTCGCATGGCATCCGGCCTGGTGATATCGTGCAAGTCACCTTCTCGATGGGGCTGACCAATGGGGGTGTCGCAAATCGTGACGCTTTATGGAAATACACAGGCGCCTTGGGTGTCATGACGGGCACAGGTTCGGCCACTCCGACGCGCCGGCAAATTGAGTTAGCACGGGCTTGGGGTAGCAACGTCATGATGGGCTTCCCGCCATACCTACGTCATCTGGCACAGGTCGCGCGCGACGAAATGAATTTTGATGTCCGCGAACTAAACATCAAGTGTCTAGGTACCGCGCTTGGGCTCGATAGAAGGGAGTCAATCGAGACGTTGTGGGGTGCACCGGTGTTTGAATATTACGGCTTTAATGAATCTGGCGTTGTCGCGACAAATTGTGAATTGCGCGAGGGAATGCATATTTTTGAAGATGCACACTTTATTGAAGTCGCTGATCCGGAAACCTATGAGGCTTGTCCAGTGGGTGACCCGGGTGTCCTTCTTGTCACGACCTTCTACCGCGAGGCGGCACCGATCATTCGCTTTAACGTTAACGACGTTTCGGCCATCATGCCAGGCAAGTGTGCCTGTGGCGGCACCCATCGTCGGCTCGATAAGATTCGCGGCCGCAACGACAACATGATCAAGTTACGTGGGGTCAATGTGTTTCCCGAAGCGATTGGTGCTGTCTTGTTAACCGATAAACGTAGCACTGGCGAGTACGTGTGCACTGTTCAGACCGTAGGTGCTAGCGCTCGCGATGAGATGACCGTGCAAATCGAGGCTGTACAAGCAGACCTAGCAGCCAGCGAGACGTTTCGCGCTGAACTCGAGGCGCGCGTTCACGAGGTGCTGGGTGTGAAGGTAGACGTGCAGGTTGTTCCTGCAGGGTCTCTGGCCATGATCACGGGTCTGACGCAAACGTCTAAGGTTAAGCGTCTGGTGGATAATCGTCGTCGCTAAACTCCCTCCATTTACTCGGGCATCGCACCGGAATCTTTCACAACCTGCGTCCACTTGTTCAGCTCGGACTTTAAGTAACTAGTAAACTCGGCGGGCGAGTCCACTTTGATCGTGTAGCCAAGGCTAAGCAGCTTATCGCGAACGGCTGGTACAGCAACGGCCTTGCGAATCGCAACATTCAACCGCTCTACGGTAGCGCCTGGGGTTGCGGCAGGCGCAAGCACCCCATACCACGGCTCGGCCTCGAACCCGGGCACACCTGATTCTGCTACGGTGGGAATATTAGGAGCTGCCTGCGAACGTTGTGCGCTCGTCACTGCAATCCCCTTAAGCCTGCCAGCTTGAACCTGAGGCAAACCTGAGGATAGTGCGTCAAACATAATATGAACGCGTCCGGCGATCAGATCGGGATGGGCGGGCGAGTTGCCCTTGAACGGCACTGGCACAATCTGCACGCCTACAAGCGTCTTGAACATTTCTGCTGCCAGATGAGGCATGCTGCCAGTCGCCATCGCATTATTTAAATAGCCAGGCTTCTCTTTTGCTAAGGCGATCAGCTCTTTAACGCTAGAGACAGGCACTGTCGGGCTCACTAAAATAATGAGGGGTACAGACGCGACCAAACTCACTGCTGCAAAGTCGTTAAGCGAATCATAAGGGAGCTTTTTATACAGACCAGGATTGATGGTGTGCGCAATCGTAGCCAACAATATTGTGTAGCCATCAGCAGGCGCCTTAGCCACTAGGTCGGTCGCGAGTTGCGATCCAGCACCTGGTTTATTCTCGACTAGGACAAGCTGACCCAGCTCGTCACCCATCGTTTGGGCGATCGTTCTCGCGAGAATATCAGTACCGCCGCCGGGAGCATAGGCGACTAGCATGCGAATCGGTTTAGTCGGAAAGGCCTGAGCAAAAGACTTAATTTGTACACCAGTAACCAAAAACACAGCAAACAGCCATTGCCATCCTTGTCGTGTGAGTCTCATCACGGTCTTCCTAAGTTATAGTTGTTTGACCCAGTTTATTATGTTTCACGGCAAAACAGTAATCTATCTCGCGCATACTGAATAGATCTAGCTCTGTCTGCCCCAAACCACACTCGAGCACAGCAATTTTAATTTTTAGCAAAAAATACCCTACACTATCTAGACGCAAATCTAGCAATCACTAAAAAACCAAGCTGGGTTTGTAATTAAAGAATTATAAAAATAGCTGAACAAAGGGGACGGATCTGAAGGTCTAGCCACCTTAACCGGTCGCCAACTGGGAGATTGTTTATGAGTCAGCCCTTCGCAGGAACCGGAGACGGAGATGGCATTGAGGTGCCTTATTATTTTCGTGCGCTCGACTTCGAAAAACTTTGGCGTGAATATCCACCCCCACCAGATTATTTTCGCAAAGTCTATCGCATGTCTCGCGATGAGCTACGAGTCTTACAAGAAAAGCGCTTTCTCGAGACGGTCAAACGCGGATGGGAGATTCCTTTTTTTCAATTGCATTGGGGCAACGTAGGCTTAGAACCCGGCGACATCAAAAGTTTGGAAGATTTAGAAAAGATTCCACCCTACGACGTGCACGACATTCGACGAAGTATCGAGCGAAATCCTCCCTATGGAGATTTCATGGGAATGTCGCCGCAAGACGGAAAACAGTTTCCCATGGTGCTCCAAACGAGTGGCGGCACGACGGGTCTGCCGCGACCGATGCTCTACGCGCCGATCGATCGCGAAGTCATGGGTATCCTTGGCGGGCGAAGATTAGCCCTGCATGGCGTTCGCCCTGGCGATTCGGTGCTAGTCGCGTATTCGCTAGGTCTATCCAATGGCGCGGCCTCACCGCGCGAGGCCTTGTGGCACTACAGCGGAGCGATTCCAATTACAACAGGTGGCGGCTCAACCACACCAAGCAGGCGGCAGATCGAGTTAATCAAAGCTTGGAACATCAATGTGATTCTCACGTTTCCCACCTATTTGCGCCACCTGGCACTCGTGGCGCGTGACGAGTTGGGTATTGATGTTCGCGAACTCGGAATACGTACCATTGGCACCCACATCGGCATGGAAGATAGGGCTCAGCTTGAAGCGCTGTGGAATGCCCCCTGTCATGATATGTATGGCACGCATGAAAGTGGGATGATGGCAGCAGAATGTACACACAGAACTGGCATGCACGTTCAAGAAGATGCCTACATCCTAGAAATAGCGGATCCAGAAACCGGCCGGCTCTTGCCAGACGGAAAAAAAGGAACTGTCTATATTACGACCCTCTATAAGTGGGGTGCCCCCCAAATTCGTTTTAATGTGAACGACATCTCAGCTTATGCAACAGACGAGTGCCCCTGCTGCAGTTCAATGCGGCGACTTCAGCGGATTTTCGGTCGCAACGATAACATGGTCAAGTTGCGAGGAGTGAATGTCTT
Source organism: Bordetella parapertussis (assembly GCA_945887835.1). GTDB lineage: Bacteria > Pseudomonadota > Gammaproteobacteria > Burkholderiales > Burkholderiaceae_B > Zwartia > Zwartia parapertussis_B. Next base: position 3,704 of record CAMCZQ010000077.1, on the reverse strand, counting down.
TCCGGAAGCGATCGGCGCACTAGTGGTGCAAGATGAACGTACAAACGGCGAGCACTTTATCTTTGTTGATCGCATTGGCGAGGCACAAAAAGACGAAATGACGGTCTTGGTTGAGGTGCCCTCTGAGGCTGCGGGGCCCGCCGTTAAATTGGATCTTGAGCGAAGACTTAAAGAAGCGCTGGGCGTTCGCATGACGGTCGAAATCCACCCCAAAGGCGCTCTGGACCAGTTTACCGGTTCCTCTCAAACCACCAAGATCAAACGCCTCATGGATCGTCGCAAACAGGCGAACTAATTGTTAACCGCTCGTGCACCTAAGCAGGCAACGATACGTTTGAATGACTGCGATGGCGTCGGAAGATCAACTTACTAGGAGACAGCAGATGAATGCAAGCCTACGAACCCTTAGCCGACTTGGTTTTCTGTCGGTGCTGACCGCAGCACTTGCCTCAGCAAGTTGCTGCGCACAGCAATTTCCGAGCAAACCGATTCGCATGATTATCCCTGTGGCGCCGGGCGGTGGTGTTGACCTATTGGGCAGAGCGATCGGTGCGCGTATGTCAGAAACTCTGGGGGTAGCGGTAGTCGCTGAAAACAAGGCCGGAGCAAACACTGCCATTGGCACTGAGCTTGTAGCAAAGTCTCCCGCAGATGGCTATACGATCATCATGGCATCGACCGCGCATGCGACAAATGGCGCTTTGATGAAAAATCTACCCTTCGACCCTGTCAAAGACTTTGCAACGCTAAGCTACGTGGCTTATATCCCTCTGGTTCTGGATATAAATTCGACCCTACCCATCAAAAGCTATCAAGACCTGATCAATGCAGCGAAAGCTCAACCAGGAAAATTAAACTATGGGGTGGGCGCAGTGGGGGCAGGGTCGCACTTAGCCGGAGAAATGTTGAAGATGCAGGCCAACATTGATATCATCCCGATCACTTACAAAGGTAATGGTCCAGCACTCATCGATTTACTCGGTGGCCATATCACTATGTTCTACGACATCATCACGACCTCCCTGATGCATATCCAAAGTGGCAAACTCAGAGCCCTTGCGGTAACAAGTCCAAAGCGCTCTACTCTGCTTCCAGACGTACCCACGATGACTGAACTGACTGGTAAGCCATTTGATATTGTCGGGTGGTATATGCTGCTTGCCCCCGCAGGCACTCCGGCCGAGGTTGTTGCTACGCTAAACGGCGCGATCAGCGCCGCGATCAAGCATCCCGACGTTGGTGACAAACTATCCGCCCAAGGTGTCGAGTTTGTCGGAGGAACCCCACAACAAGCCGAGGCATTTTTGAAAGAAGAAGTGAAGCGCTGGCCACAATTTATCAACGCTAGAGGGATTAAACTCGACTAATCTGGCTGCGGCGCAGCTTCAATAAGCTGCTCCACCACCACCTTGTTAATTTGCGCTGAATCCTGACCCAGAGGGGTGCGGCTAAAAAATTGGACGGAGGTGCGGTGGAAAAGCTGGACGAATTTGGGGAAGTTCATGTACTCATACAAAGAGCTCGACTAGTCGACCGCTTGCTCACGTAGCAATCGGCAACTCGTCCCATTGCGTCGTGAACCGAGGCGAACGATTTTCTGAACGCATCGCCCAGCGTTTCTCAGTTCCATTTGCACCGGTTGTCACGGTGTCTCGGCCGAACTGCGTCCATTGCAGGCGCTCGGGCCGCGGGATGGCGTGCAGATCGCAAACGCCCTCGAATTCAAAATTTTTTTTGGCTAGATGGTTGGCAATCTTAGCGAGCGTTTTTGTGGGCCCAAAGCCTACGCACACCGGCAGGCCAGTCCACTGTTTGACGCGCTGGCGAATCTGTTGCCCCATGGCCGTCACGCCACCATAGAGGTGCGTGAGCCACAAGCTAACTTTTGGAGGAGTAGCGGCGCACGACTCCAACGACAACGCCCCACACCTGAAGCTCGGTGCCGTCCTTGAAGCTGATTGGCTGGTAAGCCGGATTCTCGGGGCGCAGCTCAACACAGCCCAGGTGTTTAAATAAACGCTTGATGGTGTATTCGCCGTTTAGTACGGCCACGACAATGTCGTTGTGCTTGGGGTTCAGTGCGCGGTCAACGACCACTTTATCGCCATCCTCGATACTGGCTCCAACCATGGAGTCGCCCTTAACGGAAAACATGAAGGTGGCGGGTTTGTTTCGCACCAAATAGGTGTTGAGGTCTAGCGCTTCTTCGGTATAGTCACCCGCAGGGGATGGAAAACCGGCGCTCATTCTGTGGGAGAGCAGCCTAAATCCATAGGCGGGCATATCCTGCAACAGACCCAGTGGGGTCTGGTCAAGCGTGGGTGCGAGCGTGTGGGCGGGATGACTTGGTTGCATAGAGATACTGTATAAATAAACAGTATATTCTACCCGTCGTCAGGTTGTCGAGCGTTGGGCTTTAATTGACGCCCTCTCCGCCCTTGTCACTTACCTAACGACCTTATTTTGAAGTCGTCACGACGTTAGGATGGATACAAAACCACATTCGGGTAATCACTCAACTAATAAATAATGATTGACTTACCATTCTTAATATCACTACATTCGAAGCTTGAGTGGTGGTGCGCATACACACCGTTCATCAGGTCACTTTATTAAAACTAAAAAGACTAGTGTGACTGCCTAGCTAGGCGGCGAATACGAACAAGCAATACAGCGATGGTGTCAGTCTGCCGAGCGAAGCGGCATTGAACGTGCACTGAGATGACTTCCATTGCCGAGAAAACACCTTAATAGCAGAGCGCTCCAGCAACGTACGTCGAACCAAGTTTACTGACTCGAAGACCTACGACCAATAGATCGGCATTCAACCCACCTCAGGAGCTCCCATGAGCGCAGATACCAACAAGTCAATCCCCATTGAACACTGCCTTGTTCGATACGAAGAGATAGAAGCCCGCAAAGCTCACTTCAGGCCTCGCGACATGGTCTTACCGCGCTTCGAAAGAGAACGGTTCACCATTCTGGGTCGCCCTGGAGAAAGCAAGAATCCAGCTTTAGCCGCGCTTGCTAACGAACACTTCACAATGGTGTGCATCCGCGCAGAGCCTGGGAAAGGATTTGCTTCGCACTCCCATGACACGGCCGAGGCTTTCGTCGTCATGGCGGGTCAATGGGAATGTGTCATCGGCGATGAGAGCGTCATCGTCGGACCTTTTGACACGGTGGTCGTCCCAGAGGGGGTTTTTCATAGCCTCACGAATATTGGCGATGTGACCGGGGTCACGATGGCCATCAATGCCGGAGGTGCGGGCGCACCCATTCGACTCGACCCAAAAGTTCTTAAAGAACTCGCTAGTGCTGGAGTGGACGTTTCGTCGGACGTTGAGTTTCCGCCAGGCGCAAAGAATTGACTTCGTTACTCGATCAATCACAGAGGATACACATGAATATCAAGCTCGCACGCAGACCCCTTTTAAAACTTGCCACTGCACTCTGCCTAGTGGCTACCACAAGTTTTTCTCTTTGTGCCGCAGCGGCCCAGAACTGGAGGTTTTACATCTATCTGCCCTCGCCGACCTGGAACACCGCTCAAGGGTTGGCAAAAATGTCCGAGAGCTTCGAGGGTGAAACAAAAGGCGAACTGAAGGTGCGTATGCATCTAGGCGGCACACTACAAATTCATGCCGCAAATATCACTGGCGCAGTCGCTGATGGTGTCGTGCAGATGGGCGACGATGCGTTCT
>CAMCZQ010000076.1 GCA_945887835.1 Bordetella parapertussis | reverse complement strand
AATCAATCCCGAAGGCAACGGTCGCAACCGCCTGTAAAAAAAACAGTACGCCACCGGTGACGAGGAGCTGATTAATGGGTGCTGCTGACAAGACCGGTCTTAGAATAAACCAGTGCATCAGGGCTCCGAGAAGGGCTACCGTTATCACGCCAAGAATAATCGCGATGTACAAGGGCCAGCCCATCACCGAAAAAGACCAATAGATGACGTACATGCCAATCATCATCATTTCGGCATAGCAAATCCATACGACGTCGATCACTCCAAAAATTAGATTCAGGCCGAGTGAAAGTAGGGCAAGCAAGCCGCCAAGCAACAGCCCGTTGACAATGGCTTCGACTAAAAAAATATCAAAAAAGTCCATTACACACCTAAGTAGGCTTTGTGCACTTCATCGCTTGCCAAGAGTTCGGCCGACGTCCCACTTGCACGCAGTTTTCCGGTCTCAATCAAGTAGCCACGATCAACCACTTTTAGAACTTGCTTAATATTTTGTTCGACAATTAAAACGGTGTAACCCTCGGCACGAATTTTATGCATCAGTTCAAAGATCGATTGCACGATGACGGGGGCGAGCCCTGCCGAAGGTTCATCTAAAAGTAGCAACTTGGGTTTGCTCATCAACGCACGGCCAATCGCGCACATTTGTTGTTCACCGCCAGACATGGTGCCGGCTAGTTGATTGCGACGTTCGGCCATGCGCGGAAACAACTGGTACACATAGTCAAGTCGCTCTTCGTACGTTTGCCGGGCAGCGGGCGTGTAGGCGCCCATCTTGAGATTGTCTTGCACCGATAAGCGCGGAAACAGTCTGCGCCCTTCGGGCACTTGTGCAATACCCAACCCAACCACTTCATGCGCCGGCAAATTTATATAAGATTGCCCTTGCATGGAAATATCACCAGAGGTCGCTTCTAGCAGGCGCGAGATCACACGCAGCAGGGTGGTTTTGCCCGCGCCATTTGGCCCAATGACTGCGATGGCCTCACCCGCCTTGACGCTTAACGAGATGTCAAAAATTGCTTGGAAACTTCCATAGCCCGCGTTGACGTTCTTGAGCTCAAGCATCAAGCGACCTCTGTGCTGGTGTTTTTTGCGACTTGATCTTGTAACGTTTGCGCATCCGTACCTAGGTACACCTCGATCACTCGAGGGTTATGGGCAACTTCTGAAGGCGTGCCCTGGGCGATGAGCTCACCGTGATCCAGCACTAAGCAACGGTCAATCACTTTCATCAACACCCCCATGATGTGCTCGACCCAAATGATGGTGATGCCGCGATCGTCGCGGATACGTTTGAGCATCTGAGCGGCTTGTTCCATTTCGGTCTCGTCGAGGCCGCCCAAACTCTCGTCGGCCAAGAGCAACTTTGGTTGTGTCGCCAAGGCACGTGCCATTTCTAGTTTTTTTAAGCCGGCAGCACCCAGGCCCTCGACTTGTTGTTCGGCATTGGTCGGCAGATCAATCAAGGAGAGTGCGTCATGCGCGCGATGCAGTGCTTGCGCGCGCGTGATGGGTTCGCTGGCGCCAAAGTAAGCCGCCAAGGTCACATTCTCTAAAATTGAGAGCTTATAGAACGGACGAGGAATTTGAAACGTGCGCGCCAAACCTCGCTGGCAAATTTGAAAGGGTGCGAGTCCGTCGATTCTGACGCCGTTTAGATGGACCTGTCCTGAACTTGGCGCAAGCATGCCCGCTATCGCATTAAAGGTCGTACTTTTGCCAGAACCGTTGGGTCCGATCAGTCCGATGATCTCGCCCGATTGCACTTCAAAGGAAAGTCGATCGACGGCCGTGAAGCCGCCAAAACGTTTGGTGAGTTCCTTAACAATTAACACGATTAGTTAGCGTAACCGTGGCCCTTTGGCAGGGGCAGCACAGCGTCTTTGCTTTTAATCGCGCTAGGCCAAACAACATAGGTCTCTTTTCCAATGTATTGGTGCACAACAGGGGAAGAGAGTTGATTTTGTCCCGCCATTGACTCGCCAGGCTGAAAGAACTTGACGCCATAGCCCTGAATCGTTCCGCCCACAGGGATATCGGTTTCGAGCGCCGCTTTTCTGAGTGCTTCAGAGTCGATGCCGCCGTGCTTTTTGATGGCACGGGGCAACACATCAGTCAGAAAAATCCAAGTTTGATTAAACCCCATCGATACATGCGGAGGGACTTGGTCTGCTTTGGTCTCTGCTTTATAGCGTTTCATCATTTCTGCGGTGACGTCTCCGAGGCCAGGCTTCAGAGTCTTTGGGTCTAGCAACTGCGCAGCCACTGGGTCTACGTTATAGATGTAGTTCGCATCTGCGCCAAACGTGGTAAACAGTTTGTCGAACTGACCGTAGCCAGCGCCGTGACCGATCAAAGCACCCCATTTAAGGTTTTGCTCTTTCGCTTGGCGCAAAAACAAGGTGATGTCCGGGTTGTAGCCTGTGTGCAGGATGACATCGGGCTTGGCACGACGCAATTTAGTGACCAAGGGCGATAAATCGGGCGAGGTCGCGGCGTAACCTTCTTTCAGTACCACCGAGATGCCTAGCTGTTTACAGTAAGTTTCGTTACCCATGGCCACGCCCGTACCATAGGGGCCGTCTTCATAGATCACGGCAACTTTTATGTCTTTGGGGTCTTTACCAAGTTTTGCCTTGGCATTTTCAGCAATAAAGCGGCACGAAGCTTCGCCAAACTGGTCTGAGTGCACTTGTGCACGAAAAGCATATTTAAGGTTTTTATCTTTAAATACCGCCGAGGCCACGCAGACGCTTGCCCACATGAATTTTTTGGCTTGGTCTAAGCGCTGTGCAATCGGTACGCAATGGGCAGAAGAGAAGACACCCGCGATCATATCGACTTTTTCTTGATTCACCAGACGCTCTGTCTCGTTAATCGCCACTTCGGTTTTACTTTGAGCATCGACAAAGATTGGGACAATTTTATAGCCCTCGACGCCGCCGCGTTCGTTAATGATGTCGATCGCGTGCTTGGTGCCAAGATAGGCAGCGTGAGAGCCGCCAGCGGCTAAAGCACCAGATAAGTCGAACACGATCCCGATTTTGATTTGCTTGTCTTGTGCAAACGTGACGCCGCAAAGCACTAAACTGGAGGTTGCGACTGCCAGCAATATTTTTTTAAACACGTGGATTCCCCTTAGGTAAGGATGCGTTCGAAACGGTTTACGCTTTTGAAGGTAACACCCGTGGAATAATGTGGATACCATGGTATTCCCTAGGAGGGTATTAGAAAGCAAAGACTTAAACAGAAGACCCTCTTTAAAGCAGGGCTCACAGCTCTTGAAGTCGTCACTGATCAACCGGAAATCATCTTTATTATGCAAGCTAACAAGCAAATCCAAGCAGGTGTTTTAAACATCGGCTACGCCGAGTCGGGCCCTGTTACGGGCACCCCTGTGTTTTTGATGCATGGGTTTCCGTACGATATCCAAGCCTATGCCGAGGTGGCTCCTCTTTTGGCTGCCGCGGGGTGCCGCGTGATCGTGCCTTACTTGCGGGGGTATGGTTCAACGACATTTTTGGATGCGACCACCCCACGCTCGGGTGAACAGGCCGCCCTGGGGGCAGATTTGTTAGCGTTGATGGAGGCCTTACAGATTCCAAGCGCCTACTTGGCAGGCTACGACTGGGGTGGACGAGCCGCTTGCGTGGTTGCTGCGTGTTGGCCCGAGCGCTGTAAAGGGCTGGTGTCATTTAATAGCTATAACATTCAAAATATCGCGCAAGCGCTGGTGCCCGACATGCCCGAGCGCGAGCATCGGCTGTGGTACCAGTATTATTTTCACAGCGAACGCGGCCGCGCCGGCTTGCAAAAAGACCGACAAGGCTTGATTCGATTGCTGTGGCGTTTGTGGTCGCCGACCTGGGGGTTTGATGATGCAACCTTTGGGCGCAGCGCGCCGTCGTTTGAACATCCTGACTTTGTCGAGGTGGTGATTCACTCGTATCGCCATCGCTTTGGTTTGGTTGAGGGCGATCCAGCCTACGCTGACATCGAGCGTCGCTTAGCGGCCGAACCGGTGATTACTGTGCCAACCATTACGTTTGATGGCGCGGATGACGGCGTGCGTGAGCCCTCTACACCCGAGGCAAGTGCCCGCCGGTTTACAGGCTCACGTTCACACCGTGTGGTGCCAGGCGTGGGGCACAACATGCCACAAGAAGTGCCCGAAGTGTTTGCTCAGGCCGTGCTTGAACTGATCCAGTCGGGTGCCCAACCCAAGTGAAGTCAACCACCTGAGCCAAGCAATGTTTAAAAATCTACCAATTTTCAAACGTATCGATCACGCCTTAAGCCGAATCGACCCAAACGACTCGCGTCAGTTAGCGCGCCTGACGTTTGGATACATCGCGTTTCATGCTGTGTTTTGGGCGTTGATGGCGATCATCAGTTACACCGCGCCACATAAAGACAGCCTCGAAGAACTTTTCTGGATGCAGTCACCTGCCTGGGGTTATCCAAAATTTGGCCCGATCGGCACTTGGTGGGTGCACGCCTGGGCTGCGGTGTTTGGGCGTTCGTTTTGGATGACGTATGTGGCTGGTCAAGTCAATGTTGCGTTGATGCTGTTGGTAGTTTGGCGCATCAGTTTGCTCTGCGTGAGCCCGGCGCGTGCCTTGATTGCCGTGGTGTTTACAAGCCTGATTGTGTATCACAACATCAACGGCTTGCAGGTCAGTTCAAATCTGTTGCAGCTTTTACCTACCGCCTTATTTGTTTGGGCATTATTACTTGCAGTGCGCCAGCCGCAATGGTGGCGTTGGGCCTTGGTGGGGGTCGCTGGCACCGTGTGCCTGCTGACAAAATACAGTGCAGGGATATGGTTTGCCGTGATGGGGGTTTGGTTACTGCAAGATGTTCGCAGCCGACACCGTTTTGCAATCGTGGGGATCGTTGTGGCGATTGTGGCGGGCGGTATCGCCTTGATCCCGCATATCGAGTGGATGCTTCGCGAAAACGCGCCCACCCTGCAATACATGCAAAAGCAGGTTGGGGCAGAGGTCAATCATTTCAAACGTGTACTGAGCTTTTTAGCGAGCCAGGCGGGCAAACTTTCTCCGTTATTCATAGTCTTGTTGGTACTGAGATTTGGCTTTAAAGAAAAAGCGCAAAATCCAGTCGCGTCAATTCGTATGACCCAAAATTCTGAGTGGCGTTTTATCAGTTTTGCGGCGCTTGGGCCGGTGATCTTAACGTCGTTGCTTGGCACGGTATTTATTACTCTTAATGCCAATTGGGCGACTGCGTTTTTTGTCATGCTGGGTTTGTATGCGTTACGTTGGGTGCCCGCGCTTGATGCAAAGATCACCCTCACGCGGGTGTTGACGGTGGGCTTGACGTTGAACGTGTTAATGGGCGTGGGCATGGCGCTTTACTACGGTGTGATTGCAGATGTGCTTGGCAAAACAGCGCGTGCCAATTACCCTGCTAAGCCCTTAGCCAGTACGCTCGACAAAATCTGGGATGAGCAAAAACTTGGCCCTCTAAAAATCGTGATCGGCGAAACCTGGACAGCGGGCACGGTGTCGGTGGTGTCTAAGTACCAACCACTCGTGCTGCCCTATGGCCTATATAGCCAAACAAAAGCCGTAACGCCTGAGTTAATCAAACGCTGCGGCGCGCTGGTCGTGCTTGACCTCGTAGAGATGCGCAACCGCATCAGCCCCGACATTCAAGCCTTTCTCGATCGCGCAACTAAGCAAGGATCGTTCGAGATCTACTGGAACCGTTACAAAAAAATAAACCCAATCAAAATTGACTGGGCCATCATCGAGCCCGAACAGAAGGGGGGATGTTGAGCGAATGGCGTGGTTATGTAGGCTATCAACTCGACTTGTTTAGTAACAGTATTTACAAATGTACTAGATAGCAGTAACAGATTTTAGAGCTTTGGGCGGTTAAAATTTGCTTTTAGCTGCCATGCTGGATGAGCAAAAGATACGACGCTTTGTGCGTTTGGCTTGTGCGGGTATCAGCACTCTCTATTTGACTGCCCTTTTGTTTGTATATACACTTTGCATACCTTAATCATCTGCCAAAATATCCTAGAAAAACTTAAAAACAAACATCAGGTTTCTCGACGAGAGGTCGAGCAATGTTTTGAAAATCGTTGTGGTGTTTATCTTGAAGATACTCGAGAAGATCACCAAACGGATCCGCCAACTTTGTGGTTTGTCGCCGAGACTAATCACAGCCGCTTATTGAAGGTGGTTTTTCTAGTTTTGGATGGCAATGTACATATTAAGTCGGCGTATGAGGCAAACAGTATTGAGGTTGCCATCTACGAAGATCTTGGAAAATAGTTCGTTTCTATGGCAAAGATGATGATGACGAAAGAAAAGAAAATATTGGGTACTGAGCAGGCATGGGATTCGCGAACACTTGGCTGCGACATTAAATATGCAAAGCGTGCAAAGTCTGAGCTTGCTCTGAACATCGATGAGTCGCTCGGTTTGCAGATGATCTCGATTCGTCTAAATCAAGAGCTAATCGCCGCTTTTAAAGTGATTGGCGAGCATCACGGTGTTGGCTACCAACCTTTGATGCGCGATGCCTTACAACGGTTTGCTACAGCAGAACTCAAATCGATTGTGAGTTCTGGTTTGGCGTCACAGAAGAAAAAATCTATTGCCCAAACAAAAAGTGTTGGCGGAAGTTCTAAGCCAATCAAAAAGGCAGCCTAGCCTTCTAGCGCATGAACAGATCTACAATGTCACCTACACAGCCCGCAGTGTGCGTCCGCGATAGCGTTGAAGCCGACGTTGCGGCCATTCATGCGATTTATGCGTATCACGTTTTGCATGGCACGGCGTCGTTTGAGCTGACTCCACCAACACTTGACGAAATGCGGCAGCGGCGGGCAGATGTTGTGGCTAAAGCTTTGCCGTATTTGGTAGGTGAACAAAATGGTGTCGTGGTGGGCTACGCCTACGTCACGCTTTATCGGCCGCGACCGGCGTATCGGTTCACGGTTGAGGATTCTGTGTACGTGCAAGAAGGGCTGTCTGGGCAGGGGATTGGAAGCCTGCTACTCGCTGAAATCATCAAGCTTTGTACGGCGAAAGGCTATCGGCAGATGATGGCGGTAGTGGGGGATTCAAACCCGCCCTCAGTCAGCTTGCATGAGCGCCACGGGTTTACGCTTGCGGGTACCTTTAAGGCCGTGGGCTATAAGTTTGGTGCCTGGCGCGACACCGCGATGTTGCAATGTGCGTTAGGTGAGGGGGATCAAACCGATCCGATATAATTAATATCCGGTTATTAATAATAAGACGGCCATGAAGCAGCCAAAGATCACGCCAACGCCTCAGTCCTTGTTCGGTGACTTAGATGTCGAGTTGCCCGCACTTGATATTGCAGCGCAAGCCGACAAGAGTTCAGCAAAAAAAGCAAAAGCCAAACAAACTCAACCTGAGCCCAGTGCCGCAGCGCTGGCGGGGCAGGGCTTTTTGCCGGGCTTGTCCAGACGAGGACGCCCACGCTTAAAGACGCCTATTTCGGCTGTCGAACGCACCGCTGAACATCGCCGCAAGCGGCTTGAGGCGGGCGCAAAACGGCTTGAAATGATTTTGGATCGCGAGGTATCAAACGCGCTTGACGCGCTGGCTGAGCATTTCAAAGAACCCCGCAGCGAGGTCATCTCAACTTTGATCTTAAAGACGGCGTCGCGCGTGTTAAAGCGCTAACCTTGTCAAGACTCTGAGCGCTAAAGCGAAAAGCTTCAGCTCCTCAAAGCAAAGAATCTAAAGGGGTTGGGCCGCTACCGCGCACCACCACGATTAGCTGGGCCGCCCCGATTTGGCCCCGCACCCTGGCCCTCGGCGCCGTCGCGATCCACACCAACCCCACCGCGTCCGACACCTGCGCGACCGGCACCCGCACCAGGAGCGGCACCTACACCAGGTGCACCTACACCAGGTGCACCTACACCATGTGCCCCAACACCCGGTGCGACACCAACTCCCGGTGCTCCGACCCCAGGCGCCACGCCCACACCGGGCGCGCCAATACCAACACCCGGTGCGCCTACACCCACACCTGGCCGGACCCCAACGCCCGGTGCGCCAACATCAACGGGCCGCGCGACGCACCGAGCAGGGATCCCAGGGCTCGTGCAATACACGACTTGTGCGCTGGCCGTTTGCACGTGTAAAGCCACGCTAAGCACTGAGGTCAACAGGACGGTATTCAGGATTTTTTTCAAGGTTTTCTCACAAAATTGAAAGATAGAACGAGATAATAAAACGCAAACAAAGCCCCATGCACGCAAAGACGCTTTTTATATGAATAAAGACAACAGAAATGGGCGATTTGGCGGTGCTTCACGTCGATTAATGACTCAAAATAGCACCTTTGCAGAACACTAGGCTAAGCAGATCACTAAGCCATTTAGCATTTCAAAGACAGCATGAGCACTGAAACTCGCAGTTGGTGGTACGTGATTCATACCAAGCCCAAGCAAGAGGCGCGTGCCTTGCTTAACCTTAGCAATCAGGGCTACGAGTGTTTTTTGCCTATGCACAAAAAACAAGTCGTTAGACGCGCTGCAGTCGTCACACAGGCCGAGCCCTTGTTTTCGCGCTACCTCTTCATCCAGTTAGATACCAATTTATCCGGTAAAAGCTGGGGGCCGATTCGCTCGACCTTAGGCGTTTCTAAATTAGTCGTGTTTGGTAATGAACCTGCTCGCGTTGACTCAGGCTTAATCCACCTGTTTAAACAGCGCGAATTGAGCGTCGCCGACGAAGTGACCCCGCTCTTTAAAACCGGCGATCAAGTGATGATTGCGCAGGGGCCCTTTGCTGGCTTAAACGCCACGTTTCAAATGAGCGATGGCGAGATGCGTGCCATGGTACTGATCGAAGTATTAAACCAGGTCAGCAAACTCAAACTTCCTTTGGCAGATCTGCGACGCGTCGCGTAAGCATGGGTGTCAAACTGCGTAGCTTCTTGTTTTTACAGGGCGTGAGTTCACCGTTTTTTGCACGCTTGGGCACAACCTTAATCCAACAAGGTCATCGCGTTCATAAAGTTAGCTTTAACGCGGGTGATGTCAGTTATTGGTTGCCGCGCGGTTCAAACTGGTTTCGGCAAGACTTGAACGAGCTACCCAATTTCTTAAATAAACTTTATACAAAGCATGCCATCACCGATCAAGTTGTGTTTGGGGATAGGCGGCCAATACATGTCGCGGCGCTTGAACAAGGGCCACTGAACAATATACGCAACCATGTGTTTGAAGAAGGTTATTTCAGGCCTAATTTGATCACGCTTGAGCGCGAGGGCGTTAACGCTCGTTCGCAGTTGCCGCGGTCGCCTGAATGGTTTTTGCGCGCAGGGCAGCGCTTGCCGGCACTCGTGCCCCTTCAAGATTTTAAGTCGCCACTCTGGTTGCGCGCAGCGCACGATATCGCGTATCAAACTTCAGGAGTGCTGAATCGGGTGCTGTTCTCAAAGTATCGTAGCCATCAGGATATGAGCGCAGCAGTTGAGTACGTTGGCTATCTGCAGCGCAGCCGCTTGTTAAAGCGCGTGGCGCTGTCTAACGCGGATACGATCCAAACACTACTGGCGCAAGAGACACCGTATTTTTTTATTCCCTTGCAGTTAAATAGCGATTCACAGGTGCGCGATCACGCGCGCTTTAATACGATGCAGTTGCTACTTAAACATGTGTTGCAGTCTTTTGCGCAACACGCACCCGCGCACACTAAGCTAGTGATCAAAAATCATCCGCTCGACACGGGCTGGGAACACTATGATCGCGTCCTCTTGAACTTGGTGCATCAGTTTGGTCTGAAAGAGCGCGTCATCTACTTAGAAACGGGTGATTTAGCAAGCTTGGTAAAACATGCTCAGGGCACTATCACTTTAAACAGCACCGTGGGGTATGTGGCACTCGAGCAAGGTTGTCCCACTCTGTGTTTGGGCGACCCGCAATACAATTTACACGGGTTAACTGATCAACAAGATTTAGCTCAGTTTTGGGGGATGCCAGTGGCGCCCGAGGCCGAATTGTTTCAGAGCTTTAAACGTGTGGTCATGCACAGCACCCAAGTGTATGGTGGCTTTTATAGCCCTGCTAGTATTTCGCAAGCCGTGCAAGGTAGCTGCGAGCGACTGACCGCTGAACTTTCACCGTTGCAGCATCTACTGAGCCTCGTGCCACGTTGAGATCTCGCATCATGACAAAACTCCTGCCAATATGAAATCACGTGCCGCGCAAACAATCTTGATTACCGGTGCTTCAGGTAGCATCGGCAACGCATTAGCAAAAGCCTACGCCGCGCCTGGCACCACTCTGATCCTGCATGGCCGCAACGAAGGCAAACTCGAGCAAACCGCACAAGCTTGCAGGGCGCAAGGCGCGCTGGTGGTGAATGGCGTGTTTGATATCACCGACACCAGCGCATTGCAAAACTGGGTGCAAGAAATCGATGCCTTGCACCCAATTGATTTGTTAATCGCCAATCAAGGCATGAACATCAATATTGGTCCAGAGGGTAAAGGCGAATCCTGGGAACAAACCAATTTACTGCTCGACGTGAACCTTCGCGCTTCGATGGCGATGGTGCACGCCGTCTTGCCCGGCATGCGCAAGCGCGGTCGCGGGCAAGTGGTGCTGATCAGTTCGTTGGCTGCGTACTTTGGCCTGCCGCTGACACCCGCTTACAGCGCGTCAAAAGCCGGCTTAAAAGCCTATGGCGAAGGCCTGCGCGGTTGGCTTGCCCCCGAAGGCGTGGGCGTCACTGTGATCATGCCAGGCTACGTGAAATCAGACATGTGCGACGCCATGCCCGGGCCCAAAACCTTAGTCTGGTCACCCGACAAAGCGGCCAGGGTCATGAAGCAGGGCATCGATAAAAACAAAGCGCGCATTACCTTTCCGTTTTTTGTGTCATTTGAGACTTGGTTGTTGGCCGTGTTGCCCGCGTCTTGGTCGTTGAAGATTTTGAAGTTGGCTGGCTATCATGTTTGAGGTGATGGCTATCATCATCGCGCTCTTACCGAGCCTGATCGTTGGCCTCGCACTCTCGTTTGCCATCGAACAAATCTTCAAACCTCGCTTTCAAGCACCGTGGCGCAGGCCTTTGCCCGCAATTGCCGCCCACTTTGGCTTGTGGCTCGGCTACTTTGTGCTGGGCTTTGTCTTGTGCAGACGCCCCTGGTTAGCAACGTTATTTAGCACCGCCATTTTTGCCTGCCTGATCGTCGTCAACAACGCCAAGTACCAATCCTTGCGCGAGTTCTTTGTCTATCAAGATAATGATTATTTTGTGGATTGCGTGAAGCACCCGCGACTGTATCTGCCTTTTTTAGGCATCATCCCCACCGCGTTAACGTTCACCGCAATCGCGTTGGCCTTGTGGGCAGGCGTCGCGCTTGAAGCGCCTTTAACTGAAGGCAACAGTTTACCCGCCGTTTGGCTGGGGATAGCAAGCGTGCTGGTCGTTGCCTGTGCCTTGCTGCAATACGGCTCGAGCAACGTTGCTGCACTGCACTTTGATCCAGAGCACGATCTCACAACCCACGGTTTTTTTGGCGCCTATTGGCTGTATCGGCGTGCCGAGCAATTGCCTAGTGTCGATCTGACAAAGCGCTCATCCTTACCCAAGCCCTCGGCCGTTAAAACCTCGCGCGTGTTACCGAATATTGTCGTGATTCAAAGCGAATCGTTTTTTGATCCAAGGCGCGTGTACCCGCAGGTGAAGCCCGAGGTCTTGCAACACTTTGATCGAGTCAGACGCGAGGCCGATCTTTACGGCTTGTTTGAAGTGCCCGCCTGGGGGGCCAATACCGTTCGCACCGAGTTCTCATTTTTAACCGGTGTAGATGTTTTGAAGCTTGGCGTTGATCGCTTCAACCCCTACCGGCGCCTGATCAATTTTGGCGCACCTTCGCTTGCCCGGTTGCTGCAACAACAGGGCTATCGCACCATCTGCGTGCACCCATACCCCGCAAGTTTTTACAAACGAGACAAACTGTTTCCGATGTTGGGCTTTGATCAGTTTGTGGATATCAGCGAGTTTGAGGTCGTCGCAAAACAGCACAAAGGCGATTGCCACTTTGTCGGTGACGAGGTGGTAGCCGATAAAGTGCTTGAGTTGCTTGGTCAAGAGTCTGAGCAACCCACCTTTGTGTTTGTGATTACCATGGAAAACCACGGCCCCTTGCATTTAGAGAGCCTACCCGAGGCAGACAAGCAAGAGTGGCTCACCGAATCCTTACCAGACGACTGCGAAGATTTAGGCGTGTACTTGCGCCACCTTGGCCATGCCGATCAAATGATCAAAAAGCTGACTGAAGGCCTGGCCAGCGCAGGGCGACCCGGGACTTTGGCCTGGTATGGCGATCACGTGCCGATTATGGAAAAGGTCTACCAGCAGCTCGGTACGCCTAGCGGGGACACCGATTACTTCATTTGGCGTACGCGCTCAGAGACCGAGCCCCATCCGTCAGCCCCCAGACCCCTGGCGGCGCACCAGTTTGCAGCCGAGATCCTAAAGCTCGGTTAGAGTGATTTATATAGCTAAAGCAAGGGATACTACTAAGCCCCAAAACGGGTTCTTTGCCCTACCATGGTGTCATCGGATGACAAAAACGTATTTTTTACATTTTTTATCGCTTTGGCGCTGAAAAAACACAATATTTTATGTGCGCCGCAAGCACCTTTTCCCGTGTCACTTAATTGTTCAAATTCGGAGATCTCTCACATGAATCGTATCGGACGTATTACTTTGGCAGTCGCTGGAGCCCTAACCTTAGGTTTAGCGTCAGTGACGCAGGCGCAGGTCGTGATGCGTAATAGCGTCTCGATCGCACAAAACTCGCACCAGGGCAATGGTATTGACGTGTTGTCACAAGAGGTCGAGAAGGGCACCAATGGCCGCATCATTATTAAAAACTTCTTTTCAGGCAGCCTGGGTGGCGAGCGTGAAAGTATCGAATCCGTGCAGCTAGGTACCCAAGAACTGACAGGTACCAGCACGGGCCCGATTCCCAATTTTGTGCCGGCCGTCAAAATTTTAGATATTCCTTTCTTGTTTCGTGACAAGGCACATGCACGCGCCGTGCTAGACGGCCCGATCGGCCAGGCAATGTTAAAAGAGTTTGATAGCAAAGGGTTCAAAGCCTTGGCCTGGTCTGAAAACGGCGTGCGTCACATGACAAACAACAAGCGCCCGATCAATTTGCCAGATGATTTGAAAGGCCTCAAGATGCGCACGATGGAAAACCCCGTGCACGTGGCAGCCTATAAAGGTTTTGGCATTATCACTACGCCAATGGCGTTTCCTGAAGTCTTCACAGCCTTGCAACAAGGTGTGGTTGACGGTCAAGAAAACCCCTTGTCAGTGATTATGGCGGCTAAGTTTGAGCAAGTTCAAAAGTACATGACCTTGACCGCACACGTTTACAGCCCAGCCCTGTTGTTGATGAACAAAGCCTCGTTTGACAAACTGTCGGCCGCTGATCAAAAGGTGTTTCTGGATGCCGCAAAACTCGCGGTCATCGCAACGCGTGCTCGTGTGGATAAGGATGACGCCAGTGGCGTAACTGAGTTGCGTAGCAAGGGAATGTCGATTATCGAGAACTTTGATAAGGCTGCCTTTGTTGCTAAGTTAGCCCCAGTGTTTACCCAGTTTGAAAAAGACTTTGGTAAAGACAAAATCGATGCGATTCGTAATTACAAGTAATTGCAGCAAGCTCGTAGCTAATTAAATATAAAAACAAGCGCGGCACACAAGTGGCGCGCTTGTTTTTTTTTGAAGAACAAGATGAAAAATATTCTGCTTGCTGTTGAAAACGTCACGACGCGGTTCTCGTTGTTTATTGCCTGCCTGATGATGGCCCTTGCGGCAACTCTGGGTATGTTTCAAGTCGTGATGCGGTTCATATTAGAAATCCCCGCTGAATGGACTGAAGTGTTGATTCGCTTTAGTTTGGTGTGGATGGTTTTTATGGGTATCCCTTATGCGTTTAGGGTAGGGGCCATGGTAAGCGTCGATGTGTTGTATCGAGTGGTGGGCGCACGTGGCAAGCGTATTTTTGATTTTGTGACAAGTGTGGCTGCCTTGATTCTTGTTGCAGTCATCATTTGGTGGGGATGGGACTATTCTTTGCGCGGCCGCGTACAGACCGTTAGTGGTCTGGAGTCTATTTCTATGTTTTGGGCCTACTTAGCGTTGCCAGTTGGCGGGATTTTTTGTGTCCCTGCGATCATTGGAAATTACTTTGACCCACAGCGTAATGAATTGGAGAATGCGCAATGAGCTTGACCATGCTAATTACGATGTTGCTGTGTTTTCTGCTCACAGTATCTGTGGCCGTCTCGATCGGCTTGGCCGCGATTTTGGGGATACAAATTGGCAACGTCAATATGCTTATCTCGGTCAAAGAGATGTTCAACTCGTTGAATAAATTTCCGTTGGCGGCGATTCCGTTTTTTATTTTGGCCGGCAACTTAATGGAGACGGGTGGAATCTCTCGTCGCTTAGTTGAGTTTGCCAAGAGTATTGTGGGTGGCGTGCAGGGCGGCTTGCCCATGACTTGCGTGCTGACCTGCATGATTTTTGCAGCAGTATCGGGTTCGAGCGTGGCAACGACCTTTGCAATTGGTGCCATCTTGATCCCAGCATTGGTTAAACACGGCTACCCGCCCAATTACGCTGCAGCCCTACAGGCAACGAGCGCAGAGCTTGGGGTGATTATTCCGCCTTCGATCCCGATGATTTTGTACGGTGTCGCGGCTGAAGTTTCGGTTGGCGAGCTGTTTATCGCAGGTTTTGGGCCTGGTATTTTTATCGGTATTTCTTTAATGCTTTTTGTGCATCTGTATTGCCGCTATAAAGGTTGGGGCAAAAATGATGGCGAGGGCCGTTTGAGTTTTGGTCGTGCCACCATCGAGGCGGCGTGGGCGTTGTTGATGCCTGTCATTATTTTGGGTGGCATTTACGGGGGCGTGTTTACGCCGACAGAAGCCTCTGCTGTTGCCGTGTTCTACGCTTTAATGGTCGGGATGGTCATGTATGGCGAAATCAAATTTCGCGATATCTTACCCATCCTTAAAAAGTCGGTCGTCTCCAGCGCAGTGATCATGTTCATTATCGCGAACGCTGGCTTGTTCGCCTTCTTGTTAACACGCGCAGGCGTGCCCGATGCAATCGGTCGCTGGCTTGAAGCAGTCTTGCAA
>CAMCZQ010000075.1 GCA_945887835.1 Bordetella parapertussis | reverse complement strand
CCTTGCGCGAAGCTTTCGTGATCGGCCAAAGCGAACTGTTCGCCCTGAAACATGGGGACACGCAACTCGAGACCCTGCAGCGCCTCTGACAAATAGCCGGCCAGGCCATTTTCATACTGCCAGCTGCGGGTATCACCGGTTTTTTCGTTTAACAGCGTGACTTTGACGCCGGCCATTAAGACCGCTTTGCTGCGAAGCAAGTGCACCAGTTCATTGAGTGGAATCACGCCAGAATCAAAAAAACTCGCATCAGGCCAGACGCGCACCCGTGTACCCGATTTTTTTCGATTGAGCGCGGGGGCTAAGGCTAAGGGCTCAAGAACGTCGCCATTGGCAAACGCCATGCGGTGCGCGTTTGCTTCGCGCCAAACCACCAACTCAAGTCGTTTTGACAAGGCGTTCGTGACCGAGACCCCCACCCCGTGCAAGCCGCCCGAAAACGCGTAAGCACCACCACCCTTTTTGTCGAATTTTCCGCCGGCATGCAGGCGAGTAAAAACGAGTTCGACGACGGGCACTTTTTCTTCGGGGTGCAACCCGACAGGAATGCCTCGTCCGTCATCCTCGACGGTGACGCTGCTATCGGCGTGCAGCGTTACTTGAATATGCTTGCCAAAACCAGCGAGGGCCTCATCGGCCGCGTTGTCGAGAACTTCTTGAATAATATGTAACGGATGCTCAGTGCGGGTGTACATGCCAGGCCGCTGGCGCACCGGTTCGAGGCCTTTCAGCACCTGAATCGACGACTCGTTGTAAGACTTTGTACTCAAGAGATCCCCAAACGCGATAAAAGATGCGCCATTTTACGGAAAATGCAAAATCCGACAGGCTGACGAATGAATGCGGCCTGAAATGACTCGCCAAAACCGAGTATATGAGCCCAACTCGCAGGAAATCGTTTGGCAATAAGTTGTTATTCTGCACAGCCGTTTGCCTACAAAAGCCCGTGAACGCTCAAAAGCCGGTCAGGTTGTGCTTTAATGAGTTTAAGTTGTACTGCCATTGAGCAGTTTTGGATCGAAGTAACCGAACCAAAACAACACCGGAACCCCAATCACTTGGCAACGCCGGCACTAACCTTAAAAACTATTCCAACATTGCCAGACCGATCACTCTTAGAGAAAACCCATGAGCGAACACATCAAAAACGTGAGCGACGCAAGTTTTGACGCCGACGTCCTCAAATCCTCACAGCCCGTGTTGGTAGATTACTGGGCGGCTTGGTGTGGCCCTTGCAAACAGATCGCACCGATGCTCGAAGAAGTTGCCACCCAATACGCAGGCAAAGTCACGGTCGCCAAACTCAATGTCGACGAAAATCAGGCCACCGCAGGTAATTTTGGCATTCGCGGCATCCCCACCTTGATGCTATTTAAAGACGGCAAAGTCGCTGACACCAAAGTTGGCGCCCTGTCCAAAGCACAATTAACCGCATGGCTGGACAGCGCAATCTGAGATGCCCTCGCGCGCGAGCCCCTTCGCGGCTCGCCACTGGCTTCGCTTGATGCGGGCTGTTCGACTATGAAACCTTTTTACTCCCCTCCTCTTCTATTGCTGAAGTAATTTTTTATACTGACATCAATGCACCTGAACGAACTGAAGGCGCAGCACGTATCGCAGCTGCTCGAAATGGCCGCAGGCCTCGAAATCGAAAATGCCAATCGCTTACGCAAACAAGAACTTATGTTTGCCATCATGAAAAAGCGGGCCAAACAAGGCGAACAAATATTTGGTGACGGCGTACTAGAGGTCTTGCCCGACGGGTTCGGCTTTTTGCGCTCGCCCGACACCTCGTATCTTGCTAGTACAGACGATATTTATATTTCACCCTCGCAGATTCGTCGATTTAACCTGTACACCGGCGACTCAATTGAAGGCGAAGTGCGCACGCCCAAAGATGGCGAGCGCTATTTTGCTTTGGTCAAAGTCGACAAGGTCAATGGTTTCGCGCCCGAGGCGATTAAGCACCGGATCATGTTCGAAAACCTGACCCCACTGCACCCCGATAAGGTCATGCCACTTGAGCGTGACATTAAAAGCGAAGAAAATCTGACCGGTCGTATTTTGGATATTTTTGCTCCAATCGGCAAGGGGCAACGCGGCCTGATCGTCGCAAGTCCAAAGTCCGGAAAAACGGTCATGATGCAACACATTGCACATGCGATTACCGATAATTTTCCGGACGCAGTTATGATCGTCATGCTAATTGACGAGCGTCCAGAAGAAGTCACTGAAATGCAGCGTACCGTGCGCGGCGAAGTGGTAGCGTCAACCTTTGACGAACCCGCAACACGCCACGTTCAAGTTGCCGAGATGGTGATTGAACGCGCCAAACGTCTAGTTGAAATGAAAAAAGACGTAGTCATCTTGCTAGATTCGATCACTCGTCTGGCGCGCGCCTACAACACTGTCGTGCCAGCCTCTGGCAAGGTCTTGACAGGCGGCGTTGACGCTAACGCCCTGCAACGCCCAAAGCGCTTTTTTGGCGCCGCGCGCAACCTTGAAGAGGGCGGCTCGCTGACGATTATCGGCACCGCCTTGATTGAAACCGGCAGCCGCATGGACGAGGTGATCTACGAAGAGTTCAAGGGCACCGGCAACTCTGAAATTCACCTTGAGCGCCGGCTAGCTGAAAAGCGTGTGTATCCTGCCATCAACTTAAACAAGTCTGGTACGCGTCGCGAAGAGTTGCTGATTCAGCCCGATATCTTAAAAAGAGTATGGGTACTGCGTAAGTTTATTCACGATATGGACGATGTGGACTCGATGGAGTTCATCTTGGACAAAATGCGGTCAACTAAAAATAACGCCGAGTTCTTTGAACTCATGAAGCGCTAGGTCACAACCCGCCACCCCAAAGGTGGTCGGACTGCCTGAAAGAGTAGGAATCGCTAGTTGCCGGATGGCGCCGGGCCGCGGTTTGAAGCGGGCGCAGGCTCGGGCGCACCTTTTAGTTCGAGCTTGGGTTCGTCCCAGTGGCCTGTGACCGAGTACTTAACAGTCATTGCCTTCTCGATTGGATTGCGCAACAAAAACTGTGTGGCCAACGCGCTTAAGCCGGCAATCGGATTGACCACGAAGGCTGTCGCAAGCGCAGCGCCACTCATGTCGAACATCGGCCTGACATCGGCTTGCATATCCCAGATTTTTTTATCTAAGTCAGAGGTGCCAGTTAAAACGATACTGGCAACGGGGCTGCTCACGGTGAGATCATCGGTGTGGACGAGGCCGTTTTTAATGTCAAAACTGCCTGTGAGCGCGTTCCAGGGAAATCCGTCTTTAAACTCATTGCCAGGTCTGAAATTGAAACTCAACAGACGTTGCAAGGACTGAAGTGATAGCAGTTCTAAAAGGCGTGCACTACGAGAATTGACGTGCTCAAACACCCCTTGTTTAAAATCGATTTTTGCCGTGCCATTAAGCCCCTGGTAGCTATCAAGCCACGGAAAATTCACCCAATTGATCTGCGCCTGAATCGATCCGTGACCACCCTTGACTCGGTCGGGCTGACCCATTTGTTCTGAAAAACGACCAAGATCATTAACGACGATTTCAGTGTTCAAACGCACGCCGCGTTCGGGTCCCTTTAAGCGCCACTGACCGGTTGCCGTGGTAGTCGCAGCAGCGCTACGCAGATCTAGTGTTTCGATGTTCCAGAGCTCTGGGCGCTGCTGACTAGAACCCTGTAGCCGTAACGAGCCGAGTTGGCTACCAAAAAGAGTCAAGTCATCAATCGTCAGGTCAATCGCAGGAATGTCAGACCACTGCTGCTTCTCGATGACATCGATTTTGAGGACTTCGGTTTGGCCGTTAGCTGGCGCACCCAGCGACAGCTTTGAAAATCGGGCACGAATCCGACCGTCAAGGGCGCCGCCCGCGGCGCTCCAGGTGGCGGTACCCAGCGTTTCTTTCGAACTGATACGCGCTGTCCATTGTTCGGGCGCGCTCTGCATGGCGGTGACATCGAGCTCTGTGAAGCTTAAGTCAGACCAAAGCAAATGAGGCGAGCGCAGTCTTGCGCTTGCTAAAGGCGGAAACACGCGGCGGTCTCCGGTTGAGGCGCGTTTAGGCTCTTGCGTGACCTGGTCAAACATGGCGGTCCAGTCCTCTACATCGACTTTGTCTAGGTTGAGATCGAGTGCCAACCCACTTCGGGGCAATTGCGCAAGTTCGCCCATCACGATTGCCCCACGCGTAAAGTAAGGCGAGGGCCGTGCGTTTGCAGGGCGCTCGAAACGAGCCTTGAGAAGGTTGCCAAGGCTAAAGGTCACACTCTGCAAAAACTCGGTTTTTACTGGTAGGGCCGACCATTGCAGCGTCAGTGGCATCCGGCCTTGCGCCGCCTTCCCTAAAGGCGCAGGTAAATTCACAGCCAAACCCTCGAGCGTCGACGTCAGGGTCGCCTCGTAGCCCTTTTGTTTTGTTGGGACAAGCTGCGCGTCGTAGCGAGCCTGCCCTGTCAAGGGAAGTGCGGCTTGAGTGCCTAGTAACTGGCTCAGCCCAACAACCGATACGGTGCCTTGCGCCTTCAGGCGCTGAGTAGCCTCGCCCCAACCACCACTTAGCACAGACTCGCCGCCTAAAAACTGAACACGCAAACTTTCGGTACGCAGCTGCTGCATTGAAAAGTCAATGGCGCCACGAATATTTTCAAGAGGTGGAAACTCTTTTCCCAGGCTCAACGTCCCGCCCGACACCTGAACCTTCCCCTTGACTTGCGGCGCCTGGTCGCCATCGAGCGCAAGTTCAATGGACAGCGGTACGGTTAAAAAGCCATTCGCTTCGAGCCGTTTAAGAGTGGCTGCAAACTCTGAGGGCAAAGGTGCTTGGCGCAAGACCGATAAATAATCCTTCGCCTCGCCGCTTAGCACCGCCTCAAGGCTGAGCTTGGGTTGCCATTGAAAGTCTGGCACCGTGGCAACTAAATTTTGCACCGCAAGCGTGTTGCCCTGTGTATCAAGCAATCGGCCACTTGCTGCGTTGAGCTTGAGGGAAAGTTTGTCGAGAACAACTTGGCCTTGCGCCTGAGCCAACAGGGGCCAACTAGGCTTGCCGGGAAGACTCGGATCATAATCGACCGTCAGCCCACGGTACTGCCCCTCAAGCCTGAAGACACCTGGTACGTCAGGCGCATTAAAAGGAAACTGAGCAAGATCGCCTTTGAGTGTGAGTGCGACCTGACTCAATTGGCCCTGAGTCAGTGCCTTGCGTAAAAAAGCACGCGCATCGGGATCGGTCAAAGTGGTGACGTATTGATGCAGACGATTGACCGGAGCCTTGGCAATGGTGGCAGTCAAATCAAGTACCCCGGCCCCTGTCAAACCACCCGCCAACCACGACCCCTGCACTTGCGCGGCGATTTCGGCGGCTTTCAGATCGAGTTGTGCTGCGTTCACTGACAGCAGTCCTGCACTTGTTTTTGATAGCTTTGCGCGCGCGGTGACCTCGCCGAGTTCAAGCAAAGACGGCGCAAACAACGGACTATCGATTGCCAGGCCAGTGGTGGTCGCGCTCAAGCTCATGCCTTGATGCGCAGCGCTACGTGCCAACAACGGCCAGCGATCCTCGGGCAAAAGGTCACCTAGCCAACCAGACAGTCTGACTTGACCGGTTTGCGCAAAGGCGGCGCCCTGCCCCTGACCCAATAGCGGCAGAGCGAGTTGCTTGCCCGATACTTCGAGGGTGGCCTGACCCAACATGCCTTGCTGCACGTCGACCCATAAGCGCGCGGCGATCGTGCCCGAGACAGAAGACAAGTCAAGCCAAGGCGCCAGTTCTGTCAGGTGTGTGTCTTGCACTTCAAAAAAAATCTCAGCCTCGCGTTTAGATTTCGCGGTAAGTTGACTAAAAACGTTTTCTGTCTTGATCACCAACTCGACGCGCTGGCCCACTGCCTGAGGTAAAAACGCGACCAAACGAAGCTCGTGTCGAAAAACGCTATTGACCAGACTGATGTCGATCTTGGATAGGCTTAACGCGGGCGCCTGACGCAGCTGGTCGTGCCAAAGAAAACTCGCCTGACGAACGAAGATTTCGCCCTGATCCAACAGCCAGCGCACCGCGAGCGTATCGCGGTCAAGCTTGAGTGGTTCGTTGGAATGCTCCGCGAGACGTTGCCCCGCGAGCCAAACGCTGCCATCAGGGTGCCGGGTGCCGGCCAAAGCAATGCCATCGATCTCTAGGCGCGCCAGGCGAAGGTCGAGTTCGAACAGGCTTTTGTACGACACCATCGCAAAGGCTTCAGGCACCTGAACCAATAACTGGTCTGTCGTATCCCTGAACTTAAGGTTACGCACTTTAACGGTGGGGTTGAGCCCCGACCAGTCGGCCGAAATATCCTCGATCGATACCTTAGCGCCTACCGCCTCAGAAAGGTGCTGTTCGATCAGCGGTCGCCAATCGTTGATACGGGGCAATGCCCAATAGCGGACGGTCAACAGTGTTGCCGCAGCTGCAAAGTAAAGCAGCAGCAGGCTCAGCAAGGCGATACGCAAGAAATATTTGAAGGGACGCAAAATTAAGGAGCAACAAATCAAAAAAGATTTTGTGAAGATCCATTCTATAGGGTATTGTTCAAGCCTGTCATGCGGGCTGCACACGTGGCGCTGCGCGCGCACCTTCAAACACCCCTGCCCCCTTCTTATGCCTGATTCTGCGCTCTCGTCTGCCCTGGCCTGGTCAGGGACCCTTAGCCGCCTGCTACAAGGCGATCCAGCCTTTGCGCGCTGGCTCGAACAAGAACAGTCCACACCGGTTAGCACCGAGCGACTGCATGACTGGTTTGCTGAACTGGCGGGTGTGCCAATCGGCAGCGCGGTCTTAGAGGTCGCAACATGCCGACAAGTGCTGCGCACGTTACGCAAGCGGACTTTCTTTTTGCTGATGGTGCGCGATCTGGCCGGACTTGCCTCTCTTGAAGAGGTCGTAGGAATGATGAGCACCCTGGCAGACCGTTGCATCGAGCAAGCCTATCGTTCGGTCATGCACGAGATGGTTGCCATACATGGTCAACCCAGAGACAGCGCGACGGGTCGCCCGCAAGAAATGCTAATGATTGGCATGGGCAAACTAGGCGGAGCAGAACTGAATGTCTCTTCGGATATTGATTTAGTGATGCTGTACGACGAAGAAGGTGAAACCCAAGGACCGCGCCCATTGAGCTATCACGAGTTCTATGGCCGGCTCACGCAACGCATGATGCCTGTGTTGTCAGAGCTTGACGCTCACGGGCAAGTTTTTAGAACCGATTTGCGTTTGCGCCCCGATGGTGACTCGGGCCCGCTAGCCTGGAGTCTGGACGCCTTTGAACAATATTTGTTCACGCAAGGCCGCGAATGGGAGCGCTACGCTTGGCTAAAAGGTCGGGTGATTCCGGCGCGGGCCTTTGATGACAGCGATTCAACCGCACAGGTGCAACAGTTTGAAAGTCTGCGCCAGCCCTTTGTGTACCGAAAATACTTCGACTTTGATACGTTAGCGGCCTTGCGCACGTTGCGTGAGCGTATTCGCCTTGATTTACAGCGTCGGTCGCTCATGCGGCCGGGGCTCGAGACCAAGCACAACATCAAGCTCGGAGAAGGCGGTATTCGCGAAATCGAATTTGTCGTGCAACTCACGCAGCTCATTAAGGGCGGTCGTATGCCTGCCCTGCAACAGCGCGGGCTGCTCATCGCACTTGAGGCGCAAGTTCGCGCCGGTTTAATGCCCGCAGCGACTGCCGAGCAACTGGCTCAGGCTTATGTCTTTATGCGGCGCACTGAACATGCCTTGCAATACGCCGAAGACGCACAGACCCATCTTTTGCCCGCAGAGCCCGAACGTATTGCCGCTCTGGCGCGGGCGCTGCACTTGACGCAAGCCGACTTTGAAGTCACGCTGGCACGCCATCGGCAGTTTGTCGCTGAGGCGTTTCGCGATGCGTTTCGGCTCGCGGGGTTGACCGACGAATTCACTGAAGCTCGGCTTGAACCGGATACGTCACCAACGCCCACCGAGGCGCTAGAAGCGGCTTTGTCGCACTTTGGCGAACACGCTTCGGCCTTGGCGGCTCGGGTCGACACGTTTCTAGAAGGACACCGGATCCGCGGCTTGGCAACCACTAGTCGCAATCGCATCGACACTTTGCTGCCGCTGGCGCTTGCTGCGGCTCAGCACACCACCCAGCCTCTCACCTCGGCCTTCAGACTGCTTGATTTAATTGAAACGATCGCCCAGCGCAGCGCGTATCTGGCCTTGCTGGCCGAGTATCCCGAGACGATGGCGCGCATTGCGCGCATGATGGCGGCCAGCCCCTGGGCCGCGCAATACCTGATCCAGCATCCCCTGGTGCTCGACAGCCTGATCGCCTGGCGAACATTAATGGAACCGGTCGACTTGGCGCGTGTCGCCGCTGCAATGCATGCCGACCTTCAAGCCTGCGTGCTGCCCGATGGTACGTTTGACATTGAACAGCAAATGAATTTGATGCGCGATACGCAGCGCCAGATCAGTTTTCAATTACTGGCGCAAGATCTTGAAGGTATTTTGACGGTCGAGAATCTAGCCGATCAATTATCTGCCTTGGCAGACACGCTGTTGCAAGAGTCTTTAATCAGAGTCTGGCCTCAGGTGTGTCCAGCCGACCTCGCAGAGTGCGCGACCGAGCCCCAAATCGCCATCATTGCCTACGGGCGCCTTGGGGGCAAAGAACTGGGCTACTCGTCTGACCTTGATCTGGTGTATCTGTACGACGACACACGCGAAGACGCCGCTGAGCTTTATACAAAGCTCGGACGCCGTCTGACGTCTTGGCTCTCGACCATGACCTCGTCGGGACGCTTATACGACATTGATCTACGTTTGCGGCCCGACGGAGACTCGGGTTTACTGGCCGGGTCGATCGATGCTTTCAGACAATATCAAACCAGCCACGCCTGGCCTTGGGAGCATCAAGCGCTGACACGGGCGCGTTTTGCAGCAGGCAACCCACGCGTGGGTTTGCTCTTCGAACAGATTCGTGAAGACATTTTAAAACGTGCGCGCGCGCCTACCCCCTTTGCGCAACAGGTGCGCGCCATGCGCGACAAAATGACAGCTGGACATCCAAACACCACAGCCTTGTTTGATCTGAAGCATGACAAAGGCGGTATGGTCGATCTCGAATTTGTCACTCAATATTTGATTCTGGTGCACGCTGGGCAGTATCCAGAACTGCTTCAAAACCTCGGAAACATCGCCCTGTTGCGCTTGGCAGGTACTGACGGGCTGCTTGACGCGACGCTTGCCGAGCGCGCGAGCGATGCCTACCGCAACTTGCGCCGCCGGCAGCACGAAGTGCGCCTGCAAGGTGCAGACAAAGCGCGCGTGGTTCAGAGCGAGCTGCTTGACGAGCGCCAGGCCGTCAAAGACCTGTGGGCGGCCGTACTGAGCGAAACGGCGACCGTGCCGGGCTAAGCGCACAAGCGTCTGGCTTGAGATTACACTTGCAGCTGAGTTGTCCCGAAAACCAAAGAGTGGATTAAACCGTGTCAGACGCCTTACGCCCTACGTTTGCCTTGCCTGAGGGCAAAACCAAGGTTTTGCTGCATTCTTGTTGCGCGCCCTGTTCGGGTGAAGTGATGGAGGGCCTGCTTGCTGCCGGGATTCAATACGATATTTTTTTCTACAATCCAAATATTCATCCCGTTAAAGAATACGAAATTCGAAAAAACGAAAATATCCGCTTCGCCGAAAAACACGGCATTCGCATGATTGATGCCGACTATGACGTTGACAACTGGTTCGAACGGATTAAGGGCCTCGAGAACGAACCTGAGCGCGGCGAACGTTGCACGCAGTGTTTTGATATGCGCTTTGAGCGTACTGCCCTATACGCCTCTGAACATGGCTACGATACGATCACAAGTTCGCTGGGGATTTCGCGCTGGAAGGATATGAATCAAATCAACGCCAGCGGCCAGAGGGCCGCCTCGCGTTACGAGGACTTACTGTATTGGACCTATAACTGGCGCAAGCACGGTGGGTCGGCGCGCATGATAGAGATCAGCAAGCGCGAGGAGTTCTATCAACAAGAGTATTGCGGCTGTGTGTATTCGTTGCGCGATACCAACCGACACCGACGCTCGCAGGGCCGTGACCGCATCGCCCTGGGAGTTAAATTTTATGGGCGTGAAGAGCTAAAAGCGTTGAAAGACGAGTAATTTGGCAGCGCTGTTGCGTCAGGAATTGGGCAAAGCTATCGCTCGAAAGCACTCGGTATTCTTCGACGCGCTTTTGACCAAAGGCTAACTCGGGCGATGCGTATTTGGCCGGATGCACCATCACCAGCATCTTGGCTCTGGCAGGGGTCAACCAAGTACGCAGCATGAGCGCATAGTCAGGATGCGGGCGCTCAAAATCATAAGCACCAGCAAAGGCTTCATTACTTTGCATACGTGCCTGATGGGCTAAGCGAATGAGGCTTGCAGCCCCAAGCGCACCGATCAGCCATGCTTTTAGGCGCTGCCTGGCGGGCAAGCGTTTATCAGACGGCGCAGCGCGCGTGTCACGCACCCACGGCAAGTGTTGTGAATAACGTCGTTGCACGGCTTGAATCAACACCTCACGAACCACCGGAAACTGATGCACATGCAGATGTCCATCCACAAAATCAGGCGCCTGCCCCAGATGTCGTTCAAATAAATCAAGCTGAGTCTCGATTTGTTGCGTCACTGCTTTTCGAGAAATCACACGCGTGTAGGTGCGGATCAAAAGCTGTCCCAAGGGCATGCACAGCCCCGTCTGACCAAGTGGTTCGGTTAAATTCAGATGCAAACCAAGATCAAGCGGCAAGCCTTTTAGTTGCTTTGCAGAGGCTTCGAAGCCCGGCGCCTGAACCAGACACCCCGTTGCGCTGATACGACCTTGCTGAGCTAGCGCAACGATCGCCGCGTCTACGCCGGCTTCAAGCCCAAAGTCGTCTGCACAGACAATGAGCGGCGTAAAGTCTTGCGCTGCATCGCTTGCGTGGATGGAGTTAATCACGAAAGCGACGACCGCTTGCTTGTCGCACGATATAAAGTGGGCGCCCTTTGACCTCTTCGAAAATACGCGCAATGTACTCGCCCACGATACCAATCGAGATCAAAGTGATGCCAGAAAAAAACAATAAAATCGTCACAATCGTCGGCCAACCACTGGTGGGATTTGAAAAAAGAAAATATTCGCCAACGATATACAGACCGTAAGTAAACGAACAAAGCGACACCAAAAAGCCAAAGAGACTCACCGCGCGCAACGGCCAGGTGGTGAACGAGGTTAAGCCGGCGAGCGCAAGCGTCAATAGTTTGAACGCACTGTAATGCGTCTGGCCATGCTGGCGTTGGGCGGGGGTGTAGGAAATCGACTCTGACTGAAAACCCACCCAGGCGTAGAGGCCTTTCATAAAACGGTTACGCTCAGGCAGTTGACGCAACGCATTGACCACCGCGCGATCCATCAAACGAAAATCACCTGCGTCGGGCGGTACGGTTACGCCGCGCGAGCCGGCAAGCAACGAATAAAATAATTTTGTTCCCCACCGTTTGCTAGTGCTTTCATCGGCACGGGTTTCGCGCACCGCATACACCATATCGACTCCGGCCTGCCAGCGCGCCAACATCGCCGGCAGCAACTCAGGGGGGTGCTGTAGATCAGCGTCAAGAATCATCACCACGTCGCCCGTAGCCGCCTCGATGCCGGCCGTGATTGCCGGCTCTTTGCCGAAGTTGCGCGAGAGCTGGACGAAGCGAAAACCAGGATTAAGCACCCAGGCCGCCATCAATTCGGCCGTGTTGTCGCGACTACCGTCATCGACCACGATGATTTCCCAGTTCGCACCGAGCTGCGCCAGCACAGCCTGTAGTCGTGGCAAAAGCACGCCCAGATTGTCGTGTTCGTTAAAGGCTGGTACGACGCAACTGAGCGTTGCGCCAGCGAGTTCGCGGCCTGGCGCCTGGGCGCCAGAGGGTGGAGTCGATGAGGTCATGCCTCAATGATAACGTCTAACGCGCTTTTTGCAGCGCCAGGCTGGCACTCAAAATCGTAAGAATCATCACGGTTGCGCCCACGAGTGTGCGAAGAGACGGCGCTTGGCTAAAAAACCACCAGGCAAAAGCGATCGCGTAAATCGGTTCTAAAGCGACAACCAGGCCCGCCGTACGGGCGGGCAACTGGCGCAAGCTTGATACAAATAAGAGATGGGCCAAACCCGTACAGAGCACGCCCAACACAGCCACCCACAGCCAGTTCACAACGCTGATCGTCGTCAGCGACCCCACCACCCAAGGTGAGAGGACAAGCAGCACAATAGCGTTTTGCAAACCCGCAACGGCAAAGGCATTCACATCGGACAAATAACGCCGATTCAGCACGGCCAGCACCCCGAAGCTTGCCCCTGACAACAGGCCCCAAAGCAAGCCCTCGGTACCCAGATCAGCAAGGTCAAACGAGGGAGTGATAAGTAGCAACCCTAGGCTTACGAGCCCTAAGCGTACCCACTCGGCCCGCGTGACGGTCTCACGAAACAGCCCCCATTCGATCAAGGTAATAAAAGCGGGAAAGCTCGCGAAACCAAGTGTTGCGATCGCAATGCCTCCCACCTTGACTGAAATAAAAAACGTCACCCAATGCACGGCCAGCAGCACGCCTGAACCCATTAAAGCCCACCAACGGCCATGTTGCCACAACAGGCTGAGGGGCTGCGCCAGCAAGACGCGACCAAGCAAAGCAAGCGCAAGTACTGCGAAACCCGCACGGCCCCAAGTGATAAAAGTCGGGTCCGCGGTAATAAGTTCACCCAAAATGCCAGTTGCACCGAATAGCACCGCAACCAGATGCACCGAAAATAACGATCGAGCGCGACTCAAGTGTTGGGCCAACCCAGCGGGGCTGCCCAGCCCGTGTAGGTTTTAGCCAAAGGGGTGGCATAGTCACCGACCTTGCTTGTGCTTAAGCCTAAGCCGACGAGTGCCTCGGCGAATTTAACCGCCACCGCGACACCATCGAGCACCGGCACGCCCAACCGCTGGGTCAAGATTTGACACAAGGCCGTCATCCCCGCGCACCCGAGCACAATCGCTGCACTGCGATCGCGGCTGAGCGCCTCGCGCGCCACTTGCTCGATCTGGCTCACCAGCGCTTGGCCCCCGTCTTCGAGGTCAAGTACCGCAATATCGGTGCCGTGCACGCCCCGGCATTGCTGCTCAAAGCCATAACGCTGCACGAGTCGCTCGGCAATAATGCAAGTACGTGTCATAGTTGTAACAACTGAAAACCCGGTGGCAACCATGCTGGCGGCATGAAAAGCGGCCTCAGCGATGCCCAAAACAGGTGCCTGCGTTGCTTCGCGAGCGGCTTCCAACCCAGGATCTCCAAAACACGCAATCACCACCGCATCGGGGCGCTGGGGCGCTGCCAGACGCACTTGCTCAGCAACACCCGCTGCGGCAAAGGCTTCGTCGTAGTGTCCTTCAATGGAAAGTGGTCCAAAACTGGGTTGAACCGCAAGGATTTCTGTGCCCGCACTTGCAACAGCCCGTGCCCCCTTGGCGATGCCAGCAGTCATGCTTTTGGACGTATTCGGGTTAATCAGTAGTAGTTTCATTTTGAAAGGTCAGTTAAATTTGCTTACAAGTGCAAGCAAAGTGTTGCACCAAAAAGGACAAAAATGTCTCAAACTTTGCATTTATGCACCAAAACGTAGCGCAAGGTAAAAATTTATGCCCCTGAGAAGGATGTTTACGACTCCATTAAGCCCCTCAAAAGGCTGGGGGCGTCAGCAAACGCTATCAAGCGCCGCGACAGAAAGTCACTCTTGTGTCGTGGCACAGTACTTGCTTTAAATCATACAACGAGTACCTGGCCCGGTTGTGCAAAGTCTCGTTTTGCTGTTGCAGTCTTTCCTTTGATCCCTTCACTCGACATTCGCTCTGCCTAGACCATTATTCGGAGAATTCATGAAACAGTCTTTATCTTTCGCGCGCTTGGGTTTGTCCCCACTTCGCTTGTCTTTATTGGCCAGTGTTCTTGCGGTCGCTTTCGCACAACCTGCACTCGCACAAAACAAAACACTCACAATCGCCATGACTGCGGCCGATGTGCCCAGAACGCTTGGACAGCCCGATCAAGGTTTTGAAGGCAACCGTTTTACCGGCATCCCGATGTATGACTCGTTGACGCAGTGGGATCTGACCAAGGCTGACTCTGCCAGCACAGTCATCCCAGGCGTTGCGCTTTCGTGGGCCGTAGATGCGAATGACAAAACAAAGTGGGTGTTCAAATTACGTCCAGGTGTCAAGTTTCATGATGGCTCTGCCTTCACCGCCGACGCCGTTGTTTGGAATGTTCAAAAAGTTTTAGACAAGGCAGCACCTCATTTTGATGCCAGCCAGGTTGGTGCGACAGCCTCACGCATGCCAACGTTGCGCAGCGCCAAAAAAATCGATGACATGACCGTTGAGCTAACCACGAGCGAGCCCGATTCGTTCTTGCCAATTAATTTAACGAATCTCTTTATGGCTTCGCCCGCTAAATGGAACGAAAAACTTAAAGCGGTGCCCGCCACAGTGACCGACCCAGCCGAGCGCTCAAAACAGGCCTGGACAGCCTTTGCTGCCGATGCCTCGGGCAGTGGCCCGTTTAAAATGACTCGCTTTGTTCCTCGTGAACGGCTCGAACTTGCCGCAAATAAAGACTATTGGGATCCCAAACGCGTACCGAAGATTGATCGGGTCGTGATGATTCCAATGCCCGAGGCAAACGCGCGTACCGCAGCCCTGTTGTCGGGCCAAGTTGATTGGATTGAAGCCCCCGCTCCAGACGCGATGCCACAAATCAAACAGCGTGGCTTTACGATCTATAGCAACGCGCAACCTCACGTTTGGCCCTGGCAATTATCGTTTGCCGATGGTTCGCCCTGGTTAGACAAGCGGGTACGTCAAGCCGCCAATTTATGTGTCGATCGGGCGGGTCTCAAGAGCCTGCTAGGCGACATGATGGAGATCCCAAAAGGGACCTTTCCACCGGGCCATCCATGGTGGGGCAATCCGACCTTTGACATTAAGTACGACCCAGCCGCCGCCAAAAAGCTCATGACAGAGGCAGGCTACTCAACGGCCAAGCCGATGAAAACCAAAGTACAAATCTCGGCTTCCGGCTCGGGTCAGATGCAGCCCCTGCCGATGAACGAGTTCGTACAACAGTCACTCAAACAATGCTTCTTTGACGTTCAGTTTGACGTCATTGAGTGGAACACCATGTTCAACAGCTGGCGCTTAGGTGCAAAAGATCCGGCTGCAAACGGCGCAACGGCCACCAACGTTAGCTTCTCGGCAATGGATCCGTTTTTTGCGATGGTTCGGTTCTCGAGTACCAAAGCGTTTCCTCCGGTATCAAACAACTGGGGATACTTTGGCAGCCCCGAGCTTGACACACTCGTGTCAAACGCCCGTACAAACTTTGAGGAAAAAGGGCGCGACGAAGCTCTGGCAAAACTACATGCCAAAATCGTCGACGAAGCGGCCTTCGTCTGGATCGCCCACGATGTGGGTCCACGCGCCATGAGTCCTAAAGTCAAAAATGTCGTTCAGCCAAAGAGCTGGTTTATTGACATTGCTACAATGACCAAAGACTAAGCGTCTGAAGTCTTGCGGCGGCACTTTCATTTGGTGCCGCCGCATTCATTTTTGATGGCAATATCATACTCAAGCGCTCGTTCCGCACGTAGCGCTTAAGGCTGCTTGACTGATCGTTTTAAAGGCTGTTTTGTATGCTGAGTTTTATCTTTCAACGCGTTTTATACACGCTGCCCATCATGTTTGGCGTGGCGCTTGTTTGTTTTGGTCTGGTGCACTTAGCGCCCGGCGATCCATTGGTGTCGATCATGCCTCCCGATGCCTCGCAAGAATTACAAAAACAGTTGATGGAGATCTATGGTTTTAACAAATCGTACCCAGAACAATTTTTTCGGTGGGGCTGGCGCGCACTACAAGGTGACTTAGGCACCTCGATTGCAAGCGGTCGCCCTGTGACGTCAGAGGTCTTGCGAGCAGTCAGCAACACCTTCCGACTGGCGATCGTGGCGACCATGATCGGCTTTATATTTGGCTGTCTGTTTGGCTTTGTCGCCGGTTACTTTCAAAACTCTTGGGTAGATAAGGCTGCGTCACTGACCTCGGTACTGGGTGTCAGTGTGCCCCACTACTGGCTTGGTATGGTACTTGTGATTATTTTCAGTTCAATTCTCATGTGGCTGCCGCCTAACGGTGC
>CAMCZQ010000074.1 GCA_945887835.1 Bordetella parapertussis | reverse complement strand
AGGCACGCGATTAGAAACCATTTTAGGCTCGCCACCCGACTTGACCAAGCTGCCGCCTGGGTGCGCCTTTGCAGAGCGATGCAGCTTGGCGCTTGAAGCCTGCAAACAGACCGTGCCTGAGTTGGTCTGGCTGACACCTGACCACAGCGCGCGTTGCCTGCGCACCGAACAAACCGCGGTGCCTCTTTAACCCGCAGCGACTCACTGCAGGGTGCGTTCAAAGACGAACTTACCATCGCGCCAGTCAACGGGCACCACATCTTTGGGGCCAAACTTACCTTGAAGAATAAGTTTGGAAATTGGATTTTCAAGGTTCTGCTGAATCGCGCGCTTCAGGGGCCGGGCGCCGAACACAGGATCAAAGCCACCTCGGGCAAGTTCTGCCAACGCAGCACTTGACACCTCAAGTACCATCTCTTGTTGAAGCATTCTTGAGGCCAAGCGTTGAAGCTGAATCTCGGCAATCTTCTCAATATGCTGACTTTGGAGCGCATGAAACACAACAATCTCATCGATACGGTTTAAAAATTCAGGACGAAAATGCTGCTTGACCTCTTCCCAGACCATTTCTTTGATCACTTCATAAGGCTTGCCCACCATCGCCTGAATATGGTGCGAGCCTAAGTTTGAGGTCATGACGATGACGGTGTTTCTGAAGTCAACGGTGCGCCCTTGGCCGTCGGTCAGTCGACCATCATCCAGCACCTGTAGCAGAACATTAAAAACATCAGGGTGCGCTTTTTCGACTTCGTCGAACAGAATCACACTATAAGGTTTACGCCGCACCGCTTCGGTTAAAGAGCCGCCCTCTTCGTAGCCGACATAACCCGGCGGCGCACCGATCAGGCGTGCGACTGAGTGTTTTTCCATGAACTCACTCATATCGATACGAATCAAATGGTCGTCAGAGTCAAACAAAAAATCTGCCAGTGCGCGCGTAAGTTCGGTTTTGCCAACGCCGGTTGGCCCCAAGAACAAGAACGAACCGTACGGACGTGCCGGATCAGACAGACCCGCACGTGAACGCCGGATCGCATCGGCTACCAAGCCTACGGCTTCGTCTTGACCCACCACGCGTTGATGCAGGCGGTCTTCCATTTTGAGCAGTTTGTCACGCTCTCCAGTCATCATTTTTGATACAGGGATACCGGTGGCACGAGACACGACCTCGGCGATCTCTTCTGCGCCCACTTGCGTGCGCAGCAAGCGCGGACGCTCGGCGGTACCGGGCTTGGCACCCGCTAACTCGGCGGCTTTGAGGCGTGACTCAAGCTCGGGCAAACTGCCATACTGTATTTCAGCGAGCTTATCGAACTGCCCTTTGCGTTGCAGCTCAACCATCTTGGCACGCGCGTGCTCGATTTCTTCTTTAATCGATTGCGTACCCTGCACGGCTGCTTTTTCACTTTTCCAGATCACTTCAAAGTCGTTGTACTCGCGCTGCAGTTTTTCAAGCTCTTCTTCGATCATTTGAAAACGGCGAATCGAGCCCTCATCCGTTTCTTTTTTTACCGCTTCGCGCTCAATTTTTAATTGAATAATGCGGCGATCAAGACGATCCATCACCTCGGGTTTAGAGTCAATCTCCATCCGAATACGCGCGGCTGCTTCATCGATCAAGTCGATCGCTTTGTCGGGCAAGAAACGATCGGTGATGTAGCGATTGGATAGCTCGGCCGCCGCCACGATGGCCGGGTCAGTGATATCTACGCCATGATGCAGTTCATAGCGCTCTTGCAGGCCGCGCAAAATGGCAATAGTCGACTCGACGTTTGGCTCGTCAACAATTACCTTTTGAAAACGTCGCTCAAGCGCTGCATCTTTTTCAATGTACTTACGATATTCGTCAAGAGTCGTCGCGCCAATGCAATGCAATTCACCACGTGCCAACGCGGGCTTGAGCATATTGCCAGCGTCCATTGCACCTTCGGCCTTACCCGCACCCACCATGGTGTGCAGTTCATCAATAAAGACGATATTGTTGCCATCATCTTGCGACAATTCTTTGAGCACCGCTTTTAAACGCTCTTCAAATTCGCCACGAAATTTAGCGCCCGCCAACAAGCTCGCCAGATCAAGTGACAAGACTCGCTTGCCGCGCAAAGACTCTGGCACTTCATCGTTCACAATACGCTGTGCTAAGCCCTCGACGATTGCAGTTTTACCGACACCAGGCTCACCAATCAGCACTGGATTATTTTTGGTGCGCCGCTGCAAGATCTGAATGGCACGACGAATTTCGTCATCGCGACCAATCACAGGATCGAGTTTGCCTTGGCGCGCACGCTCAGTCAGATCCATTGTGTATTTGGATAATGCCTCGCGATTGGATTCGCCCTCTTGATCTTTGACCGACTCACCACCGCGCACGGCATCAATCGCTGCCTCAAGCGGCTTACGTTGCAAGCCTGATTCTTTGAGTAAACGGCCAACATCGCCTTTGTCATCGGCCAAGGCGAGCAAAAATAATTCACTGGGGATGTAGGTATCGCCACGCTTGGCAGCCTCTTTGTCGGTGCGCGCGAATACAGACTGCAGGTCGCGGCTCGCCTGAATGTTGTCATCGCCGCCCTTCACCTTGGGCAAGCCCTTCAGAACGGCCTCTAGCGCCGTTTGCAGACGGTTGACCGCTACACCTGCGCGTGACAATAAACTCGACGCACCGCTCTCTGTGTCGGCCAAGAGGGCAGAGAGAACGTGCACGGGTTCAATGTAAGGATGCTCGCTGCGCGAAGCCATACTTTGCGCATCGGCAAGTGCCTGCTGAAACTTAGTGGTTAATTTATCGAATCGCATAGTCGTTTCCTGAAACAATGGCTTTTGGTCTGTTGGGGATGTTTGTTAAATGCGGCCGAGTTACGGTTTTTCAAGGGCGGGCAAACAAATCCTTAGCGGGCAGGGACTCTAGACCGGCACTCGCACTCAAAATCAAGACGCTATCTCGCTACCTCGCTGTCTCGCTGTCTCGCTGTCTCGCTATCTCGCTATCTCGCTATCTCGCTATCTCGCTGCCACGATCCTCGTGAAGAGTGTGGGCGTTCTATGGTGGTGGCAACCTGATTTAAATCAATACTCCTTCATTTAAGGCTTAACTAAAATCAAGAGGAATACAATCAAGGTGTAAGCTCAGTACTAAGAATGCATGAACTCAGTGATTTAAACTTTTAAATCGGCTAGCGTGCGAGGTGCAACAATGCAAAAACGAATTCCAGTTGAATCGACCTCAACCCACTGCTCGACCTGCATGATGGGCCATGTGTGTTTACCTGTCGGTATGCCAGCCCACGAAGTTGAACAGCTAGATACGCTTGTCAAAGAGCGCATCCGCGTTGAAAAAGGTCAAGCACTGTATCGACACGGAGAGAACCTCAACGCCTTGTTTGGCTTGCGTAGCGGCTCGTTAAAAACCTTGCTCGAAGAAGCGAACGGTAGTCAGCAAATCACAGGCTTTTTCTTGCCGGGTGAAATCGTCGGCTTAGATGGCATGATCGAAGGTGAACACAGTTCGTCAGCCATCGCCATGGAAGACTCTGAAGTCTGTGTCGTGCGCGTGCAGGATATTGACGAAATCAGTCGCTACGTGCCCTCGCTACAGCACCAAATTCGCCGCCTCATGAGCAAAGAGATCGCGCGCTCGCATCAGGTGTTATTGGCCTTGGGATCGATGCGCTCTGAGCAACGTCTGGCCGCGTTTTTAAGCAATCTTTCACAACGCTTAGCAATTTTGGGATATTCGCCAACCGATTTTGTGATGCGCATGAGTCGCCAAGAAATCGGTAATTACCTTGGGCTCACGCTGGAAACCATCAGTCGGCTGTTTTCACGCTTTGCTCGCGATGGCGTGATTAGAATCAGCCAACGCGAAGTCAAAATCATCGATATGCACGCGCTGAACGAGTTGGTCGGCAAGCCCTGCTGATCGCCACTTACGCGGCAGGCTCGGCAAACAATTCAGTGCGTACAAAATCAAGGGCAGAACTGTTGGCCTGAAGTACCTGCTGGCCTAACACACCCGACCAATACCCAGCACCACCGCCCGCCCGGGCCCACTCGTTTAAGCGACGCGTGTACAGCTGCAGATCAAACTCTTGCGTAACGCCAATCGCACCGTGTACTGCGTGCGCCACAGCAACAACACGCGCAACCGCCTGGCTGGTTTGGGCCTTTGCCAAGGCCACAAGGGCCGGCGCAGGCTGCCAAGTGGTGCTACGACAGGCCATTTCGGCAGCCATCCGGGCACCGAACACCTGTTCGGCCACTTCACTAATTTGCTGTTGCAAGGCTTGAAACCGGCCAATTGGCTTGCCAAATTGCTCACGCTGATTGGCCCAACCGAGCGTCATTTCAAAAACCCGATCAGCCGCCCCAGCAATCAGTACCGCTAGCGACAGTGCCAACAATTCACGAAACTGAGGCTGCTGAAACTGCCCCAGCAACGAAGCCTGTGCGACGTCAGCAGACCAGCTTAAATCAGCATCGAGCGATCCATGGCCACCTGATGGTGTGCGTTGCGCCTGCGCGGTGGGCAAGAGCCACACTGCTGTTTCACTTTGAACCAACACCCAAGTCGCAGTGAGACCAAAATTCACGCCAGCGGCCTGCACACCCGTGCGACTAGATACAACGCGAAAAGGTGCAAAAGTGATGGTGCCTTCAGGCACACCTTGGGCGAGGATTTGGGCTTGCACGCAAGTCGTTGCGTGCGCCTGCTGCAACCAGGCACGCGCCAACAATGTATGTGCATAAGGCAGGGGCAACGCGTGCCGCCCCATTGAAAACAGCATCGGCCACACCTCGGTGAGCGTCAACGCTGCGCCATTGGCGCTTTCTGGCAAGAGCGCATCAGTAAACCCGACTGAACTCAGCTCGGACCATAAACTAGTGGTGTCAGCACCACCTTCGATTTGCCGTATCACGGCCGGCGTGCAGACTTCGCCAAATAAACGCTCTGCTGAATCATAAAAATCGTTTTGCATAATCGTTACCTCAATCCTAAACCGCGTGCAATGATGCCACGCAAAATCTCGCGCGTTCCGCCTCGCAGTGAGAAGGTCGCGCCCATTTGCTCAAGGTAGCCCAAGGTCTGTAACAGATCTGGCGAAGCAATAAATTCGGGGTGCGTACCCAACCAAGCCGCAATATTGCTAATCAATCTTTGCTCAAAATCAGTGCCAAAATCTTTGACCACTGAGGCGTCAATCGCAGGGCTCTCGCCGTCGACCAACTTTTGCGTGACCGCCAGCGACAACGCCCGTAAGGTTGCCATTTCAGCGACCATAGATCCGACTAAGGCACTGGTTTCGGCATCA
The DNA here is from genome assembly GCA_945887835.1 of Bordetella parapertussis. Taxonomy (GTDB): domain Bacteria; phylum Pseudomonadota; class Gammaproteobacteria; order Burkholderiales; family Burkholderiaceae_B; genus Zwartia; species Zwartia parapertussis_B. The sequence goes on along the minus strand of CAMCZQ010000074.1, from coordinate 10,987 downwards.
TGGATGGCTTGAGCGCGCAGGGCTTCGATCCAACAATCTAACAGTGCGATGCTCGAATAAATGCGCTCGGGGCCGCTGCGCTCAAAGGCAAGCTCAGCATTGACCTGATCCCAGCCTTGACCCTCGGTGCCGACCAAGGCGTCTGCACCAAGCTTGACGTTATCAAAGAATACTTCAGAGAAATGTGCATCGCCAGCCATGTCTGTGATGGGGCGCACGGTCACGCCGGGCAAACTTAAATCAATGATGACTTGAGAGAGACCCTTCTGACGATCACTGGTTTCGCCAGAGGTGCGAACCAAGGCGATCATGTAATGACAACCGTGTGCATTGGTTGTCCAGATTTTGCTGCCATTGAGCAGCCAACCGGCCTCGGTGCGCTGCGCACGGCTGCGGATACTGGCTAAGTCAGAGCCTGAACTGGGCTCGCTCATACCGATACAGAAAAAAGCTTCTCCACGGCAGATACGTGGAATATAAAACTGGCGTTGTGCCTCAGTGCCATAGCGCAGCAATAACGGACCGCTTTGACGATCTGCAATCCAATGCGAAGCAACAGGCGCGCCCGAGGCTAGCAACTCTTCAGACAGCACGAATCTTGAAAAAAAACCTTTGCCTGACCCACCATACTCTTTCGGAATCGTGAGCCCAAGCCAACCCTGCTTAGCCAACTTCTTACTGAAGTCGTCGCTGGTGCCCATCCAAGAGCGCGCTTTAGCGTGCGAAGGCATACCAACCAGTGCTTCATTTAAAAATTGTCTGATTTCACTGCGAAAGGCAGCCTCTTGGGCTGGAACCTGATTGAACTCAAGCGCGGTCAGCATAATAAGAAATAATCCTGAAAATCATGGGGTTGGAGCAAAGCAACGCGACAGCGACATGCCCTATACTTCAACTCGAATATACCGCAGCTACAACAAGAAATAACTGTGTGCCCCTATTGTATTTGTTTGTTTGGGACGCACAAACCCCACAGGAGAGATCATGAGCGATGCTCAATTGCTAGGCGCCGGTTATACATGGCAAGAATTATCTGTTGGACAGCGCTTCAGAACGTTTCGACGCACCATTACCGAGACGGATATCATTAATTTCATCAGCGTCACGGGGATGCTCGAGACCATTTTTATTGATCGAACCTTTGAACATGGCGCCATGAAAGGGCGTCCGGCACCCGGTGGGTTGACCTATGGTCTGATCGAAGGCTTACTCATGCAAGGCATGGTGCAAGGCACGGGCTTGGCCTTGCTTGAAGTTCATAAAAAAATGCTGCACCCAGTTGTCGCAGGTGACACAGTATGGGCTGAGGTTGAAGTCACGGCAATCAAGCCAACGTCTAAACTCAACCGCGCTGTCGTGACCTCGCGCATAGACGTTAAAAATCAAGACGGCGTTGATGTCATGACCTACACCGCGACGCGCATGTTAGCGGGCGAACGACACTAAAATCCAATATCGTGCTGCGCATCTTGCTTGGTGGGCAGCATATACAGTGTCAGGATGCTAGAGAGCCCGGCGATCAGCCAAAAAAAGAAGAAGCCGGCTGCATAAAGTACGTCGCGCTCGGGCCGAAAGTAACCGAAGATCGCGACATCAAGCGGGTCGATTAACGCAAACACGATCGCGCTTGCTACCCCTGCCATCAAAAATGACGGCCATAAGATCAACATCAACGATCGACGGTTCATCATCAGCCTTGCATCAGTGAGGTTGCGACAAAGGTGTCTGCGTCGAGACTTTTTCGACGACTAAACCTCGTTTGATACCACCATCAACAATCGACTGATCTGAAAAGCCTTGAAACGCGAGCACAATCGTGATTGCACAGCCCACGATCGCAACCGCAGGGCCCGCCATGAGAAGCCAAGGCCAACGTTGACGCCACCAAGGTAACGCTGCTTCCAAATCGTTTTCTTCTTGTACGTTCATCTTTTGGAATCCTATTTTTAATGTAGCTCTTTCTTTATTGAGGCATGATAAAACTTGAAGCCTCTCGCACCGTCAGTGAAACATGCCCATCAGGCGCGCTTGAGGTTGTGACAAAATGAATCGGATAAGACCCAGTCTTGGCTGCATCGCGCGGGGCTCGCAGCACGACTGCCAACACTCGATTCGAGGCGGCTGCGATCTCAACCTGCGGCACCTCAGTGATTGAGATATTTCTGTTGTTCTCTTCAGGCTTGAGGCGCAGCACAGCCACAGAAGGATCGGCAAACTTCACACTTAAACCTGGCAAGCCTTCGGCTCGTATTGACAAGACAAGACTGTGCTCAGAGGCGTTCATCATCTGTAAGCGGTATACGTTTTCGATCATCCCATCAGCCACTTCGCGCCCTAGCATGCCGCGATCACGAATCACGTCTACCCGTAAAGTCGTTCGAGTTGCCAACGCAGTCACAAAAATGGACACCAGCACGAGCACCAAGGCGCTGTATATCAACACACGGGGTCGCAGCAAATGCTTACGCACTTGTTGGACAGAGAGCTTTTCTAACATCCCGCGCTCTGACGTATAGCGAATCAAGCCCTGTGGATACGCGATTTTCTCCATGACTTGATTGCAGGCATCTACGCAGGCACCACAACCAATACACATGTATTGCAAACCCTGTCGGATGTCGATGCCGGTCGGGCAGACTTGCACGCAAATGCTGCAATCGACACAATCACCCAAGCCTTGCGCATAGTGATCAACTTTGCGTGAACGCGCACCGCGCGGTTCGCCTCGAGCCGTATCGTAGGTCACCACCAAGGTATCAGGGTCAACCATCACGCTTTGAAAACGTGCATACGGGCACATGTACTTGCAGACTTGTTCGCGTAAAAAGCCAGCATTACCCCACGTTGCAAAGCTATAAAACAAAAACCAAAACCACTGCCATGGCCCAAAGGTAAAGCTAAGCAACGCCTGACCCAGCTCGCGGATGGGTGCGAAATAACCGATAAACGTAAAGCCAGTTAGCCCTGCAACGACGAGCCAAAGCGCGTGCTTGCTAGCCTTGACCCGTAGTTTGCGAAACGACCAAGGCGCCTCATCTAAGCGAATGCGTGCAACCCGATCGCCTTCGGTGCGTCGCTCGATCCACATAAAGATTTCGGTATAGACGGTTTGCGGGCACACATAGCCACAAAAAAGACGACCTGCAATCGCCGTAAATAAAAATAGCCCAAGTGCCGAGATCAGCAACAAGAGTGTCAAGTAGATGACGTCTTGCGGCCACAACACCATGCCAAAGATATAAAACTTACGCGCACCAAGATCAAACAACACCGCTTGGCGATCGTTCCAGGTGAGCCAAGGGACTGCATAAAAGATCAGCTGTGTGAAACCAACAAACAGCAAACGCCAACGGGCAAACATCCCCGTGACTGAACGCATGTAGATTTTTTGTCTGACGTCTTGAATCGCTTGTTCGACAGCGTGTGAGACGTCTGTCGCTGGCTTGGCGCCTAGCGGGCGCCAAGGAAGGGCAGAAGTAGAAGCAAGTGCTGAGGGAGTGGCAAGACCGGCAGAGAGAGATGCCTTTGCAGTTGCAGTTGCCGTTGCATTCGCAGTTGCATTTGCAGATACAACTGCAGGTACGGGTGAATCAGGCGACATTCATTCCACTCACTTTGCCCGGGCGCTGGTGACAGTTACAGACGTGACATCGACACCTTTTGACAAGCCCCAAACCCAGGCTGCCACTAAGCGGATCTGCTCAGAGGTTAAGGTCTGCTCTTGAGCGGGCATGCGATTATTGCGTCCGTTCAAAATGCTATGCACGATGGTGGCCTCTGAGCTGCCGTAAAGCCAAACATCATCAGTCAAATTCGGTGCACCCAAGGCCTTATTGCCCTTACCTTCAGCGCCATGGCAGGCCGCGCACGTGTTCATATACTCTGACTTACCACGCAGGACACGAATCTGATCATGCGCCAAACCAGACAGTGAACGGACATACTGCGCAATATCCCCGGCGGTCCGTGCATCGATCGCAGCACCCAACGCTGGCATGACCCCATTTCTGCCTTGGGCGATCGTTGCCAGCAAGACCTCAGGCTGACGACCATACATCGAATCACCTTCAATCAGATTAGGAAAGCTAGCACTGCCCTTTGCATCTGAGCCGTGACACTGTGCACAGTTATTCAAGAACAAACGTTCACCGATCAAATGTGCTTCAGGGTCTGCAGCAATCTGCGGGATATCCATTTTGGCAAAGCGCGCAAAGATCGGCTTCACCATCGCTTCGAGCGCAGCTTGGTCTTGCTTCACTTCTTGAACAGAGGTGTAAGCTAAGCTCCCTTGAAAAGCACCCAAACCTGGGTACAGCACCAGATATCCCAAACCAAACAGACACATGATCACGTACATCATCGTCCACCAGCGAGGTACTGGGTTGTTCATCTCGCGCAAATCACCGTCCCACACGTGACCGGTATCTTCAACCTTACCGGGCTGTGGCTTGAGCCACTGACGCTGCGAAAATATCAACCACAGGCACCAAGCAATACCCGCTAGCACTATGAAGGCAACGTAATACCCCCAAAACCCGTTGACAAAGTCGCTCATGGTCGTGTGCCTCCGTGTGGATGTGGGTGCGCTTCATCGGGCAAGGCGAAAGGCAACATTTCCGCTTCGTGATTGGCCGTTTGCCGCTCGCGTGAAAACGCCCACCAGACAATTGCAAAGAACGTCAGCATCGCCATGATCGTTGACAACGCATTGAGATAAGCAAGCATTATTTACCCCCTGCTTTAAGCGACTGCGCCAGTGCGGCTTTACGTACACCAGTACCTAATCCTTGCAGATAGGCGACCAGCGCATCTTCTTCAGTTTTACCTTTGAGTGCTGCAGGTGCAGCGCTAATCTGAGCGTCGGTATACGGCACACCCAACACGCGTAAGGCACGCATGCGATCGCCGATATCATCACTTTGAACCGGATTGGTGGCTAACCAAGGATAGCCAGGCATATTCGACTCAGGCACGACTGCGCGCGGGTTGCGCAGATGGATACGATGCCAGTCATCAGAGTAGCGCTCGCCGATGCGGGCCAGATCAGGACCCGTACGCTTTGAACCCCACAAAAACGGACGATCAAAGACGGATTCGCCAGCAACCGAGTACGGACCATAACGTTGCACTTCGGCACGCAACATCCTGATTTGCTGCGAATGGCAGCCTACACACCCTTCGCGGATGTATAGATCGCGGCCCATCAAGCGCATGGCGTCGTAAGGTTCGACGCCTGCCGACGGCTTAGTGGTGGAGTGCTGAAAAAACAGCGGAACAATCTGCACTAAACCGGCAAACAGCACGACCAAGATACTGCAGATGATCATCAGACCGATATTTTTTTCAAGCGTTGCATGCGAGAAGAAAGGTGTTTTTTGTTGTGCCATGATGCGCTCCTCAGGCCTGCGCCAAGCTAGATAATTGAGGGGTTGAAGCGGCGGCGCCTGGCACCACTGGATTCACCGCGGTTTGCCCGATGACTGTTTTGAACACGTTATAGGCCATCAACAGCATTCCACAGAGGTAAAGCAACCCACCCAACAAGCGAATAAAGTAAAACGGAGCGGTCGATTTGACGGATTCGACGAAGCTATAGGTCAAGGACCCATCGACTTCAGTGGCGCGCCACATCAAGCCTTGCATCACTCCCGCAATCCACATTGCGGCGATGTACAACACGACACCTATTGTTGCGATCCAGAAGTGAACCTCGATGAGCTTAACGCTATACATTTTTTCGCGTCCCCAGAGCCGAGGGATCAAGTAATACAGCATGCCAAAGGTAATCATGGCGACCCAACCCAGTGCACCTGAATGAACGTGTCCGACGGTCCAATCGGTGTAATGCGAAAGCGCATTGACTGTGCGGATCGACATCATCGATCCTTCAAACGTTGACATCCCGTAAAACGACAGCGAGACCACCATGAATTTGAGGATGGGATCCGTACGCAATTTGTACCAGGCACCCGAGAGCGTCATGATGCCGTTAATCATGCCGCCCCAAGACGGCGCTAACAGAATCAATGAGAACACCATGCCTAAGGATTGAGTCCAGTCGGGCAACGAGGTGTACAAGAGGTGATGCGGACCAGCCCACATGTAGGTAAACGCCAAGGCCCAGAAGTGCACGATCGACAAGCGATATGAATAAATAGGGCGCTCGGCCTGCTTGGGCACAAAGTAATACATCATGCCCAAAAAACTGGTGGTTAAGAAGAACCCGACCGCGTTATGCCCATACCACCACTGCACCATCGCGTCTTGCACACCGGCGTAAGCAGAATACGATTTCCAGAGCGAGACGGGCATCTCGATGTTGTTGACGATATGCAAAATCGCAATGGTCAGAATATATGAGCCAAAGAACCAGTTGGCGACATAAATGTGCTTCACCTTACGCTTGACGATGGTGCCAAAAAACACCACTGCGTAGGCAACCCATACGAGCGTAATCAAGATGTCGATTGGCCACTCTAGCTCGGCGTATTCTTTACTGGTGGTGATCCCCAAAGGCAGTGTCACGGCTGCAGCGACGATGACCAGCTGCCAACCCCAGAAGGTGAAGGCTGCAAGTGGTGCGCAGAACAACCGCGCCTGGCAAGTGCGTTGCACCACGTAATACGAGGCGGCAAACAGCGCACTGCCGCCAAAGGCAAAAATCACAGCGTTGGTATGTAACGGGCGTAGACGCCCATAAGTCAGCCACGGAATATCAAAATTTAGTTGAGGCCACATCAGTTGCGCGGCTAACACCACCCCCACCAACATGCCCACGACACCCCAAACGACCGTCATCACGGCAAATTGTCTGACTACACCGTAATTAAAATTTTCTGTTTTAACTGCCGCAGTACTTGTCATGATTGGCGCCTCGTGTCTCATGAATCTTGATATTGACATCATGCCAAGTGCGGCAGAAGTCAGCTTTGATCTGTATCAACTAACCGTGTGATCGTCGTCCTGCAAAATAGAAAGTCCAGCCTGTTCTGCGTCGTCATACTGTCCCGAAAAAACAGCCCACCACAACATGGCACCAATCAAGGCAACGATGGCCAGCGACAGCGGCAACAGCAGATAGAGAATTTCCATAAGTGTTGCGCTAGGCCTGAAAATGTTGATTTTGTGTCAACACACCGACCACACAACTGAGACCAGCCCTTCTGGGTCGATAGAGACGCCAGGCATTAAGCAGCACGGCTACAGAAGACAGCAACATCGATAGCGCAGCCAACCAAGGTGTGACCCAACCTATTGCAGCCAAAGGCATGGTCAAGACGTGCCAAGCCAACGCACCATAGAGATTTTGGCGAGTAATACGCACGGTGCGCTCGAGCAGCGCCTCTCGCTGGTTTGCAAGCAAAGGCTCACCGAGCCCCAGATTCACGTGCAGCGCAGCCAACGATACCGGCGCGGCTAAAGACAGCGCGCAAGGGCAACTCATCACGAGTAACGACACCAATACAGACCACGCCTGCGTGGGTGCGATTACCCACCACACCACACCTATCACAGCCGCTACCGTGAGCTGGATCAGCACAAACAAGGTTGCGACGCGGTTGGCCTGAGCCATCAAGGGCAGACTGAAGCTCGCCAAGTTTGCTGGGGCCCAGACGCGCAGGCCTGAGGGGACGCCGGCAGCCGGTACGCTTGCCTGTCTCAACGCGCCAGAGTCAACCAAGCTGGCAAGTTGCTCGACGTAACGTGCCGTGAGCAAAAATGCAACAAACATGGTGATTGAATCAAAATAGACTTCGCCCGAGCCCTGAAAGGTCGCCATCACGCTGGGGATAAACGCGGCAAGCAGACTGATGCCAACGGGAACATCCATGGTGATTCGGCGGGTTGACCACGCACGGGCACAACCAAGCCAAATTGGCCAGGCTGAGTACAACATGACCGGGATCGTGAGTGTCAGACTTGCCCAGTTCATTAAGAGGATTGCCCAGTCGAGCACTTCAAGGCTGTCTTGGGCGCCTGCCTCAGGCCGAAGGTACCCGGGCAAGGCAAACATCATCACTTGCATCATGGCAAGCCAGGCCAACCCCAAGCGCACCAAGCCTCGGCGGCGCTGTACGACTGAATGATTACCAACCGCGTGAGCCGTGGTCTGTGGATCGCTGACTGTCTGCGAATGGTTGGCTGTCTGCGAACTAGAACTCGATCTGGGCTTCATGCCTGAATCGTAATTTCTAGCAAGCGATGGCGTATTGATCTAGATCAAATTCACACCAGACAGTCAGATTGAAATAGAGGGATAGCCCCCTGAGCTTCGAGCTAGGTGGTTTTTTCGAGAATCACAGGCCAGGCGCGACGCAGGTAATACAGCATCGACCAAACTGTCAAAATAGCGGCAACTACGATTAACACGAAGCCCACGCGTGCCACTGGGATCCCAAAGAGATCTTCGTGATACAGCAGGCATGGGATCGCAATCATCTGCGAGGCAGTTTTGAATTTACCCAACCAATGCACCGCGACGCTAGCACTAGCGCCCAATTGCGCCATCCATTCGCGCAACGCTGAAATCGTGATTTCACGGCCGATGATAATCAAGGCGATCATGACGTCGACGCGATCCAGATTCAACAGCGCAAGCAAAGCTGCCGACACCATGAGTTTGTCGGCAACTGGATCCAAAAATGCCCCAAAGGCAGAGGTCTGGTTCCAGCGGCGTGCCAGCCACCCATCAAACCAATCAGTAAGCGCGGCCAAAATAAAAGCGCTTGCCGCCCAAGCGTCGCGCTCGGGTAAGGTCATCCAAGTCTCGGGAAGATAAAACAACCCGATCACCATCGGAATCATGGCGATTCGCAGCCATGTCAGAAAAATAGGAATATTAAAAGGCATGACGCTATGCTACCTCACTTAATCATGACAAGGATATTTCACCGCAGGGCAAAATACAGTCGCTCGGCGAGCTCTGGAGAAATGCCCTCAACCGAGGCGAGGTCTTCAATACTGGCATTTGCAACCCCGCTAAAGCCACCAAAGCGTGCCAACAAGCGCTGACGGCGTTTAGCGCCAATCCCATCAATATCTTCAAGGCGTGATACGTTACGCGCTTTTGCTCGTTTGGCACGCATCCCCGTGATAGCAAAGCGATGCGCCTCATCGCGAATCTGAGCAATCAACATCAGGGCCGCAGACTCTTGGCCTAGCGCTTGCGACGCGCGGCCATCGGCAAAGATCAGCGTTTCGAGGCCTACCTTACGATGATCGCCTTTGGCAACGCCCACCAATACATCGATACTCAGGCCCAGTTCAACAAACACTTGTCTGGCGATCTCGACCTGGCCTTTGCCACCATCAATCAACACCAAACCAGGCATGACTGCTTCGCCATCAGCAACTTTGCCAAAACGGCGCGTCAGTACCTGACGCATGGCCGCGTAGTCGTCACCAGGCGTTATGCCAGCAATGTTATAGCGGCGATACAGAGAGGGTTGCATCGCATGATGAGCGAACACCACGCACGAGGCTTGGGTCGCCTCACCGGCGGTGTGGCTGATGTCAAAGCACTCAATGTGCAACGCCTCAAGCACCACTGGATCGGTGTCGAGCTCAAGCGCCTCAGCCAACGCGAGCGTACGGGCACTGCGAGCCCCAGTTTCAGATAAGGCGTTCGCTAGTGCCATCTCGGCATTGCGCGTCGCTTGCTCAAGCCAGGCGCGTCGCACCCCTTGCGGTCGACTGATGAAACGTGACTTGGTCGCGCGCGACTCGGCTAACAAATCGATTAACTCGGGGTCGGGCAAACCGTGCGAGCCGACGACAGCCGCTGGTAAAGGGTGATCGACATAATGCTGAGCGATAAAGACCTCAAGCACTTGCGACGGAGAATCGCCATCGGTGTGCGTCGGAAAAAATGCGCGATCACCCAAATGCCTGCCACCACGCACCATCGCCAAGTTCACACACACTCGCCCGCCCGCTTGCGCCACGACAATAATGTCGGTATCGCTTTGATCAGTGTCCTCCATGGTCTGCTGATGCAACACCTTGGCCAACGCCCCCATTTGATCCCGCAATAAAGCAGCCTGTTCAAACTCAAGGGCTTGCGAGGCAGTCAGCATGCGGGCCTCGATATCGCCCATGATTTGCTGCGTTTCACCATTTAAAAAACGCGCAGCGCGCTCGGCATCTTGTGCATAAGCCTCGGGGGTGATCTCGTTGACGCAAGGCGCCGAACAACGTCCGATCTGATGCAGCAAACACGGACGCGAACGATTTGAAAATACTGAGTCTTCGCAGGTGCGCAACCGAAAAACTTTTTGTAAGATCTGGAGCGTTTCTCGCACGGCCCAGGCACTGGGATAGGGACCAAAAAATTGGCCTTTTTTTTGTGTTGAACCGCGGTAATACGCAATTCGCGGCGCAGCGTGTGCTGACAGCATCAAATAGGGATAAGACTTATCGTCACGAAACAAGATGTTGTAACGTGGCCGCAAACTTTTGATCAGATTGTTTTCAAGAATCAGCGCCTCGGCTTCAGAGCGCGTGACTGTCACCTCAATCTTGACGACCCGCGCCACCATGTGTCCGATGCGCGGGCTTGAAGGCGTTTTTTGAAAGTACGACGCAACGCGCTTTTTTAAATCACGCGCTTTTCCGACATAAAGAACTTCTCCGCCGGCGTCAATGTGTCGGTACACGCCTGGCAAATGCGGCAGGCGTGCCAAAAACTCTTTGATATCAAACTCAGCGGCGTCAGTTTCGCTCATTGAGTGCGTGTACGGTTGCAAGCGCACGGCAATAGGCGGCTTGTTGTTGCAACGCAATCCAGTCGGGTGCCGTCTGAGCGGGCATCAGACGCGCAATACGCGCCAACGAGGTGGGCTCTGAATGATGCGTCAGACGCTCTAACAATTCATCAGCCAGATCGGGACGATTGCAAACCAGCGCCATGTCGCAACCCGCCGAGAGCGCAGCCTGCGCGCGCGCCAGAATGTCACCGGCCACCGCGGCAGCCTCCATCGTGAGATCG
>CAMCZQ010000073.1 GCA_945887835.1 Bordetella parapertussis | reverse complement strand
TTTGGGGCGTCCAGTACTACCTGAGGTGTAGATCAGGTACGCTAGATTCTGCGCGGTGAAGGCGCGCGCGCGGGTAGCCTCGGTTAGAGCCGTGCCCGGCAACCCTGCGAGTTGCTGAGTGAACTTGGCCTCATCGACCCGTAGCGCTTGGCTCAAGAGCCCCAACACCGCCGTCGACTCAGCCCCCCCCTCTTGCAGTCGCGCCAGAATCGCGCCGTTTGTGATCAGTTGGCGCGCGCCACTGTCTTCGAGCATGTAGGTCAAACGATCGCTCGGGTACTCGGGATCCAGCGGCAAGTACGCCGCGCCAGACTTCAGTACCCCGAGCAACGACACCACCATCTCGATTGAGCGATCGAGTGCGATCGCCACGATATCTTCTGCACCAATCCCTTGAGACGCCAAGTAGCGCGCTAATTGATTAGCGCGCACCTCAAGCTCGCGGTAGCTCAGGCGCTGCTCTTCAAAGATCAGAGCCGTCGCCTCGGGCGTCTTCGCAACCTGACTTTCAAACAACTGCGGCAGCGTCGCAGGTGGCACGTCAACCAGCGTTTGGTTAAACGTCTTGAGCACGCGCTCACGCTCGGTATCATCAACCAAAGCCAGCGCTGTCACCAGATCCTCAGGCAAGGTTTCTGCCGCGACAGAGAGAAAATGTACGATTCGTTTTAAATGAGCATTGAGTTCTGTTTCCGAATAAAGCAAACTATTGCCATCCAAGCTCAACGCAATGTTTTCAGAACCTTTATCTAAATAAAAACTTAAAATTGTTTCTTGTACAGGTCCGTTGTAAAGTCTGTGGCAAACAATTGTCAGTCCGTCGATCGCGGCAAGGTCCGTCGAGGGCTGAAGATTGACAGAGAACCGGCTAATCGCATCCTGAGTATTTAGGTCCCTTTGTATATCCTCGTATCGGTACTGACTGTGTCTGAGTCCGTCTCTAAGACCATCTTTTAATTGGTCAAACAGGTTCTTGTAGGTTTGTTGCGAAGTCATGCTCAAACGTAGATGAACGATGTTTGAACGCATATCAACTGCTAACTGATCTTCAGTACGCGGGCGAAGTGCCACGGGCACGTCGACCACAATATCGCTCTGTCCAGTCATGCGCGCGTAATACAAAGCACCAAACGCAATCAAAGCGCGCTGTAACGCAACTCGATTCCGAGCACAAAAACCCTTGATTTTTTGAATAAGTGCATCAGGCAACCCAATTGTTTGTCTGACCACAACACCTCTGTCGGTTTGGTGGTCTTTACCAGACAAACTGGCTTGCGTCTCGAGACCTTGCAAGGTCTCGAGCCAGTATTTCTTGTCATCCGCAAACGACGCAGAGTCGCGATAGCGCCCTTCGACGTCTAATGCATCTGACTGATTACACGGACTAGCAACCGCGTTGCTGACTTTGAGGCAGTTGTAACCTTCAAATATCCAGCGCTCTAGCTGATAAATTCCAGCGCCATCCACAATAATATGGTGATAACAATGAAATAAAAAATGCTGTGTCGGCCCTAGCTTAATGAGCGTGAGTCTAAAAAGTGGACCGTCTTCTAACGCGAACGGCAGATTGCGCTCGCGCTCCATCCAGCGAAGAGCCGCTTCTAACGGGTCAGAGTCTTGCGAGACATCAAGCTGTACCAAGGCCTTTGGGCCATAACCACATTCTCGGGCGTAAGGTATTTCGTCGTTAAGCTCGATCTTTACGCAATAAGTAGGCACCCCACTTAACGCAGCATCAACGGCCTTTGACAAAAGTTCGGGGTCGAGCGCTCCATGAATGTCGCGATAATGAGCCGTGTTGTAAGCAACGCCAGATTCATCTAGCAGGTGAGCAAAATACACACCTCTTTGCGCAGTTGTCAGCGGTCTGACTGCTCCATGCTCGCCGGGTGAATACCTTCGTAGCATGATCTCTAGCGACCAGCCATCTGCCTTTGTAAACTAATTGGACGCATGTCTTTCCAGTTTTGTTCGATAAATGCTAGGCATTCGGCTTTCGTACCGCTACATCCACCTTCATTCCAACCATTCGGCGACTTTTGGGCAGCAGGCCAAAGCGAATGTTGCCCCTCATCATTGACCAAGACTTTAAATAGGTCCCCATCGATGGTGTATTGATCGAGCTTTTTCTCTGATGACGACATATTTTTAACTCCAAACATCCAATCTTCTTTGACTTTTTAGTATAGTGAAATAAGACCAATGAGCCTGATAAATAGTTGGCAGACCCTCTCAAAACCTCTCAACATGCAAAGACTCACCAAACGGCCTCTGAGAGCCAAGGCGTTGCCAAGCCGTTGTTTTTGACAGCCCGACAAACGCACGCCACGCCCGCCCACGGAGGAGCACTCGAATAGGCGGTTAAGAAAGAATCCCCTAAGGTTTCTGGGTGATCTGGCACGCTAAAACTGTTAAATTTTGCATAGGCGTTTGACGCTAACTAATAATGATGCGAAGGTTATGTCAGTCAATAGCACGGTGCTCGGTGTAAGACTTCGACCTCAGTTTTAGTCTCTGAAAAGGAAAAGCATGAGAGACAGCGCGACCGTTTTGATGTTCTGTGTGTTGGTGCTGCTGCACGGGCTATTCGGTAGCCGCGCCGAGGCGCAGTGGCTGAGTATGCATGAGGACGCAACCCTCACTACCTATACCGAACGCAGCGAGCTTATTCAAATGGATAGGTTTGTGAATGTGGCAGAGATGCTTGATTACAAACGCAAGATGCGTAATGAAGAAGGGCACATATTTCATTCGGTAGTCATCAAGGCGCAATATAACTGCCCTGATAATCTAGTGAGAACTTACACGATTGAGCTGTTTGAGGATCATATGGCCCGCGGCAATGTGGTCAATACACAAAAGATCTATGGGCCGTGGAAAGCTATCAATCCGCGAAGCGTTGAGCAAGAGCTCAAAAATTTTTCCTGTACGGGGAAAAAATAGCACGTCAAAAAGCCACCAAAAAGGTGGCTAGTCCCCACGCCCCCATGTAGGTAGGGGGCTCCTTTAAACGGCAGAAGTTTGTTTAGAACCTATAACCAACGCCAACGAGGACTTCGTAACCGCTAGACTTTAGACTTTGTGATGATGAAAAAGCGGAATTTTTCAAGCTAGTTGTCACATAAATTAGGCTTAGTCTACTTTTTTAATCAGTGGATGGGCCTCGAAGGGTTGATTGATTTCTTATTCTGCCTCTTGCAACAGTCAAGGCGTTGCTAGGCTGACAAACGCAAATTCGTTAATGAGTTTGCGCCAAAGCCCATGCAAACGCAGTCGCCTGAATTTCAAAAAGTCCTCAAGAGGCCTCAATATCTTTAACTCGCTTTAGTTGAATCACTTGCTGCTTAAACGAACCTGCCAAAGCTTTTTTTAGCAGCTTGTAGATATCCAGATCACACTCTGATCAATATTTGGCGGCAGGCTTGCCTGACCAATTAATTGGTTCAGCGCCGCGAGTAACCGCTCAGGGCCAACAGTCTGTTCACACACTCGCCAGAACTGTACTAATAAATCTGCATCGCCTAACGCCCGATGTCTTGCACTCACACTCAAGCCATGGGCGTTGATGATCGTATCTAGATTATGACGAGGTTGCTCAGGAAACATTAGCCTGGAAAGCTTCACAGTACATAGGACCTTGGGCCTGAAGTCGATCCCTATTCTCTTGAACGAGGCTTTGATAAATCCATAATCAAAGCGCGCGTTATGTGCGACAAAAATTTTATCCTCAAGCTCTTTTTTAATCGTTAACGCCAGATCTTCAAAATTAGGCTGCCCGGCCACCATCTGTGGCGAGATACCGGTCAGTCTTTGGATGTTTACTGGGATAAACGTTTCTGGGTTAATCAGGCTTTCCCACACACTCTCTTGATCGTTAGTGAGCGTTTTGATGCCGATTTCAGTGATGCGATCGCGTTCAAAATGAGACCCGGTCGTTTCGATATCAACAAAGGCAAGAGTGGGATAACGACTTGTATTTTTCATGCGCGCTTAGGTAGGGACTAGAACGAGGACTGGTATTTTTAATACGAGGATTAGGTGAATTGAAGCTTGGCAAGCCTGGCATACAGCCCGCCTTGCGTGAGCAAAGTCTCATGCGTTCCTTGTTCAACCACCGCACCATCCTCAAGTACGATAATGTGATCGGCACGCATCACTGTCGAAAGGCGGTGGGCAATCGTTAACGAGGTTCTACCGGGCAGCACAGTATCCAATGCCATTTGCACTTCGCGCTCAGACTCTGCGTCTAGCGCACTGGTTGCTTCATCGAGCAACAAAATCGGTGGATTTTTCAAGATAGCACGTGCAATTGAAATCCGTTGTTTTTGACCGCCAGACAAACGCACGCCACGCTCGCCTAAAAAACTATCGTAGCCTTGGGGTAACGCTGAGATAAACCCGTGGGCGTGTGCAGTCTGCGCAGCAGCAATCACCTCTTCATCGCTTGCGTCGAGTCTGCCGTAACGGATATTTTCTAGCGCACTTGTCGCAAAAATCACGGGTTCTTGCGAAACGATACCGATGCTGTTGCGCAGGTCGCCTACCGGCCACTCACTTGCATCTCGGCCAAAAATTTGAATTTTGCCCGAGCTCGGTTCGTAAAAGCGTAACAATAGCGAGAACAATGTACTTTTGCCGGCACCTGAAGTACCGACTAACGCGTAGCGTGCACCTTGAGGCACCACAAATGAGACCTGTTGCATCGCCAAAAAATCGGGGCGCGACGGATAGGTAAACGTAACCTCTTGCAACACGATCGCATCTTTAGCATTCAAAAAAATCGGCTGGTGAGGATGCGCGCTATCAGCTAACTCGGGAGCTTCTTGCATCAATTCTACCAAGCGCTCCATGGCGCCCGCGGCACGCTGCACATCTCCAAAGGTTTCAGATAGTGCACCAATCGAGCCGGCGATGAACACCGCATACAAAACGAACTGCGTGAGTTCACCAATTGTCATTGCGCCCGCAGTCACTTGCCGAGCGCCCATCCACAACACAAATACAATCACGGCAAACGCCATCGTGATCGTGAGCACAGTGAGTAATGCGCGTACAGTGATACGCTTTTTAGCTTCGCTGAAAGCAGTTTCTACGGCCGCGTCAAAACGCTTTTGCTCATACGCTTCACGTACAAAAGCCTGAACTGTCGTAACTGCGTTCAACACCTCTCCGGCCATTGCGCTCGTGTCTGCGACCTTGTCCTGACTGGCACGCGACATTTTTCGTACGCGTCGTCCCATGGCCCAAAGCGGAAGCACAATCAAAAGCAGCAGCACAATCATGACACTTGCCAGCCAGGCGCTTGTCACCAGCATCATCGCCATCCCGCCAAGTAACATCAGCGCGCTGCGCAGTGCAATCGAGATACTTGACCCCACCAAGGTTTGAATCACCGTCGTATCGCTCGTGAGCCGAGACAACACCTCACCGGTCTGTAGCGTTTCGAAATAAGCAGGGCTCTGGCGCAAAACGTTTTTAAAGACGCGCTGGCGTATATCAGCGACCACACGCTCCCCGAGCCAAGACATCATATAAAACCGACTAGCCGTCACGACGGCCAAGATGATCGCCAATACCAACAAGTAGATAAATTTAAGGTCGCTGGCCTCACTCGTGATCCCTGCGTCGACCAACCCACGAAAAGCGAGCGGCACGGTGAGTGTTGCAGCTGCTGCCAAGACCAAAAATAGCGCCGCTAGAAACCATTGTTTTTTGTACCGAGAGAGAACTTGATATTCTCGCAACCAACCAAGGAGACTACTAAGATTTGTTGCCATAAGGAATCAGTCTGAAAGGAGAGAGTGTACTGGCAGGACTACTGCAATATGAACTGGTACGGTGCGAAATACTACAAGGCCACAGGTGCCCCGTAGCCCGTCAGCTCTAGGTAACCCCTACCAAGTAACTTACCGTCCTCTGTGAGTTCGACTGCACCTTCATAATAAAAGCCGCCTGTGCTCGCCTGCGCATTAACCTCTTGGTCTGCCATTAAAGGCTGCAAGGTCAACGTACGCCCTGCCACTCGCAACTGAAACCGCTCGGGATAGGTAAATAACGAGCGAGGCGAGCGCCATTGACCCAGCGCTTGCCAACTCACATCCTGTCGTTTCTCGATCGCTTGCCCCTTTGCGTCGCGCCAGTCCCACTCACTGAACAAGGTGTTTTTTGCGGCATCACGCATCCGAAACGCCATCAGACTACTGCCGTCTAAAAGATTGATACCGATCCAGTCCCAACCGACCGCATCCAACATCAACAAACTACTCGACCATTCATGATCAAACCAAGCTGACCCGGGTAGCGTCAACAGCTGCTCTGCTTTGCGACGACCACCTGAAGAGTTTTTTAGCGTGACCCTCGCTGAGACGCTCAACTGCGGACGACTATAGTAATAACTTGCAGATTGTGATGTCGGACCTTTCGCAGAGTACCCGTCGTCACCTCTTAAGACGGGAGCAAGCGAAGTGAACCCCTCTAACTCAAGCGTAAAGTGTTCAGCAGGAATCGCAACCTTGTAATGATCGTCAGCCGTGCGTTGAAGGCTCCAGCCAGAAAGTGCAAGCCCAGTATTTGCTGTACGAAATGAAGCATCCGCCGAACCTGCTCGACCAGCGACCTCCGCGTGGCGTAACTGCCCTAAGCTCGGTAGCGCCAGGGCGGCATGCGCAAACAGCAGTTGGCGCGGTGCAAACCGACTCGGATTGCTCTCAGGGTGTAGCGTACGGCTTCTAAAAAATGTGACTTGAAAGCCCAGTTTGTCGGCAGCCTCACCTAACCATCCAGTCATATACCACCACTCGGTACGATAATCTGGATGCGCACCAAAGTCCTTTGGAAAAACCAAGGATCGTGGAAAAACTGCGGGATAAGAAACACCATTGGCAGAAGCTGTTAGTGCGGGTGAAGCTTGTGCACCTGCTGAAGCAGACACGGCCGTTGAAGCAGACCTCGCTTGCGAAAACCAAAATTGCAAAGTAGGCGCTGAGGCTAACAACAGAAACCGCTTAAGCCACGATCTGCGCAAAGAACTTTGTGCGGATAATTGTGCTGGTATTTCTGCCGTGCGTCGCATTACCAGTCCTCACGTAAAGATAAAGCCAATCGCTCTGAATTCAAGTTTCTTTTCGCCGCCCAGACTGCTGCAAGTATCCCCAACAATACAGTCACTAGTATGAGCACAACGATTGCGACCGCGGGCAGGCTTGTCTCCATCGTCCAATGAAAAGATTGAGGGTTAACTCGATGAATAAGCACCTGGCTCATCAACAACCCGAGTACAGTGCCCCAACAAGCAGCGAGCGCAAGCAAAAGGCCTGACTCAACGCTAATCCAATGTGTAAGCTGTGAAGAGGATTGGCCCAACTGCCGCACTAACGCAAATTCTTTTTGCCGCAAAAGTGCTTGTCCTGCAAAACCTGCCGCAACCGTAAAGAGTGCAACCAACAAGGCCGCAACCTCTAGTGCATAGGTCATCGCAAAACTGCGGTCAAAAATCGTCAGCGATAACGCGCGTAAATCCGTAGAGCTTCGAAACTCAAGTGTCTTAAATGTCGGAAACTGTGTGTGTAAGCGCTCTAGAACGACCGAAGGGCTTGAACCGGGCGCGAGCCATAAGGCAATATCTGTGCGGCGCGTATCCTGTGTCAGCGCATGATAGGCAGAGATATCCATAACGACAGTACCGTGCTGACGACCGTAATCGCGAAACACGCCAGCCACCCACACCGAGAGATATTCGCCGGTGCTTGCCTTCAAAGGTAAGGTATGAACCTCGCCGGGTTTCCATCCATACAAATCTAGCATCGCCTCAGACACGAATACCTCTGGTAACGGAACCATTGCTCCCTTCGGTTGAGCAGACAGATTACCCGTCACAGGCAGCACTTCGGCTGCGCGATTGACAGGGATCGGCCGAGCAATCAACATCACCTCTGGTTGCTCGGGGCGAAACAGAATCTTCTGTTGCAAGGTAAATTCGACGCGCGCAATCCCTGGGACAGCCGCTATCGCCTGAATTAATGCTTTGTCTTGCACTAACGCGTCATTTAAATCAGAGCGCGTCAAACTGGCATACAGATCTGCAGGCAAGACTTTATCTAGCCACTGCGTGACGGAGTCGCGAAAACTCGCCACCATCACCACCATCGCAACCGTTAAGGCCAGTGCGGCGACTACGCCGGCAATCAGCCCCGCTGCACTCGCAGGGGCTTGTGCAAGGCGCCACACCGCAAGCGTCACTGACGGCGAGGCCGTTCTTGCAAAGCGGCTCGGTAACAAGCGAGCCAACCATGAAAAGAACTGGCTCACTAGCGATGGCATTAGCGCTAACCCAGCAAACAATAAAAAGGCAATCGACAAATACGCAGCAATTGGCAAGCCATCCACGGGCGGCAACAATGTCAGTACCAGACTAATTAACGCAAGCGCGATGGCAAGCCGAGCGTTCAACACCGGTTTAAGCATGCGCTCTGTCGCACCGGCACGCAGCTGCCTCACCGGAGAGCCCGCGGTGGCAGCACGCGCTGGAAAATATCCGGCTAACGCACCCACGACCAACGACAACAGCCAGAACCCCAACAAGATCGATAGATCACTATCTAAAGGCGGCACAGTCGTTGAAAAATAGCCTGCCCCAAGATCGCCGCCCATCACACGCAATAAAACCGAGGCAACGCCTAAGCCTAAACCAATACCCAACAAACCACCCAGCGCAGCGACTAGCAAAGCTTGCGTCAAGACCAGAGTAAACAACCATGTGCGCCCTGCGCCCAAGACGCTCAACAGCGCCAGTTCAGACTGCTGCCGCAATACAGAAAAACTAATTGTCGTGAACACCAGAAATGCGCCTGTGAACAAAGCGACCAAAGCGAGTACGCTCAAATTTACGCGATAAGCGCGCGATAAATTAGACATCCTACGGTCACGATCGTCGGCAGTGACCAGCGTCAAACCCAAGTTTGCATTTTTAAGCGCGATCACTAAGTCTTTGGAGCTCGCTCCATCGGCTAGCTGAATATCCAAGCGGCTCAGCTTGCCAAGCCCAGCCAAACGCCACTGGGTGACGCTTAAATCCATTACCGCCAAGCTTTGCCCCGCAGCACCCGGGATCAGACCCGCGATCTTGAACGTTTGCTTTTTGCCGCCAAATGACAGCGTGAGGTCGTCGCCCACGACCACCGCCAACTCTTTTAGCGCCGCCGCTGATAAGAAGATCGCGTCGGGTTCAAAGACGCGCATACGCTGTTCGTCAGACGCTACGGGAAGCAACGCGGTGGTCACTCGACTTGCTTGAAAAATATCTAAACCCAGCACACGCACAGGTTGCGTCCCACGCTCAAGCACAGGGCTCACCGCGCGGATACCGAACTCTTTTTGACGAGCGACGACTTCATCAAACAAAGTGTCCGAAAAGTCGCCCGAGGTAGAAACGAGTTGCGCCGAAGCTTGCCCGTTGACCGTATCCAATGCGCGACCAAATTCACTGAGGGCGGAGCTGTTGACGGTATGAATTGCCACGGCTAGGCCGATACCCAGCGCAACAGTCAGCCCAGCAATCAGCCAGCGGCCAGGTTGCGCCCGAAAAGCGGCAGTCAGTAACCAAAAAAACAACATCAACCGGTTAACACGAAGGTGCGATCAAGCCTTGCTGCGGACTCTGCCGAATGCGTCACCATCATTAGTGCCGCGCCTTGCTCGCGGCAAGTATGGCAGAGCAGGGTGAGTGCCCTATCAGCCGTTTCAGGATCAAGGTTGCCCGTCGGCTCATCCGCCAACACAATTTTTGGTTGATGGACGAGCGCGCGGGCAAGCGCCACGCGCTGCTGCTCGCCGCCAGACAGAACAGAGGGAAACGATTGCGCAACGCCTGTCAGCTCAAGGGCCTCAAGTAAACGCTCAGCCCGTTCTTTCGCCTGCGCGAAGGCTAAGCCCGCTAACAGACAGGGCACCATGACATTTTGTAAGGCATTGAGATGCGGCATTAAATGAAACGCCTGAAATACAAATCCAAAGGTTGAGCGACGCAAGGATAGTTGCTCGCCCGTGGTCATCTCGGTCAGATCTTTACCGTTTAGAAGCACGCGCCCTTCTTCAGGCAGCTCAAGCCCAGCCAACAGGTTGAGCAGCGTCGATTTACCCACCCCTGAGGCGCCCCGAAGCGCAAGTTGCTCGCCAGACGCAACAGAGACATTCAAGTTTCGAAACAACCAGCGCTTAGGTGAAACCCGCTTTGAAAGGCCTTCGGCTTGAAGTAAAACGGGGGTGTGAGAGGGCATTTATTCATCTTACCATCGCGGATATTTGTACTTTTGACCGCTAATCGTCGCCCAGTTTCGCTTTGAGCTCAAATCTACTTGTTTAGAAAAAACCATACTAATTCAGAGTTGAACTCTGGATTAGTATGGTTTAAACTGAAAGGATGATCCCGAGACATCTTCAACCCGAGCTGCAAATACAGCTGGATGAATACCCTATCGTCACCATCCTTGGTCCCCGCCAATCCGGCAAGACCACCTTGGTCAGAGCGGTGCTGCCTGATTATCAGTACGTGAACCTAGAGAACCCTGAAACCCGCCAATTTGCTACCGATGACCCTAAAGCGTTTCTCAGACAGTATTCTGACCGCACAATCTTCGATGAAATACAGCGCGCGCCTCACTTACTCAGTTATTTGCAAGAAATCGTTGATCAACACAAGGTCAACGGGCAATTCGTTCTGACGGGCTCGCATCAATTACTGCTGCGCGAGGCCGTCACGCAATCGCTGGCGGGCCGCACCGGGATTTTGCATCTGCTACCTCTTTCAATCGCAGAACTACACGAAGCCAAGATTGACTTTGACACGCCGAGTGAATACATTTTTCAAGGGTTTTTACCCCGCATCTACGATCAACAGCAACGGCCACACACGGCCTACGCTAATTACTTTCAAACCTATGTCGAGCGGGATGTCAGGCTACTGATCAAACTCAAAGACGTGGTTCTTTTTGAAAAGTTTATGAAACTACTGGCGGGCCGTGTAGGCCAGATTATCAACTATCAATCACTGTCGAGCGATGTCGGTGTAGATGGGATGACCATCAAGGCCTGGCTGTCGATTCTAGAGGCCTCATTCGTCATTTTTCGCCTGCCGCCCTACTTTGAAAATTTTGGCAAACGCGTAATCAAGACACCGAAGATTTATTTTACCGACTCGGGGTTGCTCTGCTATCTGCTGGGGATTGAGCGCGTTGACCAAGTTGGGCGCGACCCACTGATCGGCAACATGTTTGAAAACCTCGTCGTGCTTGAGGCGCTCAAGGCACGCTATAACCAAGGTCTGACACCGAATCTCTATTTTTATAGAGACAATCAGGGCCATGAAATCGACCTGTTGCACAAGCAGGGTAGCGAGCTTTTAGGGGTCGAGATCAAATCTGCTAGCACCTGGAATGCAAGTTTTAAAAAAGCACTTCAACATTTTGATCAGAAGCTAAAACCACTGGCAAAGCGTGCAGTCGTTTACAGCGGCAAGACAATTGAATTTTCAGATGGCGTACAAACTACATCCTATAAAGACGTGGGGCAATTGTTGACACCGACGGGTGCACAGCCTCAACCACGTTGATTGCTACCCCGACTTCTTCGATCTAAGCCCCCACACCAACAGTAAAGATCTTATGCCCATCCAACGATCCTACGAGGCTACACATTGCTCTTGCATTTCCGTCACTCAATCACTGAAACACAAGAGCAGTTTCAAACGTGCACGTTTGGCTTCAAGCCTGGGGGATATCCCCAATCCGAACCTTCGCTGACTGATCTAACAACGCCGCAGCAATCGTACGGCGATGCTCTGCCGCCGTGCCGCCACGCAAGCTCCAGGAACCCACTCGGCGATACCAAAGGTTCAGGTCAAAGTCACGAATAAAGCCCATGCCGCCGTGAATTTGCTGTGCCGAACGCACCACCATCATGCACTGTTCGTTACCAAACGATTTAGCTTGGGCGACGTTGACGCGATGGGGTAATTTTTGATCGATCCGCCACAAAGCCTCGCGAGCAAGCATGGTGGTGCCATCAATCGCATTGACCATGTTGGCACACAAGTGCTGAATGGCTTGAAACGCCCCGATTGGCTGACCGAAGGCCTCGCGCTGTTTGGCATGTGCAACCGCCATATCGAGGGTTCTACGGCCTGCACCCGCCATCATCGAGGCATACAACACGGCAGAAAAATCCATCACTTCGAGTGCAATCGCATTACCTTGCGCTGACGAACCCACACGAGCATTCAAGGGCACCCTGACATTATTGAACTGCACGTTGGCTTCACCATCTTTGGCCATCGACACCAAGGCGTCACTGCTTATACCCGCTGCGTCGGTTGGCACCAGCACAACGCCTAGTTGATGAGGTGCTGTCGCTTCGCGATACACCACCAAGCATTGCTTCGAGGCGCGATAGCTACCCACAAAACTTTTTGTACCATTAAGCACCAAACCATTGCCTTCGGCTCGACCTTCGAGCTTAATCGACTCGGGTGTCCAGCGACCATTGGCCTCGGCGACCGCGTGGCTCAAGATCAAATCACCACTGAGCACTTGCTGCAACAGTTGCTGCTGCTCGGCATTGCCATGCCGATCAATAATCATGGCCGGCACCATGGTCGAATGCAAGGGGATTGGCGCGATGTGATAACCGGCTAATTCAAACAGCAAGGCAAGATACGTCAAGGGCAATTCTTGACCGCCGTTTTTATCCGACAGGCAAAGTTGCAGCCAGCCGTTTTCAGCGAACTTTTCCCATAATGCGGGTGAGTATTGGAGAGGATCCGTTTCGATCTTACGCACCAACGCAGACGTGCATTCGCCAGCCAAAAACTCTGACGCCGCTTCTCGGATTTGTACTTCTTGACCGTCAAGCAAAATATCCATGATTCAATTTACCTTTATTCTTATTTTGCCGCGCGCGGCAGGCCCAAGCCAATACGCGCCACTTGATCGCGCATCACCTGAACGCTACCGTGGTTAATCGTTGACTGGTACGCGCCCAAAATGTTGTGCGCAAAGACACCTTTCTCGATGGCAGCTGGCGAGCCTTGCATGAGCTGCGCAAACGGTCCCAGAATTTGGCTGATGGCTTCGGTCGTGCGCACGCTGTGCTCAGGTGCAAAGACTTTTTCGGCTGAACCTTCGTAGGTGAACTTTCCGCCACTTTGCTCAATGCTGATACTACGCATCGTCATTAACCGACAGACTTCGGCTTCGGTCCACATCTCGGCCACTTTGTCACGCACTTGCGTGTCTTCGCGCAATGAGTCTTGCAACTCGCCCTCTCCATGCAGCCAGTTCACAATATCTTCGTCACGCATGACAGAAATCAAATAGCGCCAGGCACCCACGCGATCCAAATTCAAACCACGCCGCGCGACTTCCCAGCCGCCGCCTTCGTCGCCCAGCAAGCACGAGGCAGGCACTTCAACATCGTCAAAGAACACTTCGTTAGTGCGCTCTTCACCGTAAGTGGTTCCGAACGGTGCGGGCGGGTCATTTTGTACGGTCCAGAGTGGGCGTACGGTTAAACCGGGCATATCCATCGGCACGAGCAAAATGGATAAGCCGCGGTGACGGACAGAATCAGGATCTGTTCGGCACATCAAAAAGATATGCGTTGAATTTTGAGCATTGGTTGTGTAAATTTTTTGACCAGTGATAATGTATTTGTCACCGACGCGTTTTGCGCGGCAACGAATACCGGCTAGGTCAGTGCCGCAACCAGGCTCACTGTAGCCCTGGCAAAAAATGATTTCACGTTTAATGGCGCCGGGAACGAATTCTTGTTTTTGTTCGGCGGTACCAAAAGACAAAATCGCCGGAGCACCTGTGCCACCGCCTAAGGTGATCCCAGTTGCCCGATAAAACTCTTCTTCGATCACAAATTGGGCGGTACGATCACCACCGCCACCACCGAATTCGGTCGGCCAGCTCCAGGCGAACCAGCGCTTTTCATTGACGGTATCAAAAAAGGCACGAATTGCCGGCCCCCAACCTTCGCCACGTCTGCCTGCGGTATTTTCGGCACGCACTTCATCTGTGAAATGCTCGGCCAAAAATTCGCGCACGGTTGAACGCAGTTTTTCTTCTTCAGCACTGAACAAAAAATTCATTGTTTTCTCTTTGTTTATATTTAGTCAGATCAATCAGTTTCAATCGACGTAGGCCATACTGAATCAGGGCGCTTCATTGACTCAACATTACTCTTTAAGGGCTCTGGGCGCAACGCAGGCGCCCAGGCTGACTGAACGACGCCTACAGCACCTCGTAGACGTCATAAATCGGCCCTGCCGCTTCGCGGCGGCCGGTGGCCACGCAGATGATTTTATTCAACCAACTGTACTTTTCTGAGCTGGTTTCAAGCACCGGTGTCGTGCGAAAGTAATACTCAGCCGGATCAACCTTTTCGCCCTTATTCAAACGGGCCATCACGTCTTTGGGGCCATGACGTAGGCCGCGATAACTCATGTAAATCAACTGATTGTCATCGGTTTCGAGGATCAGGCGCACATCTAAGGTCAACACGTCGTCTGGGCGCATCAGCAACCAGTCGCCCCCTGGAGCAGCCTTGACTGTGCCCCGAATGCGGTCGCCCTCGAACGTGCCGCCTGTGACATTGGCGATCTTGCGGCCGCCCACAGGGGTCTGACCTAGATCGACGATATTGGGGACGGTTAAAACGATTTGAAAGATATGGCGTGTCTGAATCATATTGGTCTCTTTTTGGGGATGTGTACAGGCGTGTTGTAAACGACTATTTTCTTGTGGCAATCATCAGCGCGTAGCTGCCATCTTTAAAATAGCCAAATCTAAAATCCAACGGTTTGGTGTCATCTCGTTGAGCAAAGGCTTTTGCAAGGTCAACGTGATAGCTCGAAAAGGCATGGTGCGCGGCGACGAATTTGCCAAACAAGGCAACTCGGTACGACTGGAGAAGATTGGTGTATTTGATTCCAGTTTCGTCCTGAACGATCAAGGGTGAACGCTCGAGAATCTGGTTAGCGATCATGCTAAAGCCAACATTTTGTGGCAGATGTGAGGCTGCCTTGAATAACACTGGGTTCGTTGTGAGCGTCTTGATCAGCGTCAGGTTTTGTGGCGCGGCTTGAAGGCCTTCGTTTGACAGATCAATTTTTAGATAATCAACAGTAATCGGCTTTCCCTGTTTGCTAGCTTGTATCCGCACCGAGCGCCAGCGCGGTATGTCTGGCGAAAGCTCTTGCAGCGTGCCGTCCGCTGCGACTTGAAGCGGCACAACGCGCTCGATTTCAAAACCCTGCAAACTTAAAAAGCTCATAATGAACGTGCTGGCGCCAATGTTGGCGCGGGTCGAATACAAATACCTTTCAAGGTATTCGGTCACAAAAAAACCATGATCTCCAAAGTGCTGCCAGGCTGAGGTCAACACACCAAGACTTGGCTCGAGAAGCTCAGGGGCAATATTGGCCAAATCTAACGGCCTTTCAGCGTTTTGCATGGCCATCATGACATAGCGCTTGGCGGCCGGAAACAGCTGGTGCACGGTCACAAAATCGGGGCCAGAAAAAGGATAAAACACGGTGTCGGGCGTAACAGGTAACTCGGCTAAGGCCCACCGCGACATCGGGTCGGCAATTTTTTGGCTGTAGAGCGCCCAGTTTGCAGTGACCTCTTTGGCAAAGGTGGCCCAGCGAGGGCTTTGCGCAATAGCCGGCGGCAGCCCGGTTATGGGTTGCTGGCCCGCGAGCAAGATCGCCGCACTGGGTACAGCGGCGGCGTCGTATTTAATCGTAGCAGCCATCGCGACCGCACCCGAACCGCTCGGTACCTCGACGGGTTGCGCAACCGGGGCTGGGCTGAGTATCGGCTCGGCAGGCTGTACCGCCGGGGCTGGGCTCGGCAGCGCTGCGGCCGTCTGCTCCTCAGTCGCGGTGCTAACCAGCGCTGCGGTCATCTTCACCTCAGTCGCGGCGCTAGGCAGCGCTGCGGTCGTCTGCGCCTCTACAGCAGTGCTAACCAGCGGCTCGGTCGTCTGAGCGCAGCCGACACAAATGAGCAAGAGTGCAGCGCCAAGCAGATAGGTGAACCTTTGAAATATACGCATGATTTTTCTTAGAGTAAATTTAAACGACAGCTGCAATATTGGGCTAAAGTGGCGATGAAGTTTAACTTAACGCGCTCAAACTCGACTAACAAGCCATGAATACGCCCCTTTTCCGTAATTTATTTTGGCACTTAACTTTTGCGCTGGGGGCTCTCGCAGTCGGGTCAGCCCAAGCGCAGACTCAGCCTTACCCTAGCCGTCCCATCAAAATGGTGGTGCCGTACCCCGCCGGTGGCAATGCCGACATCACGGGTCGGGTGATCGCCAAGAAGATGGGAGCGCTACTCAACGTTCCAGTCATAGTCGAAAATCGCAGTGGTGCCAATGGCATGATCGGCACCGACGCCGTGGTCAAGGCCGCAGCCGATGGCTACACCCTGCTGATGGCTGCAAGCGGGCCGATTGTCATTAACCCGGTGCTTTACGCCAAGGTGCCCTACGATCCTGTCAAGGACTTGCTGCCGATTAGCCAGGTGCTGTCTTTTCAATATGTCTTAGT
>CAMCZQ010000072.1 GCA_945887835.1 Bordetella parapertussis | reverse complement strand
CGACGAACGTCGCCCCCGCTTTGGGGTCATGCGCGGGCGCGAATTCACGATGAAAGACGCCTATTCGTTTGATCGCGATGTGGTCGGTGCGCAAAAAAGCTATCAACTTATGTTTGACGCTTACATGAAAATATTTGGGCGTATGGGGCTAACCTTTAGGGCCGTTTCGGCAGATACCGGCTCGATTGGCGGCTCACAAAGCCACGAGTTTCAGGTCATTGCAGATATTGGTGAAGACCTGATTGTTTATGACCCCGCATCAGACTATGCGGCCAACATCGAACTCGCGGTTGCACCCTGCCTGCTTGACACGCGCGCTGCCGCAAGCGCGGCTATGAAGCTCGAGGCAACGCCCGAGGCCGCAAAGTGCGAGGCCGTTGCCCACTTACTGGGCGTGCCGCTGGCTCAAACTGTAAAGTCGATCGTGCTCGCCACCGAGCGTAAAGCTCAGCCCGCCCAGGTTTGGCTGCTGTTGATACGAGGCGATCACGAGCTCAATGAAATCAAGGTGGGCAAGATCCCCGGCCTGACACAGGGCTTTAGGTTTGCCACTGAGGCAGAGATCGTTGAGCACTTTGGCTGCAAGCCCGGTTATCTGGGCCCGGTCAAGACGAAGCAGCCCTTAACGGTGATCGCCGACCATACCGTTGCCAAGATGCATGATTTTATTTGTGGCGCTAATCAAGAAAATGCCCACCTCAGCGGAGTCAACTGGGGCCGCGACCTGCCCGAACCGGCTGTGGTGGCTGATTTACGCAACGTCGTGTCGGGTGACCGCGCACCCTCAGGCACCGGTCAATTAGCGATTCAGCGCGGCATTGAAGTGGGGCATGTGTTTTATCTAGGCACCAAGTACTCCGAGGCGATGAAGGCGACCTTTCTTGACGAGACCGGCAAACCCGCACTTATGGAAATGGGCTGCTACGGAATCGGCGTCACCCGCTTAGTTGGGGCGGCAATCGAACAGAACCATGATGCAAAAGGAATTGTCTGGCCAAGGGCCTTAGCGCCTTTTGAAGTGGTGATTTGCGCAATCGGCTGGGGCAAAAGTCAAGAGGTGCGTGAAGCTTGCGAGTCTTTATATGCCGCACTCAACGCGCAAGGGGTCGACGTTATTTTAGACGACCGTGATCTGCGACCTGGCATTATGTTTGCAGAGTGGGAACTCATTGGCCCCCCCCTTAAAATCACAGTGGGTGACCGTGGCCTGAAAGACGGGATCGTCGAGCTGCTTGGCCGCTCTGACGCTGACGCTGCACGGGTCCCACTTGCAGACGCGGTCGCGCAAACACTCGCTCGCCTAGCCTTAGCCTAGCCGCTGATGTCGACTCAATTGCCACCATTCAAACATTTTTTTGAGCTCAGGGTCTATTACGAAGACACCGACATGGGCGGTGTCGTTTTTTACGCAAATTATCTTAAATTCATGGAACGCGGTCGCACTGAGTGGCTGCGCGCGCTTGGAGTCGAGCAAGCCGAGCTTGCCGCGCAGACGCAACGGGCGTTTATGGTGACTCAGCTCGATATTCGTTATGTTAAGCCCGCACGACTCGATGATTTGTTGCAAATCGAAAGTCAAGTCACACGAATGGGGCGAGCTTCGTTACACTTCTACCAAACTATTCGCCGTCAAGGCGAACTGTTGACTCAAAGCAATATCCGGGTTTGTTGCGTAGAAACCGTTAACATGCGGGTCGTGGCGATCCCAGATGCTGTGCGCTCAAAATTTGCTCTAACAATTCAGGAATAAGTGATGCCAACTACCTCTGACATGTCAATGCTCACACTGGTTTTAAATGCCAGTATCCCTGTGCAACTGATTATGCTGCTGTTGATCGTAGTCTCGATCGTGTCCTGGACCTTCATTTTTTCAAAACGCGCGACTATAAAAAAATCGTTGGCGCAAACGCGTCGATTTGAAGATGACTTTTGGTCGGGTGGCGATCTAAACAGTCTTGATCAATCTGTCGCGGGCCGTCTAAACGAAAGCGGTGCCTTAGCTCGTATCTTTCATGCAGGCATGGAAGAGTTCACTAAAGCGCGTCGTTCGGGTGCCACGCCCGGCACAGCACCCACGCTTGACGGCGCCAGACGCGCGATGCGTGCGGCGTTTCAGCGCGAAATGGATGAACTCGAATCGCATCTAAACTTTTTAGCTTCGGCGGGCTCTGTCAGCCCATACATTGGCCTGCTCGGCACTGTCTGGGGCATCATGCACGCCTTTGTCGGCTTGGCAAACGTCCAGCAAGCCACTCTGGCCTCAGTCGCCCCCGGTATTGCCGAAGCCCTCATTGCAACAGCCATTGGCCTGTTTGCCGCAATTCCGGCAGTCGTGGCCTATAACCGCTACACCCACGATATTGATCGCCTGTCGATCCGCTTTGAAACCTTCGTCGATGAATTCTTGAATATTCTGCAGCGGCAGGTGCGTTAATGTCTTCCGTACGCTCAAGCTCTGGGCGGCCTGGACGGCGCCTCAAAAACGAGATCAACGTTGTGCCGTACATCGACGTGATGCTGGTATTGTTGGTGATTTTTATGGTGACTGCGCCGTTAATTACGCCCGGGGTCATCGAACTTCCTTCCGTGGGACAAGCCGCTAATGTGCCGCTCACCCCGCTCGAGATCCAAATCAATGAAGGCGGCAAGATCGAATGGCGCAAACGCGAATCCGGTCAAACCTTCAAACCCGTCGAACGCAACGCTCTGGCGCAAACGATTTTGTCTGAGCTCAAGCCAGACCAGCCAGTCGTCATTGGTGCGGACGGAAAAGTGCCCTATGACGTCGTGATGAAAGTCATGGAAGATTTGCGCAAAAACGGAGTGACAAAACTTGGTTTACTGGTGGATCAAAAGGGCAATACTGCAGCCGCTCCTAACGCCAAGCCTGTTAAACGTTAAGCGAGTCGATGCTGATTTCGTTCAAACGCCCTCACCTTTATGAAGTCGCGTAACTCTTCACAAGTCCGCGGCCCTATTCTGCCACCTCGGCAGGCGACCAACCTGCGCGCGCTCGCCTTGGCCTTGCTGGCCCATCTGGCTTTAGTCATGGTGCTGGTGCTGGGTCTTGCCTGGAAAACCGAGTCCAATGGCCCGCTACAAGTCATGCTGATTGCCGAGGGCAATAGCCCCGTCAACCCACCGCCACAGGCCAAGCCCCCCGAGCCTACTCCCACGCCTAAGCCAGAACCAAAGCCAGAACCAAAGCCTGAGCCTCCACCAGAGCCCACGCCACCACCACCGCCGCCACCGCCTCCGCAGGTGGCGCCGACCGCGGCACCCGCGCCGCAGATCGATCCAGAGATTGCGCTCGAACAAGAGGCCAAACGTCGTCGCGAACAAGAGCGACTAGAGCGCGAGAATGCGGCGAAAGAGGCCGCCGACAAGCGCGCGGCCGAAGATGCCATCAAAGAAAAAGAGCGCATCAAAAAAGAGCTTGAGCTTGCCAAAATCAAAGAAGCCGAACGACTCGAGCAGCGACGACGCGAGGCCGAGCGCGCCGAGGCGGATAAAAAGGCGAAAGAAGAGGCTGCTAAAAAACTAGTGGCTGAAAAACTAGCGGCTGAAAAGAAAGAAAAAGATGACGCTGAGAAAAAAGTAAAAGAAGAGGCTGCTCAAAAAGCCAAAGAAGAAGCCGCTAAACGCGCAGTGGCCGAGAAAAAAGTCAAAGACGAGGCCGCGCAACGCGCCGCCAAAGATCAGGCCCTGAAAGATATGATGCGCGCGGACGCCTTGGGGGCCGCTGGACTTCCCGGCGGCACCGCAGATCGCAATCAGGCCGGTGGTGGTCGCGACGATGGCTATGGTGCAAAAATAAAGGCTTGCGTGCAGCCCGGCGTGTCATTTCCGCCTCCTCCTCGTGGTAGCGCAGGTAACCCCGCTGCTCAATACAGTATTAGCTTGAGGCCGGACGGGCAAATTGCAGATGTCAGGCTGACAAAATCATCTGGTAACGTCAACTTTGACCGTGCAGTCGAGACAGGTATCCGGCGCTGCAACCCCTTCCCACGTCCGCCTTCAGGAAACTATCCCAGTTCTCTCACCGTCAATTACAATATGTATGATTGATAGGAGCCTGCACCGTATGACGTTTAACCCACCCTACCTCTTTCCTGCCGCCTCAAAGTGGCTCACCTGCGCGCTGACCGGTTGGGTCAAGGCGTGTCTGCTCGTGACAATCGCGTTGTTTGGTGGACACACTGCCCAGGCGCAGTTGCGCGTGGATATTTCTGGCACAGGCGCGCAACAGTACCCCATCGCTATTGCAGACTTCAGTGGCGATCCAGCAGGGGCCCAAATTGCAGAAATCATTCGCGCCGATCTGACACGCTCGGGGCAATTCAGGTTGATTGGTACAAGCGGCGCAGCGCTGACTGTTGATACGACTATCGCACATGATGAATGGCGTACCCGTGGCGCCGACTTTATCGCTTACGGCTCGGTGCTCCGCCTGCCAGACGGGCGGTTTGAAATCAAGTACCGGTTGGGCGATACCGTCAAGCGAGGCCCGCTTGACGGCTGGATCGTTGCGGGTACCGAAAAAGAGCTCCGTCGTTTTTCTCATCAAATCGCCGACCGAATTTACGAAAAAATTACCGGTATCAAAGGTGTGTTTGCAACCCGTATTGCTTATGTCTTAAAGCAAGGCAAAACCTACGAATTGCAAATTGCCGACGCCGATGGGCAAAATCCCCAAGTAGCCTTGCGTTCACGCGAGCCGATTATCTCGCCCGCTTGGTCCCCCGACGGATCTCGCCTGGCCTATGTCAGCTTTGAGTCTGGCAAGCCCGTGGTGTACGTGCACCACCTCACCACCAGTAAACGCGCGCCCGTGGCAAATTACAAGGGTAACAACTCAGCACCAGCCTGGTCGCCCGATGGCAATACTTTGGCGGTCGTCTTGACTCGTGACGGTTTGTCACAAATCTATACCTTAGGGGCCAATGATGGCTCTAATTTGCGTCGCGTCACGCGCTCGCCTCTGATTGACACCGAACCCATGTTTGCACCTGATGGCCGGTCAATTTATTTCACCAGCGATCGCAGCGGCAGCCCGCAAATTTATCAAACCGGGCTAGACGGCGGAGAACCTCGCCGCATCTCGTTCAGCGGCGGTTACAATATCTCACCAAGAATTTCTCCGGATGGCAAAACCTTGCTGACTGTGACACGTCGAGACGGCACTTATAGAATCGCATCGCTTAACCTCGCGACTGGCGCTGAAACGCTTTTAACTGAGGGGCGTGATGATCAGTCACCAAGTTTTGCGCCCAACGGAATGCAAGTGCTGTATGCCGCTGTTCAGGGCGGTCGAAGTGTGTTGGCAGGTGTGTCAAGTGATGGGCGCATTCGCTCTACACTTTCGGTTCTGAATGGTGAAATACGCGAACCCACTTGGGGCCCTTTTTCTCAATAACAGTTAAATTTTCTCTAAAAGGACACATCATGTCGCGCATTGCAAAAGCTCTCTCCATCGCCGCCTTAGCTGCAAGCTTAACCGCTTGTAGCTCAGTTTCACTTGACGACAAAGCTGGGGCCGGCGGTGCAGACGGCTCGGGCATCCTTGATCCGTTCAACCCACAAAGCATCTTGGCCAAACAGCGCTCGGTGTATTTTGAATTCAATAGCTTCACGGTGAGCGAGCAATACCGTGGCTTAGTTGAAACGCATGGCAAATACTTAGCGAGCGCTCCTCAGCAGCGCGTGGTGATTGAGGGTAATACCGATGCCCGCGGCGGCTCTGAATACAATCTGGCACTTGGGCAGCGTCGTGCCGAGGCAGTGCGCCGCATGCTGACCTTGCTAGGCGTGTCGGACACTCAAGTCGAAACCATTAGCTTGGGCAAAGAAAAGCCCAAAGCCTTGGGTAACACTGATGCCGATTACGCTGAAAATCGTCGTGCGGATTTCAACTACAAGCGTTAAGCTTAATGCTGTGAGCTGAACGAAACCAAGGCGGCTCTCTAGCCGCCTTGTTGCTTTTAGAGGAGATCTTTTATGTTTTTGAAAATGACTTACACACGCACCGCCGCCGTAGCGTTATTGACTTTGGGTGGTCTTGCAATCAATCAGTCCGCTTTTGCCTTTGCCGACGATGATGCTCGCAAAGCGATTGTCGAATTACGGCAACAAATAAAAATACTGACTGAAGCGAATCAACGGGCGCGCATTCAACTGGCTGATCAAATCGAAGCGCTCGAGCAAGAGGTCGTGCGCCTGCGCGGTGACATGGAACAGCTCGGGCGTCCAAGCTCGGGGCCTGGCTCTCCAGGAGGCACCTCTGGCGCGCGCGCGCCCGACGCAAAATCCGCCGATCCACGCGAGCAGTCGGCCTTTGATCAGTCGATTGAAAGTTTTCGCAAAGGTCAGTACAAAGAGGCTACCGAAAATCTGACTGCCTTTTTAACGCTTTACCCCGACAGTAAGCTCACGCCAACTGCGCAGTTTTACTTGGGTAGCAGCCGGTTTGCCTCAAAAGATTTCAAAGGCGCTATTACTACGCTTGATGTCATGGTCAAAAGATATCCCCGAGAAACTCGGGCGCCTGATGCTCTGCTTTTAATTGCAGGATCTCAGATTGAGCTGAACAATCGCCCCGCTGCGAAAGCCACATTGCAGCGTATCGTGCAAGAGTACAAAGGTACCCCGGCTGCCGACACTGCCGCCAAGCGAATTCCTCTGCTGTAAGGCACAGTGAAGCCTGGTCGACTCAAGTTAAGAGGTCGAAGTCTTGCATTCAGCTGGCGCCTAGGCGTCAGCTTAAGCGACCTAGTGCGACCTTATGCCGCGGTCAGCAGCAGGCAGGCCACGCCCAACACAATCAATGCTGTGCCGATCGCTTCTTGGCGGGTACTTTTGCTTGCAAAGACACGCCACGAAAGCAATTGCGCGAATAAAACCTCAACGAGCCCCAGAGTTCGCACGTTAGCTGCGGCGGTCAACGCAAAACCCAAAAACCAACCCCCTGAGGCCGACGCGCCTAGCAGGCCTCCCCAGATTGAAATGCGCCAGGCCTGTAAGCAACGCACCCAGGCCTCGTAATGAAATATCATCATCCACCCGGCCAGCAGCAGTGTTTGCGCACCCAAGCCACAACCGAGTGTCAACGACGCCCGCATTAAGAAGTGGCCATCACCTAGCGCTAAAATCCCACCTCTGAAGGTCACCGCGGCAATCGCGAAACACGCGCCAGCCAGCAACCCCAACGCCGCAGGCTGCCACGCAGAACCGCCCTCAGAGCCACTAGTCGGCTTTTTAGCCATGATGGCGACGCCTGTCGTTGCCACAACAATTGCAGCCATGGCTAGCCAGGAAATCGTATCGCCCAGTACAACCAAACCAAATACAGCCACCTGTACGGGTTCGGTTTTAGTCCAAGCCGTGACCACCACAAACGCTCGCTGGCGCATGGCAGCAAGCATCAAGGCGGTCGCGGCAATTTGAGATACGGCACCCGCGGCCACAAACAAGCCAAACGTCAGATCCATCGAGGGAAACACAGACCCCGTCGCAACGAACGCAATTGCAGCGAACAGCGCAGCAAACGGAAAGCCGTACAGAAATCTGACTTGTGTTGCGCCCAGAGTGCCAAGTTTTTCAGTCAGGCTACGCTGGATGGCGTTGCGTCCCGCTTGGGCAGCAGCGGCAAAAATTGAAGCGGGAATCCATAACCAAGTCCAATCGTGCACAGTCTTCTCCGGTTAAGCGCTTGCATGCCGCAGCAACAACGAAACTGTTGCCTCATCAAGCACGATGCCATTCGCGCGTTGGTACGCCATTTTTTTCAGTTCGATTTCACCTGGCACGATCACCGGTCGAGTGGCGTCTACGGCCGGACTGTCGTGCAAAATCGCAGCAAAATCAAGCATCCGCTCTGACAGCCACTGCGCCGAGCCCAACAGACGCGTATCAATCAGAATAAAAAAGTGCCCCAAGTTTTGCGGCTCGTCAGGGGCGTCAACCCAAGACTTCACATGCGTTAGATAAGCCGCGTTAGACAAAAGCCCGGCAAACATATCCACCAGCAAGGCCAAGCCATAACCCTTGTGCCCGCCGACTGGCAACAAGAAACCATCAAGTGCTGCCTTGGGATCCGTGGTGGGTCGCCCTTTATCATCAGTCGCCCAAGTATCCGGAATCGACTCACCCCGCTTAAACGCATTGCGCACCTTGGCGCGCGCAACCACACTCATCGCCATATCCAGTAAAAATGGCGGACCACTTGGGTTCGGCACGCCAAAACCAAGCGGGCTATTGCCCAGCCTGGCATCACTGCCTCCCCAGGGCGCAATCGTCGTCGTGGCGTTACTGCCGATCACGCTCGCAAAACCATCTTGGGCTGCAATCAGTGAGTAGGGCGAGATCGGCCCAAAATGGTTGCTGCCTCGCGCAAATGCCATCCCAATGCCACACTGACGCGCCGCCTCCATCGCCGCACGCAGCGCGCACATACCGACCAAAGGCCCCACCCCGTTATCGCCATCTAGTAGTCGCAAGGCCGGCGCAGGTGCTTGTACTGTGATCTTGGGCCGAGCACTAATCCCCTTAACCAACAAGCGCTCACCATACGACTCAATTCGCGACAGGCCGTGAGTACTTAAACCAAAAAGATCCGCTAACACCAGTACCTTGGCAACATCCGCCGCATCATCTTCAGTCAGCCCAAGCCCCTGAAATGCACGAGTTGCTAAGTCTGTGAGTTCTTCTTCAGACCAGTGTGATTGAAAAGCCTGCTTTTGATTCATGTTGCTGAGAAATCCTATTGATCGATATATGAGAATAGTAGCGAGCGTCACACGTTTTCTGCGCTTTGTTCAAACGAGGGCGGCACAGGCGAGTGAGCAAGTGCTGACATACTAAACGCTCTCTGGCTAACGGCAAAATGACGCCAACCCACACAGAGGCACGCGAACGCGCACGCGCCGGCACACGAGCAGATAGCCTACATTCGAGCAAGTCACTGAAACACATATAGGTTTTACTGCAACCGCACGTTACCGCTTAAGTTTAATTGCAAAAATAGCCGACTTATGATTTGATGCAGCATGAACCAAGCGCGTGATTGAGTCTAAATGCTAAATCGCGGGAACCGAATACCCAATTAGAAGGTAGTTCATGCAAACCGATGCAAGCGACCGCAAAGTTGCCGTGGTGACAGGTGCAGCCCGTGGAATCGGCCTTGCCTGCGTCAAGCGACTCACCGCAAAGGGCTTTCGCGTTGCCATGGCAGATATAGGCTCGGCACAACTCGAGGCGTCAGCGGCAACGTTACAAGCCCAAGGGTGTGATGTCATGACGCTACCCGGCGATGTTGGTCGTTATGACGCGGTCCAACAACAGGCGGCTTTAGTCTTGCGTCATTACGGGCGCATCGACGTATTAGTGAACAATGCTGGCATTTCTCAACCGAAAGGCTTACTCGACATCTCAGAGGCCGAGTGGGACCGAACCATCATGGTCAACCTCAAGGGCTTCTTCAACTGGTGCAAAGCCGTAGCACCTATGATGCTCGCCCAGGGTGGCGGTCGAATCATCAATATGTCCTCCATTAGTGCTATCACTGGCGGCAGCGCTGAAGCGGTCAGTAAATTTTCGTACTGTGCATCTAAGGCAGGAGTGCTCGGTTTAACTCGAGGACTGGCCAAAGAACTGGCTCCCACCGTGACAGTCAACGCGATCTGCCCCGGCTCAATTCGCACGGACCTGACTGAAGCGCTGATCAGCGCAAACCACGATCAAATCTTACAAACAATTCCGCTCAAGCGCATCGGAACTCCGGATGACATTGCAGTTGTCGTCGAGTTTCTGGCAACGGTCAACCCCTGCTTCATAACTGGCGAGGTAATAGATGTCGACGGCGGTCAGTGGGTCAACTGACCTTAGAGCGGGCGGTCACACGTCAGCGGCAGAACGCAGAACGCGGATTAGGCAGTCGTTAAAACTGTCTGCTTTGCTATTGCCCGGCGTGAT
Source organism: Bordetella parapertussis (assembly GCA_945887835.1). Classification (GTDB taxonomy): domain Bacteria; phylum Pseudomonadota; class Gammaproteobacteria; order Burkholderiales; family Burkholderiaceae_B; genus Zwartia; species Zwartia parapertussis_B. The sequence goes on along the minus strand of CAMCZQ010000072.1, from coordinate 6,649 downwards.
CTTTCTGATCGTGGGTTTACTGTGGCCGTTCGCATCAATGCTCGGGATTTCGTTCTATGACAAATACCCTGGCAACACCGGCTTCACACTCGACCATTACCTGTTGCAATTCGAAGACTCGTACGCGTTATTTGTTGCCTTACGCACGCTCGCGCTCGGCGTCTTGGTCACGCTACTGACCGCCATCATTGGTTATCCTGTTGCCTGGTATCTAGCCCGTAGTGACTCCCGCCTCAAACATCTGGTATTTCTAGGAGTCGTATCGCCACTGCTTGTCAGCATCGTTGTACGCACACTAGGCTGGACGATTTTGCTTGGCAACGAGGGGCTAGTCAACGCGCTATTCGTGAGCATCGGAGTCGTGGATGAACCCCTGCGGCTCATGCAGAGCTTCTGGAGCGTCGTACTCGGTATGACTCACGTGCTATTGCCCTTTATGGTTCTGTCCATCTCGAGCGTTTTAAGCAAGATTGACCAGTCGCTCATCGAGTCAGCTGCAGTGATGGGGGCCTCGCCTTTTCAAAATTTTCTGCGAATTGTCTTGCCGCTTTCGGTGCAAGGTCTTGCAGCAGGTTCGGTGATTGTTTTTTGCCTGTCGATCGGTGCGTACATCACACCGATCTGGCTGGGCCGTGGGCAAGTCAACGTCATGTCAATCTACATTCATGAACAAATGGTCGTGATGGTCGATTGGCCCGCGGGTGCAGCGGCCTCAATGATCCTGACGATCGTCACGCTGATTGTGCTGACTATCTACGGTTTTATCATCAAAAGGCACGCTAGGCGATGAGAAAAAAAACCTCAGAGAGAATACTTAAACTTTATGTCGCTCTCGTCCTTCTATTTCTTGCCTTGCCCATTGCCGTCGTCATCCCTTCGTCCTTTAGTAACGAATCAAGCCTGCGGTTTCCACCAAAAGGTTTTTCGTTAAAGTGGTTTGAGAAGGCCTGGAACACTCAAGCGTTCTGGGACGCTTTTCAGGTTAGTTTGCTGGTCGCAGCGATCGCAACGGCAATTTCACTGGTCATCGGCACACTCGCGGCCTTTGCAATCGTGCGTCATCAGTTTCGGGGCAAACAATTTTTCGAATTTCTTTTCATGACCCCGTTGGTATTTCCTGCAATTGTGCTTGCGGTTGCACTCTCGATGGTCCTCGGTTCGGTAGGACTGTTGCGTAATTTCTGGGGTCTTGTATTTGCCCATGTCATCATCACCGTGCCCTATATCGTTCGAACGGTGGGGGCCACGCTTTCTGAAATTGATATCGCTTATGAAGAGGCCGCCGCCACACTTGGAGCAAATACTTTCCATACATTTTTTCGCGTAACGATTCCGATGCTAAGGCCAGGCCTGATTGCAGGCGCCGTGTTCTCGGCCATCATGTCCTTTGACGAATTCACCGTATCATTGTTTCTTGTTGGCCCGGGGGTGATGACGCTTCCGCTTGAAATTTATCACTACACCGAGTTTCAGATGGATCCGACGGTGGCGGCGATCTCTACTATGCTACTAGGTGTGACCGCCTTAATCGTCATTGTGATTGAACGTTCGATTGGATTAAAAAAGCAATTTAAACACTAACCGATTTGACCTGATTTCTTGACCTGTATTTCACTCACTGGAGTTTATAAAAATGAAGCCTATCGATAATGAAGACAGCTACTTGTTGGATAATTTCAAGACCAAACCGCAGCGCCGAGATATTCTCAAATCGTTGCTGGCGCTTGGGGTAGGTAGTGCCTCGGTGATGCAGTTTGCCAACGTCCTAGCCAACGCTGCAGATGCCGAGGTCGCCAAACTAGTGATTCTCTCGCAGCCTGGCATTCTGCCTAAGTTATGCAACGAAATTTCGACTCCTTTAATCAAGAAGATGAGTCCCAAGACTGAAATTGAAGTCATCTCGTCGAACAATGCGGCATCATATCCACGCATGCTGGCCCAGCGCAGCACCCCCTCGATCAGCGGCTCTATGATCAACGATCTTTTCGCGCAACGCGGCATCGCCGATGGGATGTGGGACAAATTCGACCCAGCCATCATGACGAATCTTAAAAACATTCCTCCAGAGATCATGACGCCCGGAGGCTTTGGGATCATTTTTCTAATGACCCCCTACGGCATCATGTACAACCCTGATCGGGTCGAAAAACCCACCTCATGGCTTGACCTCTGGAACCCAAAATACGCTGGGCGTGTATCGATGTGGGATGCCTACTTTGACGCCTACATTATGGCCGCCGTCGCGACAGGTAAAGGACCAAATGTTCTTGAGGGCATCAAGGCTTGGAGTGCTCACAAGAAAAATATCGGGGCCTGGGTCAGCTCACCGATCGTTGAAGCTGATATGGTTGATCGCGGTGAAGTGTGGCTAGCACCGCACTGGGGTGCCTGGGCAGAGTTAGCGCGCTCACAAGGTAAAAAAGTCGCCTTCACCGTCCCAAAAGAAGGTGCGGTGCAGTGGGGTGGTCATATGCAACTCAGCAAAGGGTTCAGCCCAGCGGCCTCGAAACTCAGTCAGGCTTACATGAATACCTGGCTGTCTGATGAGTTTCAACTCGAAGCACTCAAGCAAGGCTTTCTGTCACCAGTCAGTAAAGCGGTCAAGGTGCCGGATGATCTCAAACGCGCTGGCTTTATTAGCGTAGACGATGCCATTAGCAAACTGATCCGCCCTGACTTTAAAGACGTAGGCGAGCAAATGCCAAAAATCAAAGCGCTGATTGACCGAACGCTCAAGGGCTGAGGATAAGCGTCATGACCAATCAGATACCTGACGTTCAATTGGTGAATATTCATAAACGGTATGGAGAAGTCGCCGCCGTCAAAGGTATCGATTTGGACGTTAGGCGTGGAGAAATGGTGAGTTTTCTGGGCCCAAGTGGTTGCGGAAAAACCACCACTTTACGCATGATTGCTGGGCTAGAAGAGCCTGACGCTGGCGAAATCATGATCCGTGGGCAAACGATGAACCAAGTGCCCACGCATCGACGAAACCTTGGCATGGTTTTTCAAAATTACGCCCTGTTTCCGCATATGTCAGTGCACGAAAATATTGCCTTTGGTTTATTGATGCGCAAAGAGCTTCGCGTCGATATCGACAAAAAGGTAAAAGATGTCATGAAGCTGATACGCCTCGAGGGGATGGCTCTGCGCCTGCCCTCGCAGCTGTCGGGCGGCCAGCGGCAACGGGTTGCCTTGGCACGGGCGATTGTGACCAAACCCAATGTCTTGTTGCTCGATGAACCGCTTGGCGCCTTGGATAAAAAACTGCGCGAACAAATGCAGATCGAAATTCGTATGCTGCAACGCGAAGTCGGCATCACCAGTATTTTTGTCACGCATGATCAAGAAGAGGCGCTTACGCTATCCGATCGCATTGTGGTCATGGATGGAGGACGGATCATACAACTGGGCACTCCGACTGAGATTTACAAAAATCCTGCCACACCTTTTGTGTCTGAGTTTATTGGAGTCTCTAATTCAATCGAAGCAACCGTCAAGAAGACCGAGGGCCAGTTCATTTCTGTTGTGGCCGAAAAAAGCGGCATCACGTTACACGCCCCTGCGAGTGACTTTGCACGCGCAGGTGGCCGCGTTGAGATCTCGGTGCGTCCTGAGAATATCACTCTATTTCAAGAGGCCCGCGAGGGATACAACACCCTAGCTGGCGTTGTTTCGCACGTGGTGTACACGGGCCCACTCACCTATTTTCATCTTGAGGCAGGTGAGGGTGCAAAGTTCATTGCCTTGCGGCCTAATACTGCAACAACAAGCTCCACAGAACAACCAAAAGCCGGAGATCACATCGTTTTTGGTTGGCGCCATGAAGCCACCAGAGTACTGCCGGCACGTTAGCACTTAGACATATCAATCAGATCAACAAGGAAACGTTATGCCATCCACTACAGTCGCCGCGCCACGCACTGACGTCAAGCAGGCCATTCTCGATTGGTTGCGGGCTCACGAGAAAGACATGTTCGCCCTGCTCGAACAAGTCGTCAATATTGACAGCGGCAGTTACAACAAGGCTGGCGTTGATCAAGTCGGTGCGATCTTTCGTGCGCATCTCGAGAAGTCCGGCATCGCCACAAAGGTACATCCCAATGCCAAACATGGGGACTGTCTCGTGGCCGAGGTTCCCGGCACGACTGGGCCTGGGGCATCTCACGTGCTGCTGATGGGGCACATGGATACTGTTTTTCCGGATGGGACGGCTGCGCAACGTCCGTATCGCGTTGAAAACGGAGTCGCCTATGGTGCCGGCGTGGCTGATATGAAAGCAGGCCTCGTGATGAACACCTTTGTGGCACGAGCCTTTCATGCCTGCGGTGGTAATCAGTCACCAATAAAGGTGCTCTACACCGGCGACGAAGAAATCGCCTCGCCCGCTTCGCGAGAACTGATCCTGAAAATGGCTAAAGGCGCTGCCACCGTATTAAACGCTGAACCAGGTCGACCAAGTGGCAATGTTGTCACGTCTCGCAAAGGCGCATTTTTTATCGACTTCGAAGTGGATGGGGTAGCTGCGCACTCTGGCGTCAATCACGACAAGGGCGCTAGCGCAATCGAGGCCTTAGCCCGAAAGATCACTGCGTTACATCAGCTTACTGACCGTGCCTCCGGTATCACCGCCAACGTCGGTACGATTAAAGGGGGCATGTCCGTCAATACCGTGGCCCCCCATGCTTCAGGCCAATTAGATGTTCGGTTTCCGGGTGACGTTGACCACGAAAATCTGCAGCAACGCATCAAAGACATTATTGAAGAAGAGGCTCTGCCCTGTACCTGTGGACGCATCACCCATCAAGGGACTTTTCTTCCACTATTCGAAACCAATGCCAGTCGCGACCTGTTAGCCGACTATCGAATGTCTGCCGAAGAACTGGGCGTTCAAGTCAAGGGCGAATTTACTGGTGGATCGGCCGACAGCGGGCTCACCGCCTCAGTTGGGGCTCCCACTCTTTGTGCAACAGGCCCAGTTGGCGGACAAGTGCATACCGCTGACGAGTACTGTCGCATCGATACCCTCGTACTCAGAGCACAAGCCGTTGCACTCACTATCCTCGCCCGCGATGCCCTTTAAACAAATGACCCCCTCTGTTGCGCTGGTCACGGGTGCTGCCACGGGTATCGGTCAGTCAATCGCCGAACAGTTACATGAGGTAGGCTATCGCTTAGCGATCACCGATATCAACTTTGAGAAGGCACAAAAACTCGCTCAGCGCCTCTCAGGAACAGGTGGCGACGCACAAGCGTTCAAACTCGACGTGCGCTCTAAAAGTGATATACAGTCTGTCTTCACACGGGTAGAGCGTGAGATGGGCCCGCTCACTGTGTTGATCAATAACGCCGGCCTGTATCCAAATCATCCTTCACTCGAAATGACCGAAACACAATGGGACGACGTATTTGATACAAACTTAAAGGGCACTTTTTTTTGCTGCCAAGCTTTTACTCAAGCTGCTGTGAGAAATAACATTCGTGGGGCCATTGTCAATCTTGCCTCAACCTCTGCCTTTTCTGCAAGACCTGGTGCCGCTCACTACGCCGCCTCAAAGGCAGGCGTGGTGATGCTAACCAAGTCACTCGCCCAAGAGTTTGGTGCATATGGCGTTCGAGTAAACGCGGTGGCCCCTGGCCTCATTGAAGTGGGCAAGGCCAACGTCTCGACGGCCTATCGCGAGCAATTCACGACGATGGTGCCCTCAGGGCGCACAGGCACCCCAGCCGATATCGCCAGCGTCGTATCGTTCTTAATATCCCCAGCCGCAGACTACGTAAACGGTGAATGTATCGTCGTAGACGGCGGCTTTCTAACCGGCCGCACTTTACAGCGCTCCAAGACAGCATAAAAAAATCCAGACCGAAGCCTGGATTTTTTACCTGACATATAGGTGCCCAAGCCGAAGCTCAGGCCATGTGCAACTGAGCTTAGAAACCGCCCATGCCGCCCATTCCACCCATGCCGCCCATATCACCACCACCCATACCACCGCCGCCAGCTGGCTTGTCTTCAGCCAGTTCGCAGACAGCCGCTTCAGTTGTCAGCAACAAGCTGGCAACCGACGCTGCATTTTGCAATGCAGTGCGAGTGACTTTAGTTGGATCCAACACACCTTGCTCGACCAGGTCACCGTACTCACCGGTGGCGGCGTTAAAGCCGTAGTTACCCTTGCCGTTTGCAACTTCGTTGACCACAACGCTTGGCTCGTGGCCAGCGTTTGCAACGATGATGCGCAAAGGCTCTTCGATGGCGCGCAACACAAGCTTGATGCCTGCGTCTTGGTCAGCGTTGTCACCTTTAAGCTGCGAGACGACAGCGCGCGTGCGAATCAACGCAACGCCACCGCCAGGAACAATACCTTCTTCGACCGCAGCGCGTGTGGCATGCAAAGCATCTTCAACGCGAGCTTTCTTTTCTTTCATTTCGACTTCGGTAGCGGCACCGACGCGAATCACAGCAACACCGCCGGCCAACTTGGCCACGCGCTCTTGCAATTTTTCACGATCGTAGTCAGAGGTGGCTTCGTCGATCTGAACACGAATCTGCTTGACACGTGCTTCGATTGACTTGGCATCGCCATGACCGTCGATGATGATGGTGTTTTCTTTGCCGACTTCAATACGCTTAGCCTGACCGAGTTCTGCC
>CAMCZQ010000071.1 GCA_945887835.1 Bordetella parapertussis | reverse complement strand
AGGATTCCGTTTCTTTTTGGTTTAGTCATTGGCTTGGCTGGTTACCTCTTGCGTCGTGGGGCACCCGAGCATTCAAACCACGCTAGCGCAGCCACGATTAATCCAGTTATTGAGACCTTCAAAAATCATCGCCCCTTAATCGTCAAACTCGCAGGGGTTTCGGCACTTCTTGCAGTGTCGTTCTATCTGATATTTGTCTACATCGTGAGTTGGCTTGAATTGGTAGACAAGATCCCACCTAATAAATCCCTTGCAATCAATACTGTAAGTATGATCGTGCTGATCCCCGTCACGTTGTTGGCTGGGGCACTGTCTGACCGTATTGGTCGAAAACCAGTGTTATTCACTGCTGCGCTCGCTGCGTTGATATTTTCAATTCCACTTCTGTATGGCATGTATCACCGAAGTGATCTGGTCATCCAGCTATCTCAGATCGGCTTTGCGCTGGTTGTTGGTGCGTTTAACGGCGCCATGCCTGCACTGATGGTTGAAAGCGCACCTGCCCATATCAGGACCACCGTTGTGGCGTTGGGCTACAACTTAACGATGGGCATTCTTGGAGGCCTGACCCCCTTGGTCGCCTCATGGCTAATCCATCGGACTGAAAATGAGATGATGCCGGCGTACATGATCGTAGCGGTTGCCGCTGTGTCGCTGATTGCCGTTATGTTTGTCGCCGAAACGTATAAAAAAGAGATTTGAGTCGCTCACTAACGCCCCTTCGCCAGCTGCCAGTGGGGCTGAGTCGTTTTCTGAGGGATGGCCGCGCCATCCGCGCAGTACCCCCGCTCATGCTAGAATTCGCACTTGGTTTGGAGGCGTGCCCGAGAGGCTGAAGGGGCTCCCCTGCTAAGGGAGTATGTGAGCTAAAACTTGCATCCAGGGTTCGAATCCCTGCGCCTCCGCCAAGAAGTCAAGCAAATCAAGCACCTTAGGGTGCTTTTTGTTTTTTCCCCACAGTTTTCCCCACACACGTCAATTAGGCATCCGCAATCAAGTGATGCTGACTTAGCAGTGGATTGGTGGCTGTGGTGGTGTCGGTCACCAGGTGTGGCACTTAACTGTTTGCAGTACACGGACGGGTCGCGCTTCGCCGCACTTGTTTGGTTCCAGCGACACCCCACCGTACCCCCACCCCCCAAAAACCATTTGGGTCCTATCCCCGTGCCTTTACATCTTGTTCAGCACGAACGACAACCATATTTTTGAAAACACCCCCCGTCAGTATTTAGAGTACCGGTAATTTTTATTTTTTAAAAATTTTTGACTTGTTGATCTGAGCAGCCGATTCCGCAACTTGTTCTGACCATTACACATATATCAATTGACCGTAGCAAGATGGCTCATGAGGTGCTACACCAAACCATTAAAGTACCTCCCCAAAACTTAGGGTTGGCGGTTACGATTAGTCATATTGGTAGGCTTTAGTTACCTACCCCTGATACGCACACCCCACCTAACTTAAAAAAGAACAAGCCCTAATGTTTGAACAGACTTTTAGAAATATCCTTGGCTCCAACTGCTTTTTTAACCATAGTCTGCACTGCGCGGCTCTCAGATAGCACCACGCATGCAGCACCTAGTTGAACGCAATCAGATGAACTTTGTTCCATGGCACTAACTCCTGTTTTCGCCTTACATCGTAACGGCGCGCCTCTGAGTAAAAAAACCGTCGAATTCACGTATGCCGAGCGCGCCCAAGATTCATGCTCTCTTTAAATTACACGAAAGTAGCCCGCCAGTATGCGCAGGCGGTCGTTGCTGGAGATATCTTAACCTGCAAGTGGGTCAAGCAAGCATGCCAACGGCAGCTCGATGATTTGGCAAAGTTCAGAGGCAAGGCTAGTCCTTACCAGTTCAATCCAAAGCTAACCGAGAAGGATGGACGGACGTTTCATCCGGCCGACAATCTGTGCGCTTTCATTGAACGCCTGCCCCACGTTAAAGGGCCTCGCGCAGGAGTAATTGATGCGAGCCCGTCAGAACAAATTGCCCATTAACCTTGTTTTGATCAACGATCTCTTGCAAATAGCTTAGAAGATGAGGCGCGCGTTGTATTTCATCGAAGATGGTGCGGTCAGAATATTGTCTGAGAAACGCTTTAGGGTCGTCCGTCGCAAATTGGCGGGTTTCAGGGTTTTCTAGGTTCACGTACTGATAATCGGGCAGCACCGCTTTGACCAAGGTGGTTTTGCCGGACTGGCGTGGACCAAGAATGGTGACGATAGGGTATTCGCTGAGCTGTGTCTGCAGCTCGGGTTGGAGGTGTCGCGGTATCATTTGATGAGTTTAATCCATACTAATACAGAGTTCAACTCTGAATTAGTATAAAATGAACAGTCAAAATGCATCTAAATATCGCTTAACTATCACGTTTTATTTCAGGCGCAAGGTCTGTCAAAGCGCGTTTCGTCTGAACGTTGCCCGAGTCTGGCGCACGACTCAACGCAAGTCACCTGGCAGCGTCAGCGTAATACGCAATCCTTTAGAGCTACCCGCTTGAAACAAAAGCTCGCCGCCATAAAGACCGACCAAGTCACGCACGATACTAAGTCCTAGTCCGCTTCCTGGGATAGACTCGTCAGCGCGCTGACCACGGTGTGGAGGTTGGGCTGATTCTGTCAGGTCTTCGCAGCCTGGCCCATCATCTTGAATTGTGAGGCGTAACTTGCCGTCAGCGTAAGCACTGTTAACCGAGATCGTGTGCGTTGCCCATTTGTAGGCGTTATCCAAAAGATTACCTAAAATTTCTTGCAAGTCTTGTAGCTCGCCCGCAAAGCAAAGGTCAGCGGGTATGTCAGAGACTGTGACCTGAATTAACTTTTCAGCATGTACTTTTTTCATCACACGCGTCAATTGTTCGACGGTGGTTTTGACTGGCGTGCGCGCATGAGGCACTCCGGCACTCGCTGCTATGCGTGCGCGCTTGAGCCGCCACTGCACCTGTTGCTGCAGTTGTTGCAACTGCTCTTGAAGTGAAACCACCAGTGCTGGGTCGTGGTGGTTGCGAGACTGTTCGAGCCGCAAGGCGTTACTCATGACAGAGATGGGTGTCTTAATCGAGTGCGCAAGGTCACCTGCTTGATTGCGAGCACGCTCAATGATTTTTTCATTGGTATCAATGACCGCATTGAAGTCTTCGATGAGCGGCTTGAGTTCAGTCGGAAACGCACCGACGATGCGTGTGCCATCCCCGTCGCGCAACGCTTTGAGTGAGCGTTGTAGTTGTCGAAGCGGTAGTAGTCCAAACGCTACCTGCGCGCTCGCTGCAACAAGCAGACTCAAAAAGAGGATGCCAACAAATAGCCAGAGCGAGCGCTGCCACGTTTGAATCGCGCGCGTGAGTGCTTGGGTGTCAGAACCGACTATCACCCGAAATTGTTTGTTACCTAGTCCCTCAAGCAAGACGTTTTGCTCGGCAACAATCAGCGCTTGTGAAACGGGGCCGGTGAGATTGTGAAAATGGATCTCGCCGCTTTTAAGCGCATCATTTGCAACGTTCAGTTTGGTGTCCCAAAGTGAGCGTGATTTCAACAAGACAGTACCGCTTTGGTCGTTGATCTGCCAATACAGTCCAGACTCGGGTCGGTTAAAGCGGGGATCTGCGCCAGCGGTCTGCATAAGCGGGTTGCCTTTCGCATCAACGTCAAACGCCACCACGATCTGATACAGATAGGATTGCAGTTGTTGCTCGAACTGACGTGTGGCCTGATCTTTAAAGAGTCCGTCGAGCGCGATGGTGGTCAAGCCCAGCGCGAGCGCAATCCAGAGGGCAGTGCCGCCAAACAGACGTAGCCTGAGTGATCCGCGCCAGCTACGAACGCTGTTGTTAAGCATGGCTAACAGTCAGCCTTGGCAAGTCGGTAACCCATGCCTCGCACGGTTTGAATCATGCCGTCGGGTATTTTTTTTCGTAAGCGGCCAATCATGACTTCAATCGTATTCGAATCTCGGTCAAAGTCTTGTGCATAAATGTGTTCAGTTAAAGCGCTGCGCGAGACTACTTCGTCAAGATGATGCATGAGATACGACAAAATCTTGAACTCATGGCTCGTGAGCGTGATGAGCTCGTTTTCGCACGAGGCGCGACTCGTGCGGGTATCGAGTTCAAGCTTGCCGCAACGCAGGATGGAGTCGGCGCCGCCGCTCGCGCGTCGGATGAGGGCGCGTATGCGGGCTAGTATTTCTTGCATATGAAAAGGCTTGGTGACGTAGTCGTCGGCACCGGCGTCAATGCCGGCAACCTTGTCATGCCAGTCACCGCGTGCTGTGAGAATCAGCACCGGCATGATGCGTTGCTCGGCACGCCATTTTCGTAAGACCGAGATGCCATCCATGAGCGGTAAGCCCACGTCCAAAATCACAGCGTCGTAGGGCTGCTCTTGACCTAGGTATAGCGCCTCGCGACCATCTGAGGCCACATCCACGGCGTAGCCACTGGCCGTCAACGCTTCTGAAAGTTGGCGTTGTAGGGTGGCATCATCCTCGACGACCAATAGCCGCATTGTTTAGCGCTCCGTAAATAGTCGCATTGATTAACGTTCCGTAAAGCGGCGCGTCGTTTAACGCTCAGTGATTCGTCCTGTCGTTTGCCGCTCAGTGCATCGCCACACTGTTTAGCGCTCTTTGTTTGAGATGATTTCGCCCGTCTTTGCATCGACCTTTAGTTTTTGCAAACGGCCACCCGCTTTGAGGATTTTAAGCTCATAGATCCAAACCCCTTGTTTCTGCTCAAATTCAACGTCTAGCACCTGACCGGGCTGAGTTTGCTCAAGGCGTTCTAGAATGACCCTCAAACTTAGAATGTCACCGGCTTGAACGGCTTGGGTGGCTCGCTCTTGATCGGTTGAGCTCGCCAACACACTTGTCGCCAGAAGCGAACAGGTCAGTAAGACCATCAACATAGCGGTGGCGGTAGGGATAGTTTTCTGCGATTTAAGTTTCATCTTGTTCTTTCGGTGTCAGCAATACTTATATTGTGTACCCCAATACATGAACCGAATCTGAACGACTGATTCAGATAACGTACAAGGTCACTGCTGCATCATGACTACATTCGCTACGTCATGAGAGGTCAATATATGTTTAAGCAGAACTTACAGCAACTTTTCCTAGCCTTGGTGCTTGGTGCCACAGCCACTGTACACGCAGGCGACACCACCCCAGCGGCACAATTGCAACGGTTCGAAGCCGCCGCTGGTCGGCCAGCGAGCGCAGATAATGGCCGCATCTTCTTTACCTCGACGCACGGCTCTAAGTGGACTTGTGCCTCCTGTCACGGTGAGTCGCCCACGAAGGTATCTAAACATGCGAGCACGGGCAAAGCGATTGATCCGTTGGCACCGGCTGCGAACCCAGACGCGTTCACTGATGCCGCTCGCGTTGATAAGTGGTTTCGACGCAACTGTAAAGATGTGTTGTCGCGCGAATGTACTGCGGCTGAAAAGTCTGATGTCATAGCATTTTTGTTGGCGCTCAAGCCATGAAGCGAAGATCAAGCACGCAACGCACCCCGAGCATTCGAAGCACACTCGGCACGTTTAGCATGGGATTGCTCGTGGTCCTGGGTATTGCCGTAAGCACAGCCAGGGCGGGTGGGTCGAAAGACTTTCAACCATTCGTGATGTCTGAAAAATATCGCAGCGAATGTGCCTCGTGTCATTTGGCGTACCCGCCAGCCTTGCTGCCTTTAGCCTCTTGGCGACGGTTGCTTGGAAGTTTAGATAAGCATTACGGCGTAGACGCCTCGCTCGAGCCTGCTGAGGTCTTAGAGATTTCTAAATGGCTAGAGCCGTTGGCTGGCACCTATAAAAAAGTACGCGAAGAGCCGCAAGAGGATCGCATTACCAAGGCAGCCTGGTTTGTGCGCGAACACCGCAAGATCGAGGCTGAGGTTTGGCTACGCTCGAGCATCAAGAGTGCGGCAAATTGTGCGGCCTGCCACACCACGGCAGAGCAGGGCAACTACAACGATGATTTTGTGAGGATACCGAAATGAACACGATGCTTAATCCGACAACCCTAAAGACGACTGCAACCATTGCGACAAGGCGCGTCAATGATTTGGCGACTCGTAGCTTTCACTGGCTCTTTGCCTTCTCTTTTTTAGGCGCCTATCTGACGGCAGACTTTGAACGGTTGCGTGGTGTGCACGTGAGCCTTGGCTACACGATGCTTGGGCTGTTAGCGTTTCGCATCGTCTGGGGGCTGGTTGGACCAAAGCATGCGCGTTTCAAATTACTGTTTGGCAAGCTATCGGGCTTACGCGCCTGGTTAGTTGCGGCGCGCAATGCGCCCAGCATTCAAGAAATTGGCTGGAAGCAAGGACTGAATTTGCTGACGGCGCTTGCCGTGCTGAGCTTGTTGGTACTCGTGGTGCCCTTGGTGGGATCGGGTTATTTGTTGAACAACGATCTGGGTGGCAAATTCATGGAAAGTATCCATGAATTTTTTGGTGAACTGTATCTCTGGAGCGTGTTGATTCACTTAGGTCTGATCGTATTGATTAGCATTGTTCGACGGCGTAATATGGCCTCGCCTATGATCACTGGCCAGATTCCAGGCCCTGGGCCAGACCTTGTGCGTGCCGAGCAGCGTGTGTGGGCAGTTTTGCTTGCACTTGGTTGCGCAAGTTGGTGGGTGTGGTCGCTTATGTGATGCGATGGTGCGCTACTATTGGCAGTCAATTTGATGGTAGTCGCTAGACTTAAGCGAGGCTGTGGTGACTGGCTTAGGTCGATCAGATAGATAGCTCCAATTGCCCGCGTGGATCATGTCAAAGGATGGATTAACATGAATTTTTGTGCGAATTGCGGTACCAAAAAAAATATTGGCTCAGGCGGTTTGTGATGTTGTCAGCACTGCCCCGCCAAAATTATTTCAAACTGATTCCAAGTCGTTCGAACTGATTCCAGTTCGTTGGGGCTTTCCTTGAGCGTTGGCTGTTAAGAGAGAGCCAATTTAGCCGATACTAAGCGGTTGATGCTCACACCCAGATCGGCAGCCTCGGTAGCAAGGCGACGATGCACGAGCGATGGCACTCGAACCATGAAGCGGCCGCTGTAGTTCTTTTCAGCAAGCGCTTCTGGGATGGGTTCACCACAGGCAGTCATTTCAGAAACCACTTCACCCACGACTCGGCGGATGCCGGAAAGTGCTTTTTCAGGGCTGGCTGCAAGCCAAGAGAGCGAGGGAAACTCTGTGCATAAACCCACGTGCTCGTTGTCTTCGGCAGACCAAGTGACTCGATAGGTGTAGTGATTGATGTTCATGGCTTAGCTCCTAAACGCTCAATGGCAAGAAGGACTTGTCGAACTTGATAAGCCTTTGCCTTTCCTTTGTTGTTCTGAATATTGACCCTCGGATTTCCAGGCCATGGCGTTTTGTAGATGGCGTGACTGCTGCCGTTTTGCCTGAGTTTTCCAAAATAGGTTTCACACACACGTTGTAGCTCGGAAAAGCGCACATTGGCAGGCTCAGTGCGCATTTGTTCGAGAATTTTTTCAACTGTACTCATTCATAAATGGTATCAATAGTGATATCAAATGTCAAATACAAATGACTCGACAATCTAAAGAGCTGCCTTGATCTTATGCGTAAGGTTGGGAAAACGGCGCGGCAGGGGTAGTTCGTATCCCTCCCGCAGACCAAAACCAAAAAACTTGAGTTTTCAGCACCTCAGGCGGTTTGTGATGTTGTCAGTGATGCCCCGCCAATATTTATCCATAACCCTTTGATTTATTTGAAATTAAATTAAATCAACGATCTAAAAGATACACTTCAAGACACACTCTGCGTGCAGATGTAGTCGGACTGTTGAAGACCCTCTTGGACTATCTTTCAAAATTCATCGATCCCTTTTGGCGTGACTATCACCATTAAGTTGTCCCAATAATGGTTATATTTGTGTCACAGGCGTTGAAGGCAGCTTTAAAAGTGCTGTAGCATAACAATGTAGCTAACAGTAACGAATCGTCGGCAGGCGCGTTAGGAAATCAAGCATGTACGCACAACCATTCACTGGGCAGGGTATGTCGTCTTCGGGCGCGCAAGCGCTTGCTGCGCGTAACCTTGAGCTGCTTGGGGCGATTGAAAACACGTTAGATGGGCTAGTAGCGGATACTGACCTAGTTCGCTCGATTAGTCGTACATATTCTGAGCTCAAATCTAAGCTTTTATCGAACACCAATGAAATTGACCCGAGTGGTCGTATTTGTGCCGTGTTGGATAAGGCATCTAGTTCGTGCGTTCGAATTTACAACGATGCAAAAAATCGCAATGTTTCTGCTCGGTTAGATCCTCAACTCCGCGCAGATGATGGTTTGGTCGATGCTTACAACGAGTTTGTGACCGCCGTCAATGAGCTTCATGACACGATTGAAGAACTGAGCGACTGGATTTCGACCCACGATGCGGTGTTGCAGCCAACAACTGGCAAGACGTTCGACAGTGTTGATAGTCTCTTTGATTCTCTTCTTGCCAAGAAGTGAGTCGTCAGATCAAGATAGAACGCTTCGCATACTCCGAGCGTTTTCAAGCAGAACTCCAAAAACTTAAGCCTGATGTTGTTAAGGCTATGAAACAATCGCTCGAACTTTTACAAAGCAATCCCGAAGCAAAAAGCCTTCGCCTGCACCCTCTGACGGGTCTACCAAAGCCAACTGTGTGGAAAATTGACGTCTTCGTCAATCACTCTTGGCAGGTCACCTTTGAACTCAACGGCACAACCGCTGAACTCAAACGAATCGCCACACATAAAGCGATTGACCGAGATCCTAGGTAATGACTCAACGCCAAGCGCGTGTGTTGCTTTGTCGAAGCGACTGATTGGCAACTACCCTCACGCAGCCTGCAGAGCTAAGCAGCGGCACGCAATTCATCGCGTTTTATAACGTCAACAACAGCAATAGCCTTGATCTCGTTACAGTGCCGACTTCGTACAGCACGACTTTAAGCTCAAGCACCACCAACGCCAAAGCTATAACGGGCGTTTTGGATCAGTTGTTGGGTGTGAACAAAGCTGGCACGTCATCCTCTGCACAAGACTCGTTGCTCTACGCCGTAGCGGGTCAGCGCGCAGCAAACTTGCCAACCTTTGCGCAGGCACTTGCGGGTGAGATTCACGCAGCCTCTGCCGCAACCTTGCCTCAAACCCCACAACGCGTGCAGCAATCGGTGTTGGCGCGTCTTGGAGACTATCCGATGGCGCCTAGTCAGCTTATCCTGCACTGAACAACGCACTATTGACGGGCGGTATCAGCGCAACCAACACTTCGGGATTACCCACCGCAAGCATGAGCACAAATCCAGCGGTTAACCCAAATGCCGTGAATGTCGTGAGCGCTGCGGTGAAAGACGGCAGAGCGTGGGGTGAGATCGCGTACCAACGCGCTGAGCGCGCGAGCAACAGCGCTGGTAACGGCTTCAACAGCAATCTGTACCAAATCGTCACCGGTGTAGATGCCTATTCAAACGCAGAGCTTGGCTTAAAGCTAGGCGGTGGCATCGCGTTATCCAACACAACCGTCTCGGCCAATGGTGGCAACAGCACAATCCAACAAGGCTCGCTGTTTGCCTACGGCAAAATGTCTGTGCTGCAAGACTATGTGTTGGATGGTATGGCAAGCGTGGGCTTAAGTTCAACTAACTTGTCACGCAACGACCCAACGGGCGTCACAGGTGGCTTTAGCAGCAAAGCGGTGCTGGGTAATGATGCGCTAGTAAGCGTGGGTATCAGCCGCGCTTTCGAATATGAAGATGTGCGTGTGACACCTTACGCACGACTGAGTTATCAGTACGTCGGTCAAAATTCATACGACGAAGGTAGCGGTACTGCAGCACTGAACATTGCTCGCTTTAGCGGCAGCGCAGTGCGAGGCGTTATTGGTATTGCAGCAGGTTCGTTGAACAAAGACCCACTCAAAGATGACTACACCTATCGTGCAAACTTGGCGGTGGGCGCAGACACTTCAGGCTTATTAAACCCAACGCTGAACACCACGCTTGGTGGTTATTCAAGCAGCGTGACCACAGCCACGGCGGGCTCTGCCTTTGTGCAGGTGGGGTTGTATGGCACGGTCAAAATTGCTGACAACGCTTACGCCTACGCAGGTGTTTCGGGCGAGGCTAGATCGGGGCAAACTTTATACGGAGGCAGTGTGGGGTTGCGCTTGGCGTTTTAAGCGAAGAGTTAGGGTTTGAGTGTAGTTGTGTGGACGAGCATACCGCTTTTACCTAGCCGCCTGGTTTTGGTTTGCGCCCAGCAAAACGTGAACCCGTAAACATACCAATTTTGAAGCCAATGGCCTCGAGGTCACGGATTTCTGCCATTTTTTTACTGTGTTCGGCGCGGTCTGCTCTTGTGTCGTTGCCGTGAATCGTTTTGGCTTGGGCACACCGTGCTCGGCCTTCGGGTGTTTTCGGTCCGGTGGATCTTCCGCCATGAAACTGACATTTTTTTTTGCCTTTGAGTGCAGCGATCCCGCACTGGAGCTTTGTCCTCTTTGACTGCGCTGTGCAGCGCTGGCATGTAATGCGACCACCAGCGGTGACTAAGACTTGTTCTATATGTAACGTTACGTGCATTGCGCCTCCTGAGGCGGCCCCGCTCGATGGTGGTGGTGCATTTCGCACAGGACCACATGGCTCAGCGGCATATTGTTGGATGACCTAGGGTCACTTCTAGAAATATTCAAAAGGCAGGTCACACTAGAATTTATCATATAAATCAATGGTTTATATTATGCAGTGGGACCTTACTATGCTATTCACAAACTTATGTGTTTTGTTAAAAGAAGGGTAGACCTCAACCAGCTGTTATTAAAAGACTTTGAAAAAGTTATAGAAAAATGGGTCAAGGTCCCACTGGAGTTGTCAGGCTGGTTAGTTTTCATTGGATGTGCCGAACAACACATGCAAGCGAGCTTGCCGGCTCTTTTTATCAACATTTATAGTCTGCCCTGTCAGGCTTGGCACGTAGTGATAAGTAGCACCATTGTTTTGTCGGGACTTCATCTTTCCGTTGTATTTGACGATGGTGGCCGCTAAGCGCATGTGATCGCCCTTGGTGGGACGATCTAAATCAAGCGCGGTACAAATTTCAGCCATTGAGTGCCAGTCCCACGATTGAGCTGTGGCAAAGTCAAACTTCTGCAGTAGTAGATCAACGGCGGGATCCGTTACGGTAAACCGCTCTGTGTATTGGGCAAGGCGTTTTTGTTCTTCGTCGCTTAGATGCCATGCCTCTCCGCTCCGATACCATGTGTACACCTCGGCCCATAGCTGCTGATAATTAATGGTGGTATCAGTCATGACAATGCTAGTACCTTATAAGCACAGCGAAAGCACAAAATTATCGCCGGGGTGTCACAAAAAATACGGTAACGAACCGCATACTTCTCGTCGTGGGGCACGAGGCCACGGGTGCATGCCAATGAAGCGGATCGCGACTGCCGCCCTAATCGCGCGCTGTGAAGCGACCGTGACTTAATCGTTTCAGCATTACGTTCAGTCTAGGCATGTCGAACGTTGTCTGCAATGCAAAATACAAAAGATACAGACACGGCAACGCCTACAAAAGGCGTTGTTCCTTTCAATGTTTATGCGCGTGTAAAGAGATCGATTGGCGCGAGTTGCGCTGTATCTTTTTTGCGATCCGTGGGGCTTTTGCAACGCTTTTAGGTAATTAAAAAAACACTACGGACAAGTTGTCCGATACACGTTGTCGCATTTCTATTTGAACAGCGTGTAGTGATTGTTTTGCAGTGTGCTCAGGCGCTTGGCTTAAATAAATAAGCAGCCCAATCTTCCATTAGCTGTCTGCGCTTAACCAGTAAATCACCGCGCCGATAGGCCTCTTCGGTTTGATCTCCAACTGCGTGTGCCAAGGCCATTTCACAAACCTCGTTTGGGTACGTAGTTGTCTCTGCTGCCCAGTCACGAAAGCTCGACCTAAAACCATGCGGCACAGCGTCTACGTTCATGCGGCGCATGACTGCAAGTAAAGACATATCGCTGAGTGGATTGAATGTTGCGGTCAGCTTATCCACTTTGCGCCCCGGAAATACCAAGTTGCAGCCGTCGTACCGTGGTAGTGACTTCAGTAATTTGATCGCGGCGTTTGGTAATGGGACTCGGTGGGGGCGATTCGCCTTCATCCTAGCCTTTGGAATCTCCCACACGCCCGCATCCATATCAATCTCTGCCCATGAGGCGCCCCGCACCTCGCCCGAGCGCGCTGCCGTCAGAATTGCAAACCTCAGTGCGGCGGCGCTGGTCCCTTCGATGTCACTTAAGTCTTTCATGAAACCCGGCACGGCCGAGAAGGGCAGCGCTTTATGGTGCTGCCGCTTGTTTACCTTGCGCGGGGCAGGAAGCACAAGGCTGAGATTACCCTTCCAACGGGCTGGGTTGTCTTTGCCTCGAAAGCCTTGCACTGCGGCCGAGTCAAGAATCAGCTCGATGCGATTGCGCACCCGCACCATCGTCTCGTTTTTTGTGGTCCAGTGCTCTTGCAGCAATTTGATAATGTGCGACATTTCTATGTCAGCGACAGGCATTGCGCCAAGGGTGGGGTACGCGTAGGCCTCTAGTGTGTTTGTCCACTGCTGTGCGTGCTTGGCGTTTTTCCACTCGCAGCGCTTAAGCTCGATGTATTTTTCGGCCAGTCGTTGGAATGTACGCTCGTCAGACACGCGTTCAGCTCGCTTGCGCTGGGCTGGATCGCCGCCTTTAGAAATTTCTGCTTTGTTCTCTCGAGCCTTGTCGACTGCTATGGCCAAGGTCACTTCAGGATACCCACCCAGTCCTATATCGGCGCGGCGACTACCCACCATTGTTCGCAGCACCCATGAGCGTGCTCCAGTCTTTGAAATCCAGAGCATGAGCCCAGGCACGGTGCCGACGGCATAGCGGCCGGGCTCTTTAAGCTCTCGCACCGCCTTGGCAGTCAGCGCGTGTACCTTGATCGGCATAGCGTCTCCCCATCTGTTCCCACATCCCCCTCATCTATTCCCACATCAATAAAAGAGATTGAGTGAAGTTAAAAAGAGTGGTGTGATTCGAACTATACAGGGAGAATTGGATTTTATGAGGGAAGTCGAGACGTAAAAAAACCCCGTGAGACGGGGTTCTGGCGGAAGCGGTGAGATTCGAACTCACGGAGGGCGTGAACCCTCGCCGGTTTTCAAGACCGGTGCCTTAAACCGCTCGGCCACGCTTCCTTTTCTTGAAGGGATGCATAATAAACGATTTCCAATAAATGTTTTGAGGCGACCAACATGCGTGCAATAGAAATTACGACTCCGGGTGGCCCTGAAGTGCTAGTGCCTACCACTCGACCCATTCCAGAAGCCGGGCGCGGCGAGGTATTGATCAAAGTTGAGGCTGCGGGCATTAACCGCCCCGACGTATTTCAACGCCTCGGTCAATATGCGCCGCCTCCGGGCACCACTGATTTGCCGGGGCTTGAAGTGGCCGGCGAAATCATCAGCGGCGACGTCGGCAATAGCGGCTTCAAAATCGGTGACAAGGTCTGTGCCTTGGTGGCAGGTGGTGGCTATGCCGAGTATTGCGCCGCACCCATCGAGCAGTGTTTGCCGATACCCAAGGGCTTGTCGTTGATTGAGGCGGCAGGCTTGCCTGAAACGTATTTCACGGTCTGGAGCAACGTGTTTAACCGCGGTCAGCTTGCAGCCGGAGAAAGTTTGCTGGTGCATGGTGGCGCAAGTGGCATCGGTACCACGGCAGTGCAGTTAGCCAGCGCCTTAGGTCACGCTGTGTATGCCACCGTGGGCAGCGACGAGCGTGCGCGTGCCGTTGAGGCCTTGGGTGCTGTCAAGGGTATTAACTACAAGACTCAGGATTTTGTTGAAGAGGTGAACGCCTTGACTCAAAACAAGGGCGTCAATGTCATTTTAGATATGGTCGCAGGCGACTATATCGGCCGTGAACTTAAGTGCCTGGCAGATGATGGACGTATTGTCTTGATCGCGACGCTGGGGGGCGGTAAATCAACCTTCAACTCGGCCGAATTGATGCGACGGCGCCTGACGATTACCGGTTCGACACTACGCCCGCGCCCGGTGGCGTTTAAAGCTGAGATTGCCCGTGCGTTGCAGCAACACGTCTGGCCCTTACTCAGTGCCGGCAAGATTAAGCCTGTGATTTTTAAGACTTTGCCCCTTGAGCAGGCCGCCCAGGGTCACGCCATGATGGAAGCCGGCGAGCAAATCGGCAAAATCATCCTGACCATGGGTTAACGCAAGGCGCGGAAATCCACCCCGTTCAGAGGGAGAACGTTAACGGTTTCCGCAATACGGTACGACAGGATACAATCTTGGGTTATCCCGACTTTATGTCGCTGGTTGTGTTTGAACAGCAGGGTTGTATCCTATGACGATGTCTCGTACGCGCCTGGTAATGGGTAATTGGAAAATGCACGGCAACTTGGCTGACAACGCCAGGCTGCTCGCAGGGCTGCGCGCAGGCGCCGCTTCGGCTGCCGTGGGTACACAATTGGCAGTCTGTGTGCCGTTTCCGTATCTCGCACAAACTGGCGAGGCGTTAAAAGGCTCTGCCCTAGTTTGGGGTGCGCAAGATATCAGCGCTCAGGCGAAAGGGGCTTTTACCGGCGAAGTGTCTGGCGAAATGCTTAAAGATTTTGCCTGTCGCTATGCCTTGGTGGGTCACTCAGAACGCCGCTCGCTGCATGGCGAGTCTGATCAGCTAGTGGCTGATAAAGCCAAGGCAGCGTTAGCTTCGGGTCTGACACCTGTGGTGTGCGTGGGCGAGTCACTTGCCGAGCGCGACGCCAATCAAGTGTTTGCTGTAATTCAGCGGCAGTTAACCCCAGTGCTGGCGTTAGGCACTGAAGCGGTCAACAAAATGGTTGTCGCTTACGAGCCCGTTTGGGCGATTGGCACGGGCCGCACGGCATCGCCCGAGCAGGCGCAAGAGGTGCACGCTGCTATTCGGGCTGCTTTGCAGGCAATCGGTGCGGGTCAGGTTCAAATTTTGTATGGTGGCAGCGTGAAAGCTGCGAACGCCGCCAGTTTGTTTGCGATGTCAGATATCGACGGTGCGTTAGTCGGTGGGGCATCTTTAGTGGCTGAAGATTTTCTGGCGATTGCGGCGTAACGCAGCAATCGCGGTGATGAATTTGGTCGTTTAGTTTTCGGAGTGTCTCAATGTCCTGGATGTTTACTCTTTTGTTGGTTGTGCAGATTCTGTCTTCGCTAACCATTATTTCTTTGGTGCTGCTGCAACAAGGTAAAGGCGCCGATATGGGCTCAGCCTTTGGTAGCGGCTCGGCCGGTAGCTTGTTTGGCGCCACGGGCGCTGCAAACTTTATGTCGCGCGCAACCAAATGGGCGGCGGTCGTGTTTTTTATTTCGACCATCGGCTTGGCCTATGTCACAAATCGTGGCACCAAAGGGCAAGATACGGGCATCATGCAAAACTTTTCGCAGACAGCGCCGGTGGCACCACCTGCTGGGTCTGCAGTACCCGGTGTGCCAAGCAGTGCGCCCGCAGCAACAGGCGCAGCGGTACCAGGTAATGCAGTACCAGGTGCCTCTAGTGTGCCCGGTGTTCCTGCAGCGCCTGCTGCAGCGATCCCCGGCTTGGTTCCCGGGGCAACAGTCCCCGCAGCACCTGCTCCGGCGGCTAAGTAATTTTGCTGGCACGCACAGGCTCGAGTTTGCCTCTGCGTGCTACACTCTCGCGCTGACTGAAACTGCGGTATAACCTCAACGCAGTCAGGGCAAAAAGTACAAGACAACGCTGGTTTTAAGTCTTCTACAACGTAGTACAAAGTATCCGAAGGTCACGTGCCGACGTGGTGGAATTGGTAGACACGCTATCTTGAGGGGGTAGTGGCGAAAGCTGTGCGAGTTCGAGTCTCGCCGTCGGCACCATCAAAATTTTCTCTCGTCTCTCAAAAAAAATTAATCAGTCAGACACCAGAGGCACGCAACCATGTCCTTCATTGCCGATCGCCTGAATCGTATCAAGCCTTCGCCTAGTTCGATGGCGACTCAACGTTCGCGCGCGCTAAAGGCCGCAGGGCATGATGTGGTGGGGCTGACTGCGGGCGAACCCGATTTTGATACACCCCCAAATGTCGTTGAGGCCGTTGTTCGCGCCATGGCTGCCTCAAAAACGAAATACACCGACATTGGTGGTACGCCTGAATTAAAAGCCGCTGTGCGCGATAAGTTTTTGCGCGAGAATCAGCTTGAGTATTCAACCGCCGAGGTGATTGTCGGCACCGGTGGCAAGCAGGTGATTTTTAACGCGTTGATGGCGACGGTACAAAAAGGTGTTGAGGTGATTGTGCCCGCGCCGTTTTATGTGTCGTATCCCGATATTGTGCTGTTGGCGGGCGGCACGCCGGTTCCAGTGACCTGTCCGCCTGAAAAAGGTTTTAAGTTACAGCCCGAAGATCTTGAAAAAGCCATCACGCCTCGCACGCGCTGGTTGATTTTGAACGCGCCTAATAATCCGAGCGGTGCGGTGTATTCGCGTCAAGAATTGCGGGCTTTGGCCGAGGTGTTACTGCGACACCCGCAAGTTTGGGTGTTATCAGACGACATCTACGAACACGTTTTGTTTGACGGGCGTGAGTTTTGCACGATGGCTCAGGTCGCACCCGAGCTCAAAGAGCGCACGCTGACGGTGAATGGTGTGTCAAAAGCGTATGCGATGACGGGTTGGCGCATCGGTTATT
>CAMCZQ010000070.1 GCA_945887835.1 Bordetella parapertussis | reverse complement strand
ATTGGCCGTATTTTTTTAACTCAAAAAGATCGGCACCGACCATCAGACCAAAGTCCTTTTGAACGACTTTGCCCTGTGGATTCACAACATAGAGTTCTGGAATGCCCCGCCGCTTGCCAAGGGTTGCCGACCACTCTGGCGTCATCATGGCAGTCAAAAACGGAAAGGCATGTTGCTCGGCATAGTTTTGGGCACTGAATTCATCGCGATCAACTGAGAGCGCCACGATAAGGGCCTTCTCTGGCGACAGTTGCGGGGCAAGTTTTTGTAAGTTGAGATTTTGCGTGTGGCAATAGGGGCACCACGAAGCCCAAACCTGAATAATCAAATATTTTCCGGCTAACTGCTCAGCAGTCATCGCTTGGCCACTAAGCGACACAAGCCCAGAGACTCGAATCGTTTGCCCCACCTCAACGGCATGGGCAAACTGACAGCTCGAGAAAAAAAGCAAGAGCAGACTAAGGCAACAGCCGCGAAGTGTATTCATAGGGGTTTAGAAATTTACGTTATCGCGCCCTTTAAGCTTCAGAATATCGCGTGCCTCGGCGGGCGTGGCGACTTCGAGTGACAAGCCCTCGATGATCTTGCGCATACGCGTCACCTGATCAGCATTCGATTTCGCAAGCGCGCCTGGGCCATCCCACAACGAGTCTTCGAGGCCCACACGTACATGACCACCCATTGTGGCGGATTGCGTGGCGATCGGTGTTTGATTGCGACCCGCACCCAACACCGACCATTGATAATCGTTGCCAAACAAACGGTCTGCTGTGCGCTTCATGTGCAGAACGTCTTCAGGATGGGGACCAATGCCTCCCAAGATACCAAAGACCGATTGAATTAAGAATGGCGCTTTGATTAAGCCACGATCAATAAAGTGCGCTGCCGTATAGAGATGACCAATGTCATAGCACTCGATCTCAAAACGCGTATTGTTTTCGCTACACGAGGTCAAAATATGTGCGATATCTTTAAAGGTGTTTTTAAAGACGCGATCATCACTACCGGCTAAATATTTAGGCTCCCAATCGTGCTTGAA
This sequence comes from Bordetella parapertussis, assembly GCA_945887835.1. Lineage (GTDB taxonomy): Bacteria > Pseudomonadota > Gammaproteobacteria > Burkholderiales > Burkholderiaceae_B > Zwartia > Zwartia parapertussis_B. The sequence goes on along the minus strand of CAMCZQ010000070.1, from coordinate 15,696 downwards.
CGTTTTAAAACGCTTCAACATGTCAAACAAACCAAAGTTCATCGAACCCATATTCAGCGAGGCCACTTCAGGCTTGAAATAATGCGCAGGACGCAGGCGATCTTCGATCGTCATGGTCGGTGCACCGCCTGTCGTTAAGTTGATAACGACGTCGCTTTTTTCTTTGATCTGGGGTAAAAACTTCTTGAACAAATCTGGGTCTTGTGACGGGCTGCCATCTTTAGGATCGCGTGCGTGTAGGTGCACGATCGCAGCGCCGGCTTGTGCAGCACCAATCGCCGCATCGGCGATTTCTTGCGCGGTGACCGGAATATAGGGCGACATGCTTGGTGTATGAATTGCGCCCGTAACTGCGCAGGTAATAATGACTTTTCTAGGCACGACGATCTCCGAAGAGTAATTAGGTTGTAGATAAATACTTCAATCGATTGCGTAATACGAAAATGAAATTTTACGGAACGAGCGTTTCGACGTTGCCGTCCACTGACAAGCTTTGCCCAGAGACCTTGGCACCTGCTTTAGAGCAAATAAAAACGATTTGTGCCGCAATATCGTGAGCCGTCACCGTTGTGCGCATAGACACCCGGTCAAGCGCACGCGCGCGCATCTGCTCTAGTGTAATCCCATAAGATTTGGCTTTGGCGCTGAGGACTCGATCTTGACGCGGACCTTCGACAATGCCGGGCAAAATCGCATTGACACGGATACCCTGAGGCCCGAGCTCCATCGCCCAGGTTTCTGTCAAACCAATTACCCCAAACTTTGAAGCCGAATACGGCGAACGCAACGGAAACCCTAAACGGCCCGCTGCTGAAGAAATATTGACGATGCTGCCACCGTGTGGCTTCATGAGCGGCACCGCGCTACGCGTACAGAGAAACGTACCCGTCAGGTTCACATCAATCGTCTGCTGCCATTCAGCCAAGGACGTATCTTCGATTGCCGCCGTTGGTCCAGCAATGCCAGCGTTGTTCACCAAGATATCAAGACCACCCCAACGCTGCTTCAGGCCAGCAAACATCTCTGCCACCTGAGCTTCGTTCGAAATATCCGTCAACGTCACAGTGACTTGTGGAAACGCGGCTTGCACATTCTTTAGCGCTGCGGCATCAATATCACACACGTGCACTTGTGCACCTTGAGCAAGCAGCGCCTCTGTGATGGCACGCCCTATTCCCTGCGCACCAGCTGTGACTAACGCACGCTGACCATCTAACCGAAATGAAATTTCCGCTGTCATTGCTGTCTCAAAAAATGAAATCTACAAATTATCATATACAAAAATCCACATTCCTTACATCCAAAGAATCTTCTTACGATAATCTAGATCGTCTAGCAGCGCTTTGGCGGGCCCTTCATGAAACACTTGACCACGCTCAAGAGCGAAAACACGGTCTGACAAGGCCAACACCAAATCAAGGTTGTGCTCAACAATCAAAATTGAAACCTCGCTGCGCAATTTATCGAACACCATAAACAGCTCATTGATCACGGCTGGCGCCAAACCTTCAAACGGTTCATCCAGCAAGAGTAATTTGATATTGCCAGACAATGCCCGCGCCACAGCAACCATTTGCTGTTCGCCGCCCGACAAGTAATCCGCCGCAACATCCATCCGGTCCTTCAGACGTGGAAAATATTCGAAGATTTTTTCTTCGGTCCAATACGTGCCGCCAATCGCCGGATTGACGCGATTCATTCTGCCAAGGGAAAAGTTATCGCGCACCGACATACCCGCAAACAAACCGCGGCCCTGCGGCACATAGCCGACACCGATACGAGCGATATCAGGCGCAGCCATGCCAGAGATCTTCTGACCGTCAAACATAATTTCGCCACCGACAGGTTCGACCAAACCCGTGAGCGCCTTGAGTAGCGTCGATTTACCTGCGCCATTGCGGCCCAGCAAGGCAACGATTTCACCCCGACGAACATTGAGCGACGCGTCGTTCAGAATATGGCTCTTGCCATAAAAACTGTTGATCTTGTCAAACGACAACAGTACGTCATCGGGTCGGCTTGAAGCAGCTGTTCGCGCTTGTATTGCGGGCGTACCTTTACCGGTATAGACCTCTTGCACCCGAAGATCGCTTCGAACCTCGGTCGGCGTCCCTGACATCAAAACATTGCCATCGTTCATCACCGTCACGTTCTGTGAAAATCCTAAGACACGGTCCAGATCGTGTTCAACAATGAGCACCGGAATATGATGCTGAATTGTTTGAATCAAATTAGAAATACGTTCGCGCTCGGCTGCGGCCAACCCCGCTAACGGTTCGTCAAGCAGCAAGACCTTGGGATGACAGCCCAGCGCGATACCCATATCGACTAAGCGCTGGCCGCCATAAGACATGCTGGCCGCTTCGCTGTGTTCAATGCCCTCTAAGCCCAGATACTTAACCAGCTCTGCGGTTTGCTCATGTACCGACTGATAAGAGTCGATATCACGCCAAATATTAAAGTGTCCCTTGTGACGTGCCTGAACGGATAGACGAAGATTCTCATAAATCGTCAGTCCCTTAAACAGATTGGTAATCTGAAAAGAACGCGCCAAGCCTAGCTGACTAATTTTGTCTGACGACAAACCCGTTAATGATTTGTCATAGAGCATCACTTTACCTTGATCAGGTACAAACAAACCCGAGATCAAGTTAAAGGTTGTTGTCTTGCCAGAACCATTTGGTCCGATCAGCGCATAAATCCCAGAGCGCAAGGTCAAACTGCAATCACGCACGGCCTTGACACCACCAAAACTTTTAGCGATGCCAGACACTTCGAGCGCAACGGCGTCAAGTACCTTGGGTTGCAGAAATTTGGGGAATGCTAAGCCCTGATAAATCTTGCGTGCGCTCATCGCCGCATCAGTTTCTTTTTCGGGTTTGAAACGTTTTTTGACTTGCGCCCAGACACCCACAAGGCCCTTCGGTGAAAAAATAATAAACGCCACAAAGAGCAAGCCAAAATATAGCAACCAATTGGGTGTCCAGATCGATAAGTATTCGCGAAACAGAATATAGAAAAACGCGCCCACGACCGGACCGAGCAGACTATGCATGCCACCGATCACCACCATCGCCAGGAGTTCACCCGAAAACGTGACCGACGTGGGGTCTGCCGAGGCAAACCGATAATGAAACGCGAGTAAGCTACCTGCCAAAGACGTTATCGTGCCCGAGATCACAAAGGCGAATAGCTTGTAGCGTTGCGTGTCGTAGCCTTGAAACTGGGCTCGCTGCTCGTTTTCGCGGATCGCTGCGAGTACATGCCCAAAGGGCGAGCGCAAAATACGCCAAACTAAATACAACACTAACCAACCAATGATGCTAACTGCAATCAGATAATGGACAGGCTGATCGAGTTGCAAGATTCCCATCTCAGGACGAATCACATTGCCCAAGCCATTCTCACCACCGGTCAAAGCCGTCCAGCGAAACGCGATCGCGAAGGTCAGCGCTGAGAACGCCAGAGTCAGAAGCGAAAAATAAACGCCACGGCGCCGCAAAATGAGCGCGCCAACTAACGTGGCAAGCAATGCGCAAAAGACGATCGTGAACAAAATAGGCAAAACCATTTGCCCTTCAAACCAATGCTTTTGAGACAAGGAGGCTGCGTAAGCACCAATGCCGAAAAAAGCACCGTGCCCAAAGGAGGTTAAGCCGGTATGCCCAACTAACAGATTTAAACCAAGAGCTGCCATCGCATAGATCACCACATCGGTCGCAGTGCCTGGAGTCAACCCCAGCGAACGCATAATGAAAGGCGAGATTAGCAAGCCTAGGAGTGCTAGGCCTAAGGGCAAGTATTTTTGTGTATTTACGTTTGTCATGCCGGCTTCTTATTCAAATCGCTCAATGCGCTCACCCAGCAAACCGCGCGGGCGCAGCAGCAGAACCAGAATCATCAACACGTACATCGACGCCTCAGAGGCGGGCGGGTAAAAGAACGTCGTAATGCCGCGCACAACACCCACAAGCACTGCCGCCAGCACAACCCCCCAAAAGCTGCCCATCCCGCCAATCACGACCACCACGAAGGCAGCGGTCATAATCTCGGCACCCATCGCAGGGTGCACGCCGGCAAGCGGTGCAAGCAAGACTCCTGCGAGCGCGGCAAGGCTTACCCCAAGCACAACAGCACCCGTCATGTAGTGATTCAGGCGAATGCCCAACACCGCAACCATATCGGGGCGTTGCGTACCGGCTCGCACCACGCGCCCAAAAGCGGTCTTGTTGAGCAGCCACCACAATCCCACCATCGCGCCGATTACTACCAACAACATCACTAAGCGGTAGCGCGAATAAATAAAATCACCCAACACGATCTGGCCTTTCAAGGCTGATGGAATCGAGTATGCCAATGGGCTCGAACCCCAAATCATTCGAATGATTTGCTCGGCGATCATCGCCAAACCGAAGGTGAGCAGCAAGCCTAAAATTGGATCGCTTTGATAAAAGCGGCGCAAAAGAAAACGCTCGAACGCAATACCTAACAACCCCACCAACACGGGCGAAAGCACAAGCGCTCCGCCAAACCCGACGTACTGCGTCAATACGACAGCGCCGTAGGCACCTAGCGCATAAAACGCACCGTGCGCCAAGTTGACGATTCCACCCAAGCTAAAAATCAGCGAGAGCCCAAGCGCGATCAGCAGGTAATAGCCGCCAATCAAAAGGCCATTCAAAACTTGTTCTAAAAAAAAGATGAATTGCATCGACGTTCAAACCATAAAAATAAAACGACTCCCGTAACCTTGTCAGATCACGGGAGTGAATCAGCCTACAAAAGGCTTAGACGCAGTGGGAGTCTGCTTAAGTAATATTGCAGGGATTCTCTTCACGTGTCGGTGCAATGATTTCGAGCGACTCGTTGGCGTTAGGAACTACCTCGCCAAGCTGCAGGAAATCCCACTTGTCGCGGGCTGCGCCCTTTTTCTTGGGCGTCAAGGTATACATCTGTTGCATCAACTGATGATCCCAACCACGGAAATAACCGGGACGGCCTTTCAAGATATCAAACGGTGCACCTTTTTCAAGATGCTCAATCACCTTCATTGAATCCGTTGATTTCAACTCATTCATAGCTTGAGCCATGATTTTCATAACGGTGTAATCGCCCCACGCTTGATTTTCAGGTGGTTTGCCTTGACGCTTAATGAATTCGGCGACAAACGCTTTTGAGGTCGGCGAATCGACATCATGGTGCCACGGCACAGGCCAGGTTCCCAAAAAGTTATCCGCACCCGCACCCCAAGCCAACGCGGTATCAAAACCAAACCCGGCAATCGGGAAAGGCAGCCCATACTCTGAATATTGCTTCATGAAGCTAGTGATTTGCGTACCGGCAAGGTTAGAGATCACAACATCAGGTTTTGCCTGACGAATCTTCAACATATAGGCTGAGTAATCGGTGGCGTCAGTAGGCACCTTATCTTCGCCCGAAATCTTTCCACCCTGCGCCGCCAAAAAGCGACTCGCGACACGAGTCAAGTCATGTCCAAACGCATAGTCAGCAGTCAAAAAGTACCAAGACTTACCTTTCACCATGCCTTGTTTCAAAAGCGCGCGACCCAAAGTATTTACATACATGGAGTTGGCACACTCAACGTGAAACATAAACTTGTTGCAGCTTTTGCCACGTAATTCGTCTGAGTTGCCACCGGTATTGATAAAGATTTTTTTGTTGCGCAACGCCACTTGGCTGATTGCCAAGCCTGAGGCAGAGTTAATTTCGCCCAGCAAGCACATCACGCCATCGCGCTCAAACATACGCTGCGCTTTACTTGCAGCCGTGGCTGGATTCACAGAGTCTTCTGAAATGAGTTCGACCTGACGCCCAGTAATGCCGCCCGATTTGTTGACCTCATCTACGGCTTGCTTAATACCCATCGTGCCATACTCACCGAGTGGGCCTAAGAAGCCCGTCAGGGGGGTTAAGTGACCGATACGAAGTTTGTCAGACTGCGCTTTGACAATCGCAGGCAAGCCCAACAGGGCCATCGCACCCGCGGCTGAACCCGCTTGCAATAGCTGGCGACGTGATTTTGATGCTTCGTTCATTGCTGCTCCTCGTTTTGTTATGGCGACTCAGCAGAATCGCTTGGGGGGGCTTTGGCTCTGTTTGAATTTGTGCTCAAACCAAACACCTAACCGCTGCCTGATCCACTATAGAAGCGGACTCAGCCGCCGTCAATGAACTTGTCATAGCAATTACCCTAGTAACGGGTATCCTTGAGAAGTCAGTTGAATGAACTTAATTCGCGATTCTGCTTTGACCTTTACCCTGCCAATAGCGCTCTCGAACCTCTCGTTTTAACAGCTTACCTGTCTCGGTACGGGGTAAGTTCGTAACAAAATCAATCGCCTTGGGGCACTTTAGTGAAGAGATTTGAGCGCGGCAAAAGGCGATGAGCTCGCTCGAAAGCGCTTGAGACGCCATTTTTGGATCAAGCAATTCAACCACAGCTCGAACACTCTCACCAAACTCCTCGTCAGGCACGCCCACAACCGCAACATCCTTAACTGCCGGATGTGTGCTGAGTACATTCTCGGCCTCTTGGGGGTAGATATTGACGCCACCAGACACAATCGTATTCGCCAGACGGTCTGTCAGATACAGGTAACCCTCTTCATCCAAATAGCCAATATCTCCATACGTTGCCCAACCTCGAGCATTGTAGGCAGCCAGCGTCTTCGCTAGGTCTTTATGATATTCAAACGAACCACCGCCAGAAAAATAAATGACTCCGTTTTCTCTGCAGCCTAATTCGTTACCGTTAGGATCGCAGATGTGCACGGCCCCGAATTCGGCGCGACCAACCGACCCTCGATGCGCAAGCCATTCGAACGAGTCGATTGAGGTTCGACCAACCAACTCAGTGCCGGCATAATATTCGAACACGATGGGGCCAAACCAATCAATCACCTGCTGTTTAAGCGGCACCGGGCACGGCGCCGCTGCGTGAATGATGTAACGCAAACTTGATACGTCATATCGTTGACGCTCTTGTTCAGACAGACGCAGCATGCGTGCAAACATAGTGGGCACCCATTGTCCATGCGTCACACTAAACTGCTCGATTGTTTTGAGTGCAAGACTTGCATCAAACTTCGTCATCATCATCGCCGCACCGCCAGCTTTAATGACCGCCAAATTCCATCTAACGGGTGCGGCATGGTAGAAAGGCGCTGTAGACAGATAGACGCTATCTACTGAAAACTCTTTCCACCGTGTACGCGGATCACCCGCTGCTTGAAAATACCCATTTGCTCTTTGTAACGGGCGCTTAATCCCCTTGGGTACGCCAGTTGTCCCAGATGAATAGCAAAAATCAGTACCCTCAATGTCAATCTCGGGCAGGCTCGTATCCAACGATACCGAACTCACCCACGCGTCATAACTAAAGGCGTTGGCGTCTTCAGGGTCAAGAAGGATCGCGCGCGCAGAGAGTGTCGATAACCAAGGCAGCGAAAGATTTTTAATGGTTTGCCCAGACAAGAACAAAAGCTTTGCGTCGCAATCTTTAACGATATATTCAAGTTCACTCTGCTTGAGATGCAGGCTAATCGGAGCGTAATACAAACCGATACGATGGGCAGCCCAACAAATCTCGAAGTAACGCGGGTGGTTTTCTAAATAGACGGCAATACAGTCACCCTCTACCAAACCCGCCGAGAGCATCGCCAACGCACAGCGTCGAGTACGCTGCTCGAGCTCAAACCAAGTCACCTCAACGCCTGACGGAATCATCCGATAAGCAACGCGATCGGGAGTCTGCGTCGCATACAGCTGCAAGGCTGCGCTGAGTTGTCCCATTGCGTTTACTCCGCAGAAATCTTACTGGCCTTAATTACCGTATCCCAACGAATAATTTCAGTATCAACAAATTTTTCAAACTGCCCACGTGTTCCACCAACAGCTGTCCCGCCCTGCTGTGCGAACCTAGCTTTCACCTCAGGGCTAGCCAAGGTTTGCTGTAGCACTCGATTCAACTCTTCGAGAATCGGCACGGGCGTTTGTGCCGAGGCGAATAAACCGAGCCATACATAGACCTCAACCTTGGGCAGACCCGCTTCGATCATTGTTGGAATATCCGGCAATTCTGGACTGCGCTCGGCACTCGTCACTGCAATGGCACGCAATTTGCCCTGTCGGATCAAAGGCATTGCCGTAATCAGATTGTCAACCATCAAGTCAACTTGACCGCCGACCAAATCGATTAAAGCCGGTGCTGCACCTTTATAAATAATATTGACTGCAGAAATATCGGCTTCAATTTTTATCAACTCGCCCGCCAGATGTCCAGAAGAGCCGCTGGTCGATACGGCCATAGACAAACCGCCGGGCTTGGTCCGACTTAAAGTGCGCAACTCTTGCATATTTTTGACTGGTAAATTTGTATTGACAACCAGTACATCGGGCATTGACAGCACATGAATTAATGGTGCCAAGTCTTTTTTCTCATACAACATCGTTTTATGTAAGGCATAATTTGCCGCATTCGGACCGAGGCTACCCATCACCAACGTCGTGCCATCTGGCTCAGCGCGCAGCATGGCTTGTACACCCAACATGCCACCATTACCCGGTCGATTTTCAACGATCACCGGTCGGCCAATTTGTGCAGATAATTTTTCACCTAATAAACGACTTGTTAAATCAAGAATTCCTCCCGGTGCGGCAGGCGCAATAATCTTAATTGGCTTGTTTGAAAGACTCGACTGAGTTTGCGCAATCGTCGGATGAAAGAACGTCAAGCAGGCTAACCATACACCGGTCAGTAGGACCTCTTTTCTATGGCTAATTAAAAACCTTGGTACCTTCATCTTTGTCTCCGTGCAATCGTTATTGGTTGAATAATGACTAAGCTTTCATCAAAACCGAAGCCTTGAATGTCAGCACCTGCTGACGTCGCTGATTGATAGTCTGAATCTCAAGACTCAAAATACCTCGCGTGATATTTTTCGTTAAACGCCGATCAATAATTGAGACCTGAATATGCAAGGTATCGTTAATTTTTACCGGCACCTTAAACTGAAACGCATCCATCCCCAAGCCAGCGATCACATGGTGTCCCAAAATACGCTCAAGCATGCCTCCTGCGATTGAGGCCGTCATAAATCCTGGACAAATTCTTTCGCCGTGTGGACCCTCATTCTTTGCATAGTCTGCGTCAATAAAAATCGGCAGACTCATTCCTGCGAACTGAGTGAAGGTAATTAAATCAGTTTCAGTGATCGTTCTTGCGTAGCTGTTAATGACCTGCCCAATTGCAAAATCTGCCAAAACAGGCTGATCGCTCGGATCCCAAGCACTCATGACAGTGTCAGGTCACGCGCCATTCGGGACGTAAACTCTATGCAGGCAAAAAACACATTTGCGATCGACGGCGGCATTTTAGTTCGCCTTTATTCCTGCCTCTTGGATGACTTTTCGCCATTTTTCAGTTTCATCGGCAATGAACTTTGTGGCCTGCTCGGGACTTGAACCGTTTAATTCAACGCCTTGTTTCGCAAGTTTATCTACCAGCGCAGTGTCAGCAAAAACATCGCGCAGTGTTTGATTTAAAAAGTCGATAATCTTAACGGGCGTGCCCGCAGGAGCCAGCACCCCATACCAGCCCTTCACCTCGAAGCCCGTCGCACCACTTAAGGCAACCGGACTCACGTTGGGCAAAAGCGCAGAGGGCTGTAGCGTTGATATTCCGAGCACCTTGAGTCGACCGGTTTCTAAAAAAGGTAAGACTGAGGTCACCGTGTTAAAAGCCACATCAATTTGTCCGCCCATAATGTCACTCAACACTTGGGCCTCGCCCTTGTAGGGAACATGCGTTAACTGAATGCCAGTCGCGCGCTTAAAAAGCTCCATTCCCATATGTGAAGTCGTCGCGTTACCCGCTGAACCATAATTTAGCGCTTCAGGCTTAGCCCGCGCCAAAGCCAAAAACTCGGCTGTATTTTTAGCCGGAAAATCTGGTCTTGCAATGAGAAGCTGTGAGAACGTGCCCGTCAAACTAATCGGCACAAAATCACGTAACGTGTTGTAAGGTAAATCGGGATACAAAATTGGATTCACGCTGGCGACTCCGCCATACACAAAGACAAGTGTGTAACCATCAGGCTGCGCTTTCGCTGCAGCCATCATACCGATCGTACCCCCACCGCCTGGGCGATTTTCAACAATGACAGACTGAGATAGTTTTTTTGATAAACCCGCCGCGATATCCCGCGCCAGCATATCGGTTAACCCACCCGGTGCGATCGGAGCAATGATTTTGATTGCACGGTCAGGATATGTCTGGGCTGCCAGCGGCGCGCACAGCACCAGTAGGCACGCTAGGTAACGAACGAACCCAGTCAAGCAGTTCAGTTGCAGCGTTAAGCGTCTGGGCATGACTCACCTCTTAGAAAACAGATTACTACTTGGTTTATTGTGGTTGAATATTTGCGGCTCTTGCTGCCTCACCATACCGCTTAATTTCAACTTCAAGAAAAGCCTTAAATTCTGACGGGGTACTACCCACAGGCTCGACCCCTTGAGAAAGTAACTTCGCCCTCATTTCAGGCTGATTGAGCACTTTCGAAACCTGAGCGCTCAGTTGAGCCACGATGCCGCTGGGAGTGCCGGCGGGTAAGACCAAACCCAGCCAAGAATTACCATTAAAACCCGGCAACCCCGATTCATTTAATGTGGGGTACTGAGGTAAAGACGCAGACCGTTTAAAACCGGTTGCAGCAATAACCTTCAATTTCCCCGATTGAATATGCGGCATAGCAGACAGTGCATCGACAAACATCATCGAGGTAGTGCCCGCCAACAAGTCAATCAATGCCGGCGCGCTTCCCTTATAAGGAACATGCACCAAATCAATCCCTGCCATCTGCTTTAATATTTCACCCGACAAGTGGTTAGACTGCCCTACCCCCGCCGAACCAAACGTCAGCTTTCCAGGTTGCGTTTTTGCGAGCGCAATTAATTCAAGTAAATTGTTCGCTGGGAATGAACTTTGCACGACGAGCACATTTGTTAAATTTACCGTCTGCGCGACAGCTGCGAGATCTCGAAGCGTGTCGTAAGGCATCTTGGCGTAGACAGCAGGATTAATCGCGTGGCTTGTGGCGACATGACCTGCGGTATAACCATCAGGCGTAGCTTTAGCAACGTACTCGGTACCGATCAAGCCACCCGCACCCGCTCTGTTCTCGATCACAAATTGTTGCGCCGTATTCACTGACAAACCTTGAGCGATCGTACGTGCGACCGTATCAAGAATACCACCAGCTACCGACGCAACAACAATTCTTGCCGGTCTATTAGGGAAATCATTTTGGGCCTGCGCAGTCTGCCCCACGATCAGGCAACAAAAAAAAGCGACCGTTCTCAACACATATCTACTTTTTAACACCGTCATCGCATAATCCCTTTTTATTGTTTTACGTTAAGAATGCTACGTTTATTGGTCTTATGGTACGAGTAGACTGACTGTAAAGTCAAACGCTTTACCTTAAGACGGTCTGTGCTCTACGAAATATCCGCGTGCGGATGATCGTGCTCTACCTTGCGCTGCAATACTGAAGCGACATTGACTCGCACCCTTTTCAATCGTTATCATGACTCAGCCGTATCTTTCAGACTAAAAATACTAAAAAAAGAGAAAATAAAGTGGCTCTAGATTTCAGTTTTTCTGCGGAACACTTAGCGGTTCGTGAAATGGCGGCACGCTTCGCCAAGCAAGAAATGTTGCCTCTGGTACGCGAAGCCGAAGAGAGCGAAACATTTCCTCGTGAATTATTTAAAAAATGGGGTGCCTTAGGGCTGCTAGGCGTGCGCTACCCAGAAGTCGCCGGCGGAAGTGGAATGGATAAGGTCGCCGACTGCATTATTCGCGAAGAGTTCAGTCGAGTCTGTCAAGCCTTTGCTTCGGCATGGTCCGCCCACTCGCACCTAGGTATTTGGCCAATTTGGCGCTGCGGCACGCCCGAGCAGCTTGAACGATTTTTCAAGCCTGCACTAAAGGGTGAAAAGATCTCAGGCTTTGGGCTGAGCGAACCCGACGGCGGTTCGAACATTCGCGCGATGAAAACTCGTGCCGAAAAGATTTCAGGGGGCTGGCTTTTGAATGGCAGTAAACTTTACATCACCAACTCACCTATTGCAGATTTTATTTTGCTGGCGGCGCGTACTAGCCCCGAACTATCGGCCGATTCGGTCAGCCTATTTATCGTCGAGCTTCCTTGCCCCGGACTGACGATTACTTCGCTCAAAAAAGAAGGTATCCGCGGGTCAGAAACCGGGCTTCTCTTTATCGAAAATGTTTTTATCCCTGACGATTGCTTGCTAGGCGCACGCACCGGAACCTATCCCACCTTACTTGACTCCTTGAGTGAAAATCGTGTTGGCGTTGCCGCTAACTGCTTAGGCATGGCAAAGGCCGCCTTTGAGGCGGCCTTGAGTTACGCCAATGAACGTGAAGTTGCCAATAAAAAGATTGGTAACTATCAAGCAATCGCCCATCGCTTGGCGGATATGGCCGCCGATATCGAAGCGGCGCAATGGTTGGTTTATCACGGCGCGTGGAAAGTTGATCAAGGCCAGTTGGACCCTGCCTTGGCTGCAAAGGTCAAACTGATTGCAAGTGAGACAGCTCTCAAAGTTAGTGAAGGGGCCATTCGGATCCTTGGCGGGGCAGGAATCATGCGCGAATACCCTGTTGGACGTATTCATCGCGACGCTCTCGTCTATGTCATTGGAGAAGGGACGAGCGACATTCAGCGCAATATCATTGCACGCTCGATGGGTTTTAAACCATGACACAAACTCGAAGCACGCCAAGCAATACCGTTGACCGCGCGGCTTTCCGCGAAATGTGTCAACACTTTGCCCGAAAAGAGGTTGCACCGCGATGGGAACAGGCTGATCGTGAAAAAATATTTCCACGTGATTTTTATATCGCCTGCGCGCACGCTGGTTTAATCGGCATTACCGCAGACGAGTCGATCGGTGGCTCAGGGCTTGGCGCCTACGAAGAGGCTATCGCGATGGAAGAGTTATCGTTTGTGAATCCGAATTTAGCAGTAAGCGTCTTAGTTCAAAACGTCGCAGGCTCAATCCTTTACGAGTACGGTACAGCTGCACAAAAAGAGATCGCGCGACGCGTGATTCAAGGCGAGTGCATGGTGGCCATCACCGTAACGGAACCCGAGGCCGGCAACGATATCCAAAACATACAAACGACCGCTCGACGAGACGGCGATATGTGGATTTTAGATGGAATAAAATCTTTTATTACCTTGGCGGCTAGCGCCGATATTCTCATCACGTTGGCTCAAACTGATTCAACGTTAGGACGCAAGGGGATGCAATTCTTTGCCGTACCGCGTACCACACCTGGCGTTCTTGTGACACCCATCGAAACTTATGTGAATCGACCTGCGCCCACATACCGGGTCACCTTTACACAAGTACGCATACCTGAGTCAGCACGAATCCCCGCTGGCTTCCGCGAAATCATGGCGGGCTTTAATCGCGAACGAATCATGGTAGCAGCTAGGTGGCTGGGTCATATGCAGCACGCACTTCAATGGGCCCGTGACTATGCCTGCGTGCGGCATCAGTTCGGCCGACCCATTGGCGCGAATCAATCAATCGCTTTCCAGCTTGCTAACGCTTATGTCGATGTCGAGGCTACCAGACGCCTGACTTACTACGCTGCCGAAAAATGGGATAGTGGCTGCCCGATCAAAGAGGTCATTCTAGATATCTCGAGCGCAAAATACTTCGCCACACAAGCGGTGGTCAGGGTGACCCAAACAGCACTCCATGTGGGCGGAGGCTGGGGCTTGACCGAAGAGCTACCGATTATGCGAATGGCGATGGACGCTTTAGTTGCGCCAGTCACAGTCGGGAGCACTGAAATTCAACTGCGCGCCATCGCCAAAGAGCTTGGCTTGCCGGTAGATTGAATACACGCACTTCTTTTCTACGTCAGACAGCGGTTCAAGCTGTTTAGCGAGCAACATCAATGCAAAATATCCCAGAAATTTTGCATATTCTTAACTTCATCAATTGCCTCAATTCGTGCAATCAACTGCTTGGCCTGCCTGGTAGACAAAGCAAAGGGCCCGCTCGTAAAGCACGCCATCGCTTTTGTATGCACCTGGGCGTCAGACATTGGTAGCGCAGGCGTACCAGGAATCTCAGTCACTGTAGAAGTAAACATCTGTCCGTCTGTCGTTTTGATACTTACCGTTGCTGGCGTGAATTTTCCGCTCTCGTTTGCATCGACTTCGATTTTTATTTTGGCGATACAACTCATGACAGCGGGATCAAACACCGCCTCTACGTCAATATCTTGCAGTCTGAACGCGCCGCGTAACAAGACACTTGCCACCGAATACTGCACACTAAACTGAGCTGCCACCTGCGGGCTATCACCTGACGCAAACTGCGCACCAACCAAGCGGTTCATATAAGGGGTGATTCGTACCGTGCACTGCGAAACGCTTTGGGCGGTCAGTTTATGCTGGGCAACGAGTCTTTCGGTCGCAATGATCGCCGCATGGTTACAAAAGCAACTTGGATAGTTTTTTAAAGTGAGCGTTTGCAATAAATAAGTTTCTCCTAACTGACTCAAAGTGCGTTCTCGGTCGAGCGGCTCATACAAATTATCAAAACCGCGCTCGCCCTCAAACATTTGCTTGGGCGAGGTCACGCCGCACTGGGCCAAAAAAGCCGCCTCGACCCCATCGCGTGCGGCAAAGGCCGACTGTAGTCGTTTAACAAGAGAACCCTCAACCAAAGACTGTTGTGTACCAGCGGCTCGACTCAACGCGATCCCCATTGCAGTGTGAATCCCTGGAACGTCCAGGCCCAACACTCTGGCCGAAGCCGCCGCCGAGGCAAACACGCCCAACGCAGAGGTCATGAACCAGCCCGGATTATGACCGATCCCCATACACAGACGCACGTGCATCTCTGCCCCCGCAACATAGGCTGTTAAAAAATCTCTGCCATGCATAGGCTTGCGGTCAGCAAGTGCCATCAACGCTGGAATTATCACAATGTCAGGGTGTGAGGTTGCGCGGTCGTGTACGCTGTCAAAATCAAGCGCCGCTGCGTAGATTCCATTTAGAAAAGCTGCTGAGGTTGCTGGCAGATACTCTTTAGACAACCAAACTCTACTTTCAGCAATACCGCCTTGTGCGACTACCCAGGTGTGCACGGGCTCAGTACCAATCGCGCGTGAACCCGCCCAAGCAACCGCTAACGAATCTAATAAAAATCGTTTGGCATAGGAAGTGATCTCGACGTTAAGATCCGAATACTTTAGCTCGCCTACCCATTGCGCTAGGTGACTGCTGATCGACCCCACTGCATGATTCATTTGCGTGCCCATTTAAAGTGGTCAGGTAGCATCATTGAATTCCCTTAGCGTTCACAGTTTAAGTTGCACCACCGAAAGCAGATATCCCCAAAAGCTCGCGACCAATAATCAGGGTCTGGATTTCAGTGGTGCCTTCAGGAATCGTTGCCCCGCGTGTATCACGAAAAATTCGTTCAATTGGATAATCTTCGCTGTACCCCATACCACCGTGCACCTGTAACGCCATATCGGCCACTTCGTGCGCGGCCTGGGCCGCATACATTTTAGCCACCGAACATTCCATGCGAGCCTCGCGCCCGCGATCAAGCGTGCGAGCG
>CAMCZQ010000069.1 GCA_945887835.1 Bordetella parapertussis | reverse complement strand
CTGGCGCAGCCAGCCTGTATGCGTGCAAATTACTTGTTAAAGAGAGCCGGACGACGTGGTCGGCTGGCTGGATCGCCGCTGGCGCTGCGCGGCGCTGAGCTGCTTGGTACACCGGTGCGCGACCCAGTGCGGGCGCCAGCACCCATGCCTGTGCCGGTTCTGACTGCGCCACCGGCGCTGTGGGGTGCGCGCGCACCCGCGGCAGGGGCATCACGACGTGGTGCCGAGCGGCTATCGCCCTGCGAATCACGACGTGGTGCGCTGCTTGGGCCTTGGCCTGAGCGCGCGGGGCGTGCCCCGGCACCCGTGCCACGTGGGCGTGCTGAGCGTTGCTGCGGGCGACGTTGATCATCGCGCCGGCCTTCGGAACGGGCCTCGTCATCGGCACCATGGGGTGACGGGGGCGAGGCGGTCCAGCCGGTTGGTGCGGGCAACTGAGGAATCGTCTTTTTAATGACGCGCTCGATCGCCTTGAGGTATTTAATCTCGCTTGAGTCGACTAAAGAGACGGCAGAACCTGCTGCACCCGCACGACCCGTGCGACCAATACGATGTACATAATCTTCGGGGATATTAGGTAGTTCAAAGTTCACGACTTGGGGCAGTTGATCAATGTCAAGACCACGTGCGGCGATATCGGTGGCGACCAGCACGGCAACCTTGCCCTTTTTAAAGTCATCGAGCGCGCGGGTGCGTGCAGCCTGGCTTTTATTGCCGTGAATCGCGGAGGCCGCTAAGCCGTCTTTGACCAGCTTTTCAGCTAAACGGTTTGCGCCATGCTTGGTGCGCGTAAAGACCAACACCTGATGCCAGCCGCTCTCGCTGATGATATGGCTCAAGATGTCGCGTTTGTGCGCCTGATCGACCATGTAAACCGTTTGTTCAACGCGTTCGGCAGTCGTGTTGCGTGCGGCAACCGACACCTCAGTGGCGTTGGTTAAGACGCTTTTTGATAACTCGCGGATTTCGTCTGAGAAGGTTGCCGAAAACAGTAGGTTTTGACGCTGACGAGGCATCAAGGCCAAAATCTTGCGGATGTCGCGAATAAAACCCATATCAAGCATGCGATCGGCTTCGTCAAGCACCAAAATCTCAACGCCAGACAAATCAACGGTGCGTTGCTGGCAGTGATCGAGCAAGCGGCCGGGGGTGGCCACCAAAATGTCGATGGGCTTGCGCAAGGCAGAGATTTGCGGATTGATATTGACGCCACCAAAAATCACCATTGACGAAATCTTTGTGTGGCAGCCGTAGGTTTTGACTGATTCTTCAACCTGCGCGGTGAGTTCGCGCGTAGGAGTCAAAATCAACACGCGTGGGCGGCCGGCTTTGCGCACTTCAAGGGGTTTGGCAAGCAGCATGTGCAAAATTGGCAGCGTGAAGCCAGCCGTTTTGCCAGTGCCAGTTTGGGCGGCGGCTAATAAATCGCCGCCAGCCAGCACGCGCGGGATTGCTTGCGCTTGAATAGGAGTGGGTATGGTGTAGCCGGCATCGGCAATCGCACGCATAAGGGGATCGGCCAACCCGAGGTCGGCAAAAGTTATCGTAGTAGACAAGAGAACAGCTCCATCGTCATGCCGGCCTGCACAGGGTGCGGGCTCCAATCGGGGCAGACGAACAGGGAGTAAAAACGCCTTGGAGGCGAGCGCCCACAGTGTTGGGGCTTAGAGCGGCACGAGGACTGGAACGTTGTGCCGTGCAGCAATTGTACGTCAAATCGAACTTATCGTAGCGCTGCCACGTTAATCATTGGTTCACCACGTTTCCAGAAGCCAAGATTTTCAATAAATTTTTGGGCCATACGGTGCAAGATGGCATCTGAAAATCCAGAGGTGTGTGGCGTGGCAATCACATTAGGCATGTCCCACAACGGCGAGTCAACGTGCAAAGGTTCTTGCGCAAACACGTCAAGGTAGGCGCCCGCTAAGCGCCCGTTTTGCAAGGCGTCGATCATGGCAGGTTCGTCAATCACGGTGCCACGTGAAATATTCACGATGTGTGCGCCGGGCTTCATGCGGGCGAGCGCGTCTTTGCTCATTAAGTTGGTGGTTTGTTTGGTGAGCGGGCAAGCGAGTACCAACCAGTCGGTTTCAGGCAAGATTTGCTTAAAACCATCAAAGCTGACGACACGCGCGTTCTCAATCACTGAGGCGGCAGACTGACGCACCACGATGATTTTTAAGCCAAGTGCGGTTAACCAGGCGCCAAGTTTTTGTCCAATGGGCCCCCAACCCACGATCGTTGCCGTTTGACCTTCGAGGTCGGGCGGCAGGCCGGTTTTCATAAACGGCGCCCAGACATGCGCACGCTGTGCGGCGGCGAGTTGTGGAAAGCGTCGCGCGAGCGACAGCAACCCTGTCAAGGCGGTTTGAGCCACCAAACTCGCACTCGCACCAGAAGACGAAGTGATGGTCACCCCGCGTGCCATCAAATCCAGAAACACTTGTCGGTCAACGCCCGCAGAGTGCACATGTACCCACTGCAGTGTTTTGGATTTCAGCAGGGCGTCGTACACATATTGTGTACTGGCCTCAATTTGATGCTTGGTCGAGCCCGCAGTGATGTCGCGCGAAATAAAACAGAAATCCAAGTCTTGTGTGCCTGCGTGTATGTCTGCGGCACTGACACGCTGATAGCCCGCGGGCCCAAGAATATCGCTCATTTGTGGCGCAAGCTCGAGTGCTGTTTTGTCAGACAAAAGGATGCGCGGAGTGTGATTCAACACGATGTTTGACATGCTCATTTCCTTAGCGCGGGATCGCACCTGAATCAATCACGACTTTTTTCCATTTGAGGTGTTCTGCGCGGATGAAGTCTTGAAAATACGCGGCAGTGCCTCCGACTGGATCAGCACCTTCTTGAATAAAGCGGTGCTCAAGCGGGATCATCGCGAGGTTCACTTCTTTGTTCAGCTTGTCAATAATGGCTTGTGGTGTGCCCTTGGGCGCCAACATGCCAAACCAAGAGCCGGCCGAGAAATCCGGAAACCCGCTTTCAGCAACGGTGGGTACGCCGGGTAACGAGCGCGAGGGCTTTGGGCTACTGACCGCGATGGCGCGTAACTTGCCACCTTTAATTTGCCCGATCACTGACGGGATTGTCGCAAACATAAAGTCGATGCGGCCTGCGATTAAATCATTGAGAGCTTCAGCACCCTTGTACGGAATATGCTGCGCACTCACTCCGAGGGACTCCATCAACATAAAGCTAGAGAGGTGCGAAGAGGTACCCGTACCAGTCGAGGAGTAATTCAGTGTGCCGGTCGGTTTCGCTTTTGCGTACGCGATAAACTCTGCAAAGGTGTTGACCGGCAAATTGGGGCTGACAACTAACACGTTGGGCACGTCGGCGATTAGCACGACGGGCACCAGGTCAACCAGTGCATCGAAGCGCAGGTCTTTGTACAGCGTTGGGTTGATGGCAATTGGCCCGACCGAAGCAATGGTCACGGTATAGCCATCAGCCGGGGCGCGTACGGCAATTTCGGTGCCGATATTGCCACCTGCGCCCGGCTTGTTTTCGATCACAAACGATTGCTTCAATTTTTCGGCAAGGTTTTGACCGACACTTCGCGCGATGATGTCGGTGGTGCCGCCCGCCGTGAACGACACAATGATTTTGACGGGTTTGGTGGGGTAGTCTTGAGCGTTTTGGGCGTGAGCCGAGAAGGCACAGCCTAAGAGCGCTTGCAAACCTAAAGCGGTGATGAGTTTAATCACGATAAGAAATATCCGTACGGTCGAGTTTACGTAACAGAGCAGGCCACTCCATCACGCCATAGGCCCGGCGAGTGCCGGGTTGGTAGTTATTCCAAGTTTCGTCCAGCACTTTTTGTGACACTTTTGAAAGCGGGCTATTGCAAGACATCGCGCCTAACTGCGCGTGGCATGATAACTCCAGGCGGTGGAGCCAGTTAAAGGCTTCGCCAACCGTGCGCCCGACGGTCAAGGCACCGTGATTGCGCAAAATCAGCGCCTCGCTCATCCCTAAGTCTCGGCATAAAGACTCTTGCTCGCTCTCATCCAACACGACACCTTCGTAGTTGTGATAAGAAATCTTTAAGAAGCGCATGGCCGTTTGGGTCAGTGGCAACAGGCCGCACTCAAGCGAAGAGATCGCCATCGAGGCCCAGCTGTGGGTATGAATGACGCAGCCCACATCGGCGCGTGCGTGGTGGATGGCGCTGTGAATCACTGAGCCCGCTTTGTTCAGGCCGTACTTGAGCTCACCAAAGTCGGGGCTTGTTAGGATGTTGCCGTGATGATCAACTTTTAACAGGCTCGACGCGGTGATTTCTTCGTACATCATGCCGTAGGCATTGATCAAAAACGTGCCTTCCTCGCCTGGTACGCGGGCGGAAATGTGGTTAGCCGCCATATCGGCCATGCCATAGATTGCGACAAGTCGGTAACAGGCGGCTAGATCGACCCGCGCTTGCCACTCGGCATCAGATACCTTGCCCTTCATTGAGGGGAGCTGTAAAACGCCTGGTTTTGACATGATGATTTGCCTCAGAAAATGTTATTTTTAATGGATCAATCGCCTCAACAAACAAGGCGCAAAAAAAGACAATACCAAAAGGCGTCAAAATCTGCGAGGGATTCTCGTAAAGCACGTTATGCTTAAACCTTAAAGATATGATTGACGCTACCCTTGCCCTAAGCGACGAGGCGTTCCGGAGAGTGATATGAAGCTGTTGGTAGCGCTTGCAGGTTTTTTTTTGGTGGGTTGCCAAGGCAGCCCCGTGTACTACCATCGCGACCCGGCTCGTCAGATCGTGGTCTTAGATAAACGCGAGATCAGCATCATCGCCTTGGGCGAAAACCTTTGGGAAGCCTATGGTGGTAAAGAGGGTGGGATGAAGCCAGACCTAGATGTGCAAAAAGCACGTCAGGTCGCGGGCATCGAAAAGGTGACGGGTTGTCGCGTGGTCAACGCCCGGGTCGTGCCCGGCCATGAAGTCGATGGCATGCTCTTACACGCAACGGTTAGCTGCGCCAAGTAACCGCTAACCTAAACCGCCACTTGCCCCAACAATACGGCCCATCTGCAGGTCGCTGTCGGTTTGCCCCGTTGTGCTGGCCAAGCCCTTCGCAACCCCCATCCGGTCAGAATCAGTGCGGTTTTGGCTGGCTTTCCATTTTGCTTGTACGCGGATGATGGTGAGCTCGATGGCGACGATCGACTCAAGCATGGTTGCTAGGTAATCAGCAGGCGCATCCGTGACGCGCCAACTACTGTTGCGGCTGAGTTCCATCTTTTCGGTTAAATCTGTCACCACTTGACGCTTAACAGCAGGGTCGTGCGAGACCGTGAGCCAGCCGTAGACGTGGGCCACGGCGTAGTTATAGGTGGGCACCACTTTGTGGTGCTCAAGCTTAGACGGATACCAATTGGGCGTGATGTAGGCGCTTGGGCCTTGAAACACCACCAGCGACTCGGCCTCGGGGTTGGCGGTTTGCCAGACGGGGTTTCCTTTAGCCACATGACCAATTAACTTGGTGCCCGGGCTTAAGTCGCCCGCAAGCATAAAAGGGATGTGGTTGGCTTCAAGTGCCTCACCATCGCGCGTAATGAGCGTACCCAACGGAAAGTGTTTGATCAGCTCGCCGACGATAGTCAGGTCATTTTGTTCAAAGTGCTTCGGGTTGTACATGTTTGGCTCGTTGACTTACAAATAAATGGTGCGATTGACCCCGAGAGGGATTCGCTTATTCAATATAAATAACCTTGTCATTGATCGGGACACAGGTTCGCGCTAAAGTCAGTGTACATAGTTTTAACCGAGATAAAAGATGAAACCGAACAAATTACCACTTGGCCTGTTTGCAGCAACCCGAGCGATTGCACAGGGTAGCTTGTCGCCCAAAGAGTATTTGCAAGAATGCATCGCACGCGCCGACGAGCGCGAACCTTCGCTGCACGCTTTTGTTGCCCGAACACCGGCACAAGAGATCTTGGCTTCGGTCAATGGCGGCGAATGGGCGGGCATCCCTGTTGGCATTAAAGATTTAATTGCGACGCGTGCGCTCACCACGACCAACGGCTCGCCGATCTATGCAGACCAAGTGCTTGACTACGACGCACCGATCGTCGCGCATATTCGTCAATTGGGCGCTGCGGTCTTTGGTAAAACGGTGACGACAGAATTTGCCTGGCGCCAGCCTGGCCCTACGGTGAACCCGTTCAATGCGGCCCATACCCCAGGAGGGTCGTCAAGCGGCTCCGCGGCCGCGGTTGGCGCGGGTATCGTGCCGCTGGCACTCGGCACACAAACCGTTGGCTCGGTGATTCGGCCTGCCGCCTTTTGTGGCGTGGTGGGGTTTAAAGCCAGCTTTGGCGCGGTGCCGCGCGCAGGCGTGTTTCCGTTAGCCGGGTCGCTTGACCATGTGGGCTTTATTGCCAGATCAGTCAATGACGTCGCGTACGCTTTTAATATGTTGCGCAATCGCGCCGCGACTGAGCCTGATAGCATTGTGCTGCCCGCAGTGCCAATGAATACCGATACGGGCATCGAGCCTCAAGCTGCGCCGCGCCTTGCGTGGCTGCGCACACCCTACGATGATCGCGTCACGGGTGAGCAACAACAAGCCATGGAGCGCGCCGTCAAGCAATTGCGCGCGCAAGGCGCTGTCATCGAAGAGTTTGCGCTACCCGATGAATACTGGACGGGAATCGACGCGATGTTTTGCCTGCTCGAATGTGAGGGCGGCGCGATCCATCAAGAGCACGTCACGCACTTCCCCGAGCGTTCAAGTGTGCATCTCAAAGAGTTGGTTGAAAAAGGTCAGGCACGCTCTGCGCTTGAGTACTTGGGTGCCCGCGCCTTACAGCAGCGCTTGCGTGCCGATGCAGCGGCGCAACTCAAGGGCTTTGATGCGATCCTCACAATCCCGGCTACGGGCGAAGCACCCGAGGGTTTAGCCTTTACGGGTGACCCAGTGTTTTGTGCGCTCTGGAGCTTCTTGGGGTTGCCCGCGCTGACCGTGCCCATTGCGCGCTCGGCCAAGGGCTTGCCGCTTGGCCTTCAGTTGATTGCCCCGTATAAGCAAGATGCGCATTTACTGCGTACAGGGCGCTGGGTTGAGTTGTCGCTGCCAGTGGCTTAGCCCCCGCTCACCGCATCGCCATAGGGCGACATGATTTCAGTGCAGCCCATGTTTAGGTCGCCATCGCGCATCACGCCCGCAGGGCAAGCAAAGGCGTAGGGGTAGGTGGTGCTGCGTGCTGCTTCCACGGGCATGACCTTGCCCAAGGCTTGCATGACATCCGCTGACAAGGCTTTGTCGGCGACGATGCGCGGCCCACCACTGACATCTAAGCGTGGCTGATGAAACGCCTCTTCAAGGCTTAAGCCGTGATCCATCAGGAAAGATGTCAGTTGCATCACGGTACCTAAAATCTTGCGCCCGCCTGAGGCGCCAATGGCAAAGCGTCGCCCTTTGCGATCTTCGCCAATCACTGGCGAATAGTTGGCCAAGCAACGCTTGTTAGGTGCCAGCGAGTTGGGCTTGCCGGGCTCTGGGTCAAACCACATGATGCCGTTGTTGAGCAGCAAGCCTGTTGAGGGTGACACCACACGCGAACCAAAAATTGACAGCAAGGTTTGGGTCACTGAGCACATGTTGCCGTGGCGATCGACCACGCTGAAATGCGTGGTGCAGCCCGGTGCTTTGGGTGATTCGTGATCGCCCATATGTTCAAAGCGTAATTTAAACGCGGCGTCTAGCGCGCGCGCATAGCCAGCATAGGTCGCGGCGTCGGGTGCGCCAGCGCCTGGCGTGAATTCTTGCGCGAGCAGTTCAAGTGCTTTGCCAAAGGTCGGGCCGCCTGTCAGACCTGGCGTGGCAAACACACGACCGCCGCGATAGTTCAGGGTGAGCGGCTCGACCATCTCGGCGCTGTAGTGGGCAAGGTCTTCAACGCTTAAGCTGCCACCTTTTGCGCGAACGTCGCGCGCGAGCGCCTGTGCAATGTCGCCTTTATAAAAAGCCTGCGCACCGCCTTCGGCGATTTGCCTCAGTGTTTGAGCAAAGGCTTTTTGATTTAAGCGTCGTTGGTTAACGGATGTCCAGTCGCCGGCGATGGGCCAATGACCGTCATCTAAAAACATGGCAGCTGTATCAGGGTCTTTGGCTAAGACACGGGCATTTGCTGCGGTGACGAGTGTTGTATACCAATCCACCAACAACCCCGCTTCAGCCAGGTTGGCCGCTGGGGTGACGAGCTCTTGCCAAGGTATACGGCCAAAGTGCTCGTGCGCCAAGCCCATGCCAGCGACAACGCCGGGCACAGCGACAGCGGTGGCGCCCATCACGTTGCGATCATCAACGACCGAAGGCCAAGGAAACAAATCAGACGATTTGCCGGCGCCACTTAGGGGATAGTCAGCCGGGTTTAACTCGCGAGGCGAGCGGCAACCAAAATTAATCACGCGTGCTTTGGCCTCGTTTGCGCGCCATAACACCATTGCGCCGCCGGCAGCAGGGCCGCTCATCCAGGGTTCAACAACGCCTAAGGCAAAGGAGGTTGCGATTGCGGCGTCGACCGCATCGCCACCTGCGTCGAGTACGGCAGCACCTACCTCAGCGGCGCGGCGATGCTGCGCCGCGACCACGCCAGCTTTGGTGGCGATCACAACTTTACGGGTGGTTTGCGAGTTTGAAAAATTATCGTCCATCTAAGCCTCTGCTATTTTTATAAACGCCAAGAGCGGCGTGATTTTGTGCAACGCCGAGATAGGTTCGACGCCGTTCATCTACCAGGTTACCCATGTTTCTTCGCGTAGCGCACGACATCAGCGTGCGTAGCGAACCACACGCCTGGCAGGCTGCGCATATAGCGCACGAGCTCTTCCAGGATCCAGATGCGTGAGCGATACCCGATGATGTGTGGATGCATCGTTAACTGAAACAGCCCACCCTCTTTGTAGGCGGCATCAAATTCGCGTTTAAAAATATCAAACACATCAGCCGGCGGTGTGTAGGGGCGCAAGCCAGCAAAGCGGTTCATCCCAAAGTACACCGCATCGTCGCGAATCCATTCAACCGGCAGCTCAATCACGCCGGTGTTTTCACCATCAAGCAACAATTCATAACAGTCGACATCTGCCATCAACGACGAGTCATAGAGCAAGCCCATGTCTCGCGTGAGCACAAGCGTATTGGGGCTGAAATCCCAGGATGGCGTGCGCATGCCAACTGGTCGTACGCCAGTGATTTTTTCTAAGACATCTGAGCTGCGCTGCATCAGGTCTTTTTCGGCGGCGTAGGGCAATACTGAATTGCGTTCGTGAATCCAGCCATGGATACCAACCTCGTGGCCCTCGGCGACCACGCGTTGCTGTTCGTCTGGATATAACAGTGCGGTCACTGCCGGCACATAAAAACTGGCGGGCACGTCGTGTTGTTTCAAGATATTGAGAATGCGTGGCACACCCTGGCGATTGCCATACTGGCCTTGCGACAATTTGCCAATGGATTCTCCGCCTTCGCGTAGTTCGTTGGTTTCGTGATCTGAGTCAAACGACAGTGCCACTGCGCAACGCGCGCCTTCAGGCCAGAGGCGAGGGCGCAGCGTGCGCCCGGCGCGCACATGATTCACAATCCCTTGCCAGTGGGCATCAGGCCATTGCCAAGGTTCAAGCGAGGGAGTGTTCATGATGTTGTCTCAGTGGCGCTGTGCGTAAAAGGCATCATTTTTTTGCCTCGTTACCGCCGGTGATCGGTGTCGTGGTCACCTTGACCTCAGCAGGCGCCACGTTGCGCGCGATCTCTTTGGCCGACGCCGCTTCTTTGGCAACAAACAGCGCGAACTCAGCCGAAGGCATGCCAACACCCTCTAACCCAAGCGTATCGAATTGCGCGATGACGTCAGGCTGTGCAACCGCCTTGACAATTTCGGCTTGTAGTCGACTGACAATCGCTGCTGGGGCGTTGACAGGTAACCATAAGCCAAACCAGTTCACAACGTTGAAGTCTTTTAAGCCTAACTCTTGCAAGGTGGGCGTATCAGGCATGCCTTTCCAGCGTTTTGCGCCAGTCACGGCTAACGCGCGAAGCCGACCACTTTGCACGTGCTGTTGTGCGATTTGGGTACCTACAAAAAAGATGTCAATGCGCCCAGCGATTAAATCGTTTGTGGCTTCGGCCACACCTTTATAAGGTACCGCCAAGATCTCGGTGTCGGTCATGGTTTTCATGACCTCGGCAGGGATATGGCTGGCGGTACCTAAACCGGCATGTCCATACGTGAGCTTACCGGGATTTTTCTTGGCGAGCGCGACGAGGTCTTTAAACGTTTTCGCGGGCGAGTCGGCGGGCACGACCAACACTTGCCCAAAGTTTTGAGCAGCTAAGGTGACGTGGGTAAAGTCCTTAACCGAGTCGTAGGTGACGTTTTCGTTAAAGGGCGGGATATTCGTGTGTGAGGCCGTTGTGAAGAGCCAGGTGTAGCCGTCAGCAGGAAGCTTTGCAACGTAGGCGGTGCCCACTAAGCCACCGGCGCCCAAACGGTTTTCGACGATCACGCTTTGCCCGAGTGACACAGAAAGTTTGGGGGCAAGGATGCGCATCAATAGATCGGGTGGGCCGCCCGGGGGCGAGGGCACGATCACGCGGATGGGTTTGGTTGGATAGTTTGACGCGGCAGCACTATCGGCAGTTTGCGCCATCGGCGCGAACGCGGGCACAAGACAGGCGCCAGCGACCAAGAGAAGCCCCCTCATGTTGCGCATGATGCGGAGTGGTGCGGCATTCAATACTTGAAAGCTAGACATAAAATCCTTGGGGTAAATTACCCGACTTGCACGGTGGTGTGCGTCGTTGAAGAGCGAACAATCGCTTCAAGTACTGCGGCATTGCGTACAGCATCGCCGTCAGGCGAGACGAGTGGTTGTTTACTGGCAATGCATGCGGCAAAGTGCTCGAGCTCGGCGCGCTCGGTGCTGGTGGTTGGAAAGCTTGTCGTGACAGGCTTTTGTTTGTTGGTCACGTTGCTGCGGTCGATCATGCAGGTGGTCAGATCCCAGGTATGCAAGTGACTGACGTCGCCGACTGCGACCCAGCCATTTGACCCAAAGACTTGCATGCGCCAAGTTTCTGCTGTGGCGATCATGGTGCCCAAATAGCCTGTTGAGCCGCCCGCAAAATGCAGCATCATCGAGGTCGTGTCATCTGAACCAAAGTCTTGCGCAAGACGATAGCTTTGTGCGGTGACACGGTCAATCGGGCCCGCCAGGTACATCATGGCATCAATGACATGTACCCCGCGGCCAGTCATGCCGCCAGCGGGCGATTCGTCAGACGCATGGCGCCAGTGCCCTTTAGGAAACCGATAGGCGCTCGGCCCGCAAAAATTACCTTCAATATGCAAGACCTTACCCAAACGACCATCATCGATCATGCGGCGAATTTCTTGTAGCGCCGGTTGATAGCGCCAGTTGTAGCCCACGCCCAAAATAATGTTGTGGTCAGCGGCCGCCTGCGCGGCGCGCTGGGTACTGGCGTAATCCAAACCAAGCGGTTTTTCGCAAAAGACATGTTTGCCGGCCTTGGCGGCAGCCACAATTTGCTCGGTATGCATTGAGTGCGGGGTGGCTAAGACCACCGCGTCAATAGACGGATCGGCCAGTACGGCTTCAAAGCTGTCGAGCAGGCGAAGCTTGTGCTTGGCGGCAAATTCGCTGGCTTTTGCCGGCGTGCGCGTGGCGCCCGCGACAAATTGGATGTCTTGACTTAAACCTTGAACGCTTGTGACCAAATTTTGACCCCAAACGCCCATGCCGATGATTGCCGCGTGAATCATATTTCGTTGTATCCCAAGCAGAGTAGACAGGCGCACGCGTGTGTCGCGCGCAAAATCCCATAAGATGATTGATTATGAGAGAAACAATGATAGATGACAACAGGGGTCAAATGTGTTTTGATCCTTGCACGGCAGACTTGGGCTGAAAAGCTAAGCAAGCCGCTTTACATCAATTGAAAGGACCTCGCATGACACATTTCAGTGTTCTCGCTGCATTTCGCACCGGATTGGCCGCACTTTTACTCTTTTCGGCGACCTTCGCACAGGCGCAGACTTGGCCTACTCGTCCGTTACGCTTGGTGATCCCCTTTGCACCGGGCGGCGGCACCGATATTCTGGCCCGCGTGATTGCTCCAAAGCTCTCTGAAGCGCTAGGGCAACAGGTGGTGGTTGAAAACAAACCGGGAGCTTCGAGCATCATCGGGTCTCAAATCGTGGTGCAAGCCGCGCCCGATGGCTACACCTTGATGATGGTTGATTCATCGATTTACGTGAACCCTGGGTTG
This sequence comes from Bordetella parapertussis, assembly GCA_945887835.1. GTDB lineage: Bacteria > Pseudomonadota > Gammaproteobacteria > Burkholderiales > Burkholderiaceae_B > Zwartia > Zwartia parapertussis_B. The sequence continues at coordinate 4,595 of CAMCZQ010000069.1, read as the reverse complement.
CGTACCGAGCTGCCTTACAACACCATGAAAGACTTAACCCCCATCGTACACATGGCTGTGGCACCGGTGATTTTGGTGGTGCACCCTTCGGTGCCCGCGCAGACGCTCGCTGAGCTGATTGCCTTAGGCAAAGCCAAGCCAGAAAGCTTGTTGTACGGCTCGGGCGGCAACGGCTCTTCGCCACATATGGCGGGTGAACTCTTTAATATCGCTTCGGGTGTAGCGATTACCCATGTGCCCTACAAAGGGACGGGTGAGGCGTTGTCGTCGGTGTTGGCGGGCCAAGTCCCGCTGACGTATTCGGGGATTAGTTCGGTGCGGCAAGCCGTTGAGGCAGGGCGTTTGCGCGCACTTGCACTCACAGGCACCCAGCGTAATGCCGCGCTGCCCAACGTGCCGACGTTTGCCGAGAGTGGTTTGCCCAGTGTGGATTGCAGTAGCCACTGGGGCCTGTTGGGGCCCGCCGGGATGCCGCCAGAGGTGGTTGCAAAACTGAATGTCGCTGTCAATCAAGTGTTGGCCGACGCGGCGATCAAAGAGCGCATCACAGCGCTTGGCTATGACGTGGCGGGTGGCCCGCCGGCAGCGTATACCAAGTTGCTCACCACTGAAATCGAGAAATGGCGCCAAGTGATAAAAACCGCGGGAATCAAGGCAAACTAATGCGACTCACAGCACAACGCGCGCAGACGTCATTAGTCTGCGCCTAACTTATTACGCAAAACATTCAATTATTAGGATTCTTTATGCAGCACTACCTAAATCGGGACGGCCTGAAACTCGCCTACTACGTGGATGATTTCACTAAGCCGTGGATCAAGCCACAGACGGTGTTTCTATTGCACGCTGCAATGGGTAATTCGCAACGGTGGTTTAGCTGGGTGCCCGAGCTCGCGAAGCATTACCGCGTGATTCGTATGGATTTGCGTGGGCATGGGCAGTCGACGATCCCACATTCGGAGCAGGCCTTTTCACTACAGCACTTGGTCGATGATGCCGCGGCGCTGTTGGATCACCTTGGTTGCGAACAGGCGCACGTCGTGGGCAACTCGGCTGGTGGCTACGTGGCACAACAACTCGCGCTGCAGTACTCCGCTCGAGTTAAAACACTTTCGTTATTCGGCGCGACGCCTGGTTTGAAAAATAGCCATGCTCCCACCTGGATCCCGAAGATTCAGCAGGTCGGCTTAAAAAAGTTTTTATCCGATACGATTCACGAGCGCTTTGATGAAACCGCTGATCCGGCATTAGTGGCTTGGTTTATCGAGCAGGCCGGTTCAAATGACCCCGCCTTTATTGGGCGGTTCGTGCTGCACATGTGCACCCACGATTTCATGGAAGAACTCGTGGGCATCAAGTGCCCTACCTTGATTGTGGCGGCAGGCAAAGAGTCAATCGGACACGCCGACGCCTATGAGCAAATGCACAAGCGCATCAAGGGCTCTGAGTTGGTCTATGTGGATACCGCGGGGCACAACATCTGCGACGGCTATGCCGAACATTGTGCCCACGCGCTCATGTCGTTTTTAAGTCGCCACCCGTAGCCCGTTGTTCGGCTGAGTGGTGCATCCCACCCGCTGTGCGCAGAGGGTGGGATGCAGAGGTGATTGACAGGCTCCCACTGGAGGCAGTGGGCGTCAGTATTGACCTAAACGTGTTGAGCTGCCCAGCTTAGGATCGCCCCAGTAAAGCCAGCCAAGCGCGTCACTGGAAAAAAATGCCCACCATCTTCAAGCAGGTGTAGCGTAGAGCCGGGCATTAGCGCGGCAAGCTCTTCTTGTAAAAAGGCGGGCACGATTAAATCGTCGCGCGCGCCAATATTCAAGACAGGCGCCTTGATGCGCGCCACGTCGGCGCTTCGGTCAAATGCCATGATGGCGTCAATCCGTTCTGCCACAATGTCTTGCGCGGTGGCGCTCAGTGGCGCTGCGGCACGCGAGGCAGCCAAGGCACCCCAGTTGGCATTGAGCCAGCTTGGCTCATGCGAATAAAACGTGGCTGACACGGCGTAGGCCATCGGGTCGCTTCGCAGTAGCCCTTTGCGTAACTTAAAGAGCTCTTGCATGTAGCGATTAGGTTTGGTCCAGGTGCCGGTTAAGACACAGGCCTTAGCGTGCTGTGGTGAACGCAAGGCGATGGCCTGCGTGATGCATCCGCCCGTTGAGTGCCCCAAAATGATTGCAGACTGAATCCCAAGATGATCCAGCACCGCAATGCAATCATCGGCTAACTGGTCAATGGTGCAAGCCGCTTTGCCCCGCGTGCTCGCACCGATGCCGCGCTGATCTAGCCGAATCACGCGGTGCGCAGTGGTGAGCGCGGGCAGACAGGGGTTCCAGAACGCCGCGGCACCCCCAAGCCCACTAATTAGTAATAGCGGGGTGCCGGCGCCTTGCTCAAAGACTTGTAAGCAAGCGCCGTCAGGCAGGGTGATTTTGTGGGACTGGCTAGTTTGCGACATAGGGCCTCGCCTGAGTTGTACCGATTGGCTAAAGACCCTAGTGTGCCTATTTTTTCTTGAAAAAGAAATTCAGGATTTTTGCGGTGATGCTTTTTGACTCTTCGGCCACGCGTGAAGCTTGGCCGTCTGAGTTTGCAAACACCTCATTTTGTGCCACGCGTTGCGCCAAAATGTCTGAAAACTGTTTCACCAGCTTGGGGTTCGCGTCGAGCAAGGGTGCGATGTCTTCTTTGGTGATCTGCACGAGGACAGTGTCTGCTTTAGCAAAGACGTCAGCGGCACGCGGTGCGCCCGTGAGCATCGACATTTCGCCAACAAAGTCACCGGGCCACAGCGTTGCCACAACCTTTTGCTCACCACTCTGGTCGGCTATTTTGACTTCTAAGCAGCCTTCAGAGATGATGTACATCCAGTCTTCTTGCGCGCCTTTTTCAATTACGTGATGATCGGCGTAATAGTGCAAGACGTTGACTGACTGACCAATCGACGCGACTTGTTCGTGGCTGAGGAGTTTTAGAATCCCCAGGCCATAACAATCGAGCAGGCGTGACTGTGTATCGGTGTGGTTTTCTGAGGGGTGCTGCGTCTCAAAACGATTGAGGTTGATACCGGCGGCTTTAAAAAAACGTGTCATACACAACAGAATCGCACCGTTGGTTTCAAAGGGCGCGGTGTCAATTTCGGCTTTGTACCAAACCAAGTAGGTGATGACGCCTTCTTCGATTTTTGAAACAAAACACGAAAACTTAGGCAAAAATTCGTGATTGCTATGCACGACGTGCTTCAGGGCTAAATCCATAATACGTAGCACGCGATCAGGGTTGTTGCGCGCGCTGACTTGAATTTCGAGTTGGCGCGGCGAACCAACGCCCTCTTTTTGTTTTGACAGGTTGATGAAATGCATTTCAGTGAATTCGTGGTTGTACACACGAATCAACTGGCCGTGATCGTTCTTTAGCACCACCATTCGGTAATCCAACTCGACCACCTGAAGATATTCGGTGGCGCCGTCTTCTTTGACTTCAAGCCAATCATCTACCGATACGATATGGTCGGCTTGAAGCGTGATGCCACAAATTACCTGGTGGCCAACATCTTTCAAAATGTAAAGAATACCGACGCTTAAGGCGCCGATTGAGGCAAGCAGGTAGTTCAAGTGGTGATCGTAGAGGCCGACATAGGCGCACACGCCGGCCACGATAAAAATCGTCACCGTAAGCACTTGTACCAAAATGGCTGGAATATGCCGAGTGTCAGCCCGCTCATTAAACCGTTTGATGGCCCTGCGCAGTAACTGGTCAAGCACGAAGGCGATGAGCGCGAACTGAGCGATTGCTAATACAGACTTCAACTCAGAGAGCTTGTCTTTGTTCAGGTCGACTGCGTTCCAGCCAAATAAATCGCCGGTATGCAGCTTAAGCCAAGCCAGTGTCGCAAGATTCAACGCAAGCAGCAGTAAAAAGAGCGGGGGCGACAGCACAAAAATAGATTGGTTATTCGTTTTCATAAAGAAGACATGGTTCGTTTGAACTAAAAGTGAGTAAACGGTGACAGAGTTTTTAGTCACAATCAACCTGAATCAGGCCTTTGTGACGCATGATCTGGTGTTTCTGAGCATCCGTGCGTTTTAGAGAGAGACCTTGCACGAATTAGCCATCGGTTACGCTTATGCTTGCTGCGCCCGGTTTGGTGACGCGCGGCGTTGAGTTCGAACAGCAGAGGACAATCATGATCAAACATCAACTGTGCGCGCAACGTTTTTTTGAAGATTTTGCAGTCGGTGAACGCTTTAACTTGCCCTCACGCACGATGACCGAGGCGTTATTTGCGGCCTTCTCGCTGGCGAGTGGCGACAATCATCCGGTGCACTACGACCTTGAATACTGTCGGGCACATGGCATGCCGCATATGCTGGCGCACGGGTTTCAGGTAGTGATTCAAACGGCTGCTGGCGCAGGCTTGTTTCCGCATATGGTCGAGGAGTCGTTAAAGGCCTTCATCGAACAAAGCAGCAAATTTTTGCAGCCCGTTTTTGTGGGCGACACCTTGTACGCAAGCCTGACAGTGTCTGAGCTGGTGCCAAACCGTACGACAGGTGTGTTGACCATGCACTCTGAAATTCGCAATCAGAAGG
>CAMCZQ010000068.1 GCA_945887835.1 Bordetella parapertussis | reverse complement strand
CTTACGTGACCTCTGACGTGGGCCAGCATCAAATGTGGGCCGCGCAATATTACGGCTTTAACAAGCCGCGCCGCTGGATTAACTCGGGCGGTTTAGGCACGATGGGCGTGGGCTTGCCCTATGCGATGGGCGTTCAAATGGCGAACCCGGGCGCAACGGTGGCATGCATCACGGGCGAAGGCTCGATTCAGATGAATATCCAAGAGTTGTCGACCTGCCGTCAATATCACCTGACGCCTAAGATTTTATGCTTGAACAATCGCTATTTAGGAATGGTTCGGCAATGGCAGCAAATTGATTATTCGTCTCGCTACGCCGAGACGTATATGGATGCCTTGCCAGATTTTGTGAAACTCGCTGAAGCCTATGGGCATGTGGGTATGCGTATCGAAAAGCCCTCGGATGTTGATGGCGCGATGCGCGAAGCCTTCAAGCTAAAAGATCGCTTGGTGTTTATGGATTTCATTACAGACCGTGAAGAAAACGTTTGGCCGATGGTCAAGGCGGGCAAAGGCCTGACCGAGATGTTGCTCGGTTCTGAAGATCTATAACGGAGACCACCATGAAACACGTTATTTCTGTTCTGATGGAAAACGCACCCGGCGCCTTGTCGCGCGTGGTGGGTCTCTTTTCTGCGCGTGGTTACAACATTGAAACTCTTACTGTTGCGCCTACCGAAGACTCGACCTTGTCGCGTCTGACTCTGGTGACGATGGGGTCTGATGATGTGATTGAGCAAATCACCAAGCATTTGAACCGGCTGGTGGATGTGATCAAGGTTGTTGATCTGACCGAGGGCCCCCATATCGAACGCGAATTGATGCTGATCAAGGTGCGTGCGGTGGGTAAAGAGCGCGAAGAGATGAAACGGATGGCGGATATTTTTCGCGGCCGTATCATTGATGTCACTGACAAGGCTTACACCATTGAACTCACGGGCAACCAAGAGAAGGTGCAGGCGTTTATCGATGCGCTGGATCGCAGCGCAATCCTTGAAACGGTTCGTACTGGCGTTTCAGGAATTGGCCGTGGAGAGCGCATCCTCAAGCTTTGATCGGTGCTTGTCTCGCGTTTAAGCGAAACCGATTTATTTTTCTGATTATTTGCATTCAACTTAAAAAATCTGGAGCCCAGAATGAAGGTTTACTACGATAAAGATTGTGATTTGTCCCTGATCAAAGGCAAGACTGTTGCCATCATTGGTTACGGTTCGCAGGGTCATGCGCACGCTTTGAACCTGCATGAGTCGGGTGTCAAGGTTGTAGTGGGTTTACGTAAAGATGGCGCGTCGTGGGCCAAAGCGGCCAACGCTGGCCTTAAAGTCGCTGAAGTGGCTGAGGCGGTGAAAGCTGCCGACTTGGTCATGATGCTCTTGCCCGACGAAAACATCGGTCGGGTCTATCGTGAAAGCGTCCATGGCAACATCAAGGTTGGCGCTGCGCTAGCGTTTGCTCACGGCTTTAACGTGCATTACGGTCAGGTCGTGCCCCGAGCTGATATTGACGTGGTGATGATCGCGCCTAAAGCGCCAGGCCACACAGTGCGTAGCACCTATTCACAAGGCGGCGGCGTACCTTCGCTGGTGGCTGTGCATCAAGACAACTCGGGTTCGGCACGTGATGTCGCTTTGTCCTACGCTTGCGCGATCGGCAGCGGTCGTGCTGGTGTGATCGAAACAAATTTCCGTGAAGAAACTGAAACCGACTTGTTCGGCGAACAGGCTGTCTTGTGCGGCGGAACGGTCGAACTCATCAAGGCAGGTTTCGATACCTTGGTTGAAGCTGGCTACGCCCCTGAAATGGCTTACTTCGAGTGCTTGCACGAGTTAAAGCTGATTGTCGACCTGATTTATGAGGGCGGTATCGCCAACATGAACTACTCAATCTCTAACAACGCCGAGTTCGGCGAGTACGAGACGGGTCCTAAGATTGTCACTGAGGCCACACGCGATGCAATGCGTTTGGCGCTCAAAGACATTCAGACCGGAGAGTACGCTAAGCGCTTCATTCTTGAAAACCAAGCCGGCGCGCCCGGACTGATTTCACGTCGTCGGATGAACGCTGAATCGCAGATCGAAGTGGTTGGCGCTCAATTGCGTGCGATGATGCCTTGGATTGCAGCCAACAAACTGGTCGATAAAACCAAGAACTAAGATGGGCCTCAGTGCGTTTGAAACACGCCCTTCGGGGCGTGTTTTTTTGGGTTAAGCTTGCGACATGATGAATACACCAAACTATCCCCATCCCATAATCGCCCGAGAGGGCTGGCCTTTTTTAGCGTGTTCGATACTGCTCGCTGTGCTCGTAAGCTTTTATTCGCTGAGTGGCTCGATCTTTTTTTGGGTGATTGCAGCCTTTGTGTTGCAGTTTTTTCGCGATCCAGCGCGCTCGGGTTCCACTGAGCCTTTGGCAGTACTTTCGCCTGCAGATGGCCGCATCGTCGTGGTGGAACAAACGCAAGATCCGTATGGTGAGCGTCAGGCCTTAAAAATTAGTGTCTTTATGAACGTGTTTAACGTGCATAGCAATCGCAGCCCTGTCGACGGAGAAGTCCTTAAAACCGAATACTTCGCAGGCAAATTTTTTAATGCCTCGCTCGATAAAGCCTCGCTCGAAAACGAGCGTAACGCTATGGTGTTGCGCACGCCTGCCGGACATGTGGTGACAGCAGTGCAGGTGGCCGGCCTAGTGGCTAAGCGTATTCTTTGCTACACCAAGGCGGGCAACACCTTGGCGCGTGGACAACGCTATGGTTTTATTCGCTTTGGTTCACGCGTTGATGTTTATTTACCACTTGGTTCGCGCGCAAGAGTCGCAATTGGTGATAAGGTCAGTGCTACAAGCACCGTTCTGGCTGATCTGCCAGCCCAAACTACCTGAGCGTCACGATGCCTAATAGCCCTTTGCGCGATCCGGATCTTCGCCACCGCAGCATTTATTTGCTGCCCAACGCCTTCACGACCGCAGCGTTGTTTGCGGGCTTTTATGCGGTGGTACAAGCGATGAACGGTCGGTTTGAAATGGCTGCGATTGCCATCTTTGTCGCGATGGTGCTTGATGGCATGGACGGTCGGGTGGCAAGGCTCACCAATACGACGTCTGCGTTTGGCGAGCAATACGACTCGCTCTCGGATATGACTTCGTTTGGCGTGGCGCCAGCCTTAGTCATGTATGAATGGATGTTGCATGATCTGGGCCGCTGGGGCTGGCTTGCGGCGTTTGTGTATGTTTGCGGAGCAGCCCTGCGCTTGGCTCGCTTTAACACCAACATTGCGGTGGTCGACAAACGGTTTTTTCAGGGGTTACCTAGTCCTGCGGCCGGCGCGCTGATTGCGGGTTTTGTTTGGCTGGTCGTCGACAATCGCTTGCAAGTGCCACACGAGTTTTTAGCCTGGACTGCCTTTGCAATCACCTTGTATTGCGGGATCGCGATGGTATCTAATCTGCCGTTCTATAGTGGTAAGTCGTTTGCGCTAGGCCGCAGCGTGCCCTTTTGGGTGATTTTGGTCTTTGTCGCAGGTTTTGTTTTCATTTCAAGTAACCCGCCTGTGATTTTGTTTGGCCTGTTTGTGATTTATGGATTGTCGGGCTGGGGCGTTTGGCTGTGGCGCTGGCGCCGCCATACTAAGCAAGTCGCGTTGCGTTCAGGCACAGAATAATTCAGCTAAAAGTGCTGGCGTGCCACTCGTTTAGCGGTCGTTTCTTAAGTACATCGGATCGGGCCCGGGGTGATGACGATTCACCTGCTTGCCATCCGCCCCCATATACACATACATCAACGAGTACCAAACCGAAAATTGTCTGTAGCGATAGCCCCAGACGCGTTCGTTGCCCTTGGCGATTCCCTCAATGTTTGCAGGAGGGCCAAATTCGCACAAGACTTGTTCGTCAGACCATTTTCCGGTGGATAAAACTTCAAAATGCGCATCGGTCAGTAGCTGTTTGATTTCGATAATCGTGCCGTCTTTGTTCGTGTCTGTGCCCCAGGCGTAATGTCCGAGCGGTTGTTGGGTCCAGATGAGTCGTTCGGTTCCATCGTCTTTGCGACAGACCGTTATTGGCGGCCCAAATTGCTTAATGACCTCTGCGACGGGGGTGCCTGGCTTGACCGACTGAAGCTGGGCGCAACCCGCAAGTGTCAAGGTCAGAATAAGCGTTGTGAGAGCCAGTCTTTGCATAAAATAAGCTTTGCTTAGTTAGGGTGGTGGGCACAGAGGGTCATCACCGCTAGTTGAAACAACGAGCCATCACAGTAGGTTGCTGCAACAAGCCCCGCGTCTAGACGGCGCCAATTACGCTATAATTATAGGGCTTTACCTTTGGTATTCGGTTTAAGTCGTTTAGTTATAACAAAAAAACCAAAAACCATTGTTTGTTTTTTCTTTCACTCACGTTAGGGCACCTCGGCCTTAACGCTTGTTATCTGAGGCTTAAAAATGTCTGTTGCTGATATTAAAAAATCCGACATCGTCGCGCAGTATCAACGCGCGCAAGGCGATACCGGCTCTCCTGAAGTTCAAGTGGCTCTGCTGACAGCTCGTATCAATGAACTGACAGGTCACTTCAAAGCACATATTAAAGACCACCACTCACGCCGCGGCCTTCTGCGTATGGTTAGCCGTCGCCGTAAGCTCCTCGATTATCTCAAGGGCCGCAATCCAGATTCATATCGCTCGCTGATCGAAAAACTCGGTCTGCGTAAGTGATCAAAATCCATGGGGCAGTCTCCCCGTGAAGCAACCGTGGTCGCTGCGGCATTTTTGTCGCACTGCCCGCGGTTTTTCATTTGTAAGGAATAAATGTCATGTTCAATAAAGTGACCAAATCTTTTCAGTATGGCCAACACACCGTTGTGCTTGAAACCGGCGAAATTGCTCGCCAGTCTTCAGGTGCAGTGTTAGTCACTGTCGAAGACACCGTCGTACTCGCAACTGTTGTTGCAAAAAAAGAAGCTAAGTCAGGTCAGGATTTTTTCCCGCTCACGGTCGATTACATCGAAAAAACCTATGCTGCGGGCAAAATCCCCGGTGGTTTTTTCAAACGCGAAGGCAAGCCTTCTGAAAAAGAAACACTGACCTCGCGTTTAATCGATCGTCCGTTGCGTCCTTTGTTTCCTGAAGGGTTCTACAACGAAGTTCAGGTCATCATTCATGTGTTGTCCTGCAACCCTGAAATCGATCCAGATATCCCTGCCATGATTGGCGCCTCTGCGGCGCTTGCAATCTCAGGCATCCCATTTAACGGCCCAATTGGTGCAGCCCGTGTGGGTTATATCGACGGTCAGTATCTGGTTAACCCAACCGCCTCGCAGCTCAAAACCTCGCAAATGGATTTGATTGTTGCTGGTACTGAAGCCGCCGTGCTGATGGTTGAATCTGAAGCCCAACAGCTCTCAGAAGAAATCATGCTGGGTGGTGTGGTGTTTGGTCATACGCAAATGCAAGTCGTGATCGGCGCCATCCACGACCTCGTGCGCGACGCTGGCAAACCCGACTGGGATTGGCAACCCGCTGCTAAAAACGAAGCGTTGATTGCAACCGTCTCGGCTGCAGCACAAGGCCCCTTAAACGCAGCGTACCAAACTCGTCAAAAGCAAGAGCGCACCAACCAGTTACGTCAGGTTTACTCTGACGTGCATGCCAAACTTGCTGAAGACGCAGCTGCGCAAGGTACTCCAAAGCATGATGGCGTCGTGGTTGACAACATCTTGTTTGACCTCGAAGCCCGTATTGTGCGTAGCCAGATTCTGTCGGGCGAGCCACGCATCGATGGTCGCGACACACGCACTGTGCGCCCAATCAGTATCCGTATGGGCGTGTTGCCACGCGTACACGGCAGCGCCTTGTTCACGCGCGGCGAAACCCAAGCATTGGTGATCGCAACGCTGGGCACCAAGCAAAACGAACAGATTATCGATGCCCTGATGGGTGAGTATCGTGATCGTTTTCTGATGCACTACAACATGCCTCCGTTCGCGACTGGCGAAACCGGTCGTGTGGGTACGCCCAAGCGTCGCGAGATCGGCCACGGCCGTCTGGCTAAGCGCTCACTCGTGCCTTTGTTGCCTAACGCGGCTGATTTTCAATACACCATTCGTTTGGTATCAGAAATCACCGAATCAAATGGCTCGTCGTCAATGGCTTCGGTCTGCGGCGGTTCACTGGCCATGTTAGACGCTGGCGTGCCGGTCAAAGATTTGGTTGCTGGTGTGGCAATGGGCTTGATTCTTGATGCAGGCAAATTTGCCGTGCTGACAGATATCTTAGGTGATGAAGATCACCTGGGTGATATGGATTTCAAAGTGGCCGGTACCGAACAAGGTATTACTGCTTTGCAAATGGATATCAAGATCCAAGGCATCACCAAAGAAATCATGCAAGTTGCGTTGGCGCAAGCCCGTGACGGACGTTTGCATATTCTGGCAAAAATGCGCGAAGCTACTCAGGGTGCGCGTACTGAACTGTCAGCGTTTGCACCACGCATGCTCACCATGAAAATCAATCCTGAAAAGATTCGTGATGTGATCGGTAAGGGCGGCGCGACTATTCGTGCGCTGACCGAAGAGACCGGTTGCCAAATCGATATTTCAGATGATGGCACGATTGTTGTGTCGAGCGCCGATCTTGATCGTGCCCACGAAGCGCAGCGTCGTATCTCTGAACTCACTGCAGAAGTCGAAGTGGGTCAGGTCTACGAAGGCAGCGTGTTGCGTCTGTTAGATTTCGGCGCCATCGTTCAGGTCTTGCCTGGCCGTGATGGTTTGCTGCACATCTCCGAGATCGCCAACTACCGCATCGCTAACATCAACGACGTCCTGAAAGTCGGTCAACCTCTGCGCGTCAAAGTGATCGAGGCAGACGACAAAGGTCGTCTGCGTCTGTCAGTCAAAGCCATTGGTGGCATCGAGCAACAAACTGAAGGTGGTGCTCCGGCAGCACCTGAGGCTCCCGCTGCCCCAGAAGCGCCGGCTGCACCACAAGCTCCTCAGGCGTAAGCGCATAGGGCTTAAGTGCTTATGAAGGCTTAAGCCCCAAAGCACTCAGTATTTAGTATCAAACCCCCGCTCGCACCTCGGTGCTTGCGGGGGTTTTTGTTTGGTGATCAAGGCCGGATCAAATGATCCACACAAGCTAGTTGCCACTTAAAAGTAGATCAAAATCTAGCCCAAACGCTTGCAATCTGTTGTGCAAGTACATTTTATGACTGGCCTTTGTAGCCATAAATTTTATGGGTGTTAAAATTCGATATTCGTTGATGAATAACGCACAGTTGCAGACTCACGTTCGTTTGCTCGCGCAGGACAGTCATCGAGTTTTGATTTCTGATCATGCGGCTCAAAGGATGCAAGAGCGTCAGGTGAGCGACTATCAGGTGCTGGAGTGTTTGCGCTTAGGTACCATTCAGCGGCCGCCAGAAATTGATCAGCTCACGAACGACCTCAAATGTCGCGTTGAGTATTTTGGAACTGCGCGCAATTTGTCGGTGATTGTGGTGTTAGATGAGGCCGAACCCGATATCGTGGTTGTAACTGTAATCGTGCAAAAAAGGTAATCTTAAGTGAAAAATTGGCTTCATTACACGCTTTGTGGCTTGGATAACGTTTGGTTAGCGAGCGGCTACCAGATCAAAGATACTAAATATGGCCGAGCGGTTTCTGTTTTTGATACTGAGGGCTTGCATCGCTTATTGACACTTGCGTTGATCAACAAAGCGGGTCTATTGAGCGGAAAAGAATTTAGATTCTTGCGCGTACAGTTGGGGTTATCGCAGCAAGGGTTAGGTAGTTTCTTGGGTGGTCTTTCAGAAAATGCAGTGAGCCTCTGGGAACGTAAAAATACTGTGCCTGCCATTTATGACCACTGGCTTAGGCTAATGGTGATCGCCAAGTTTAGCGGTGACACTAAAGTGGCTGATGCCATCGAGCGTATCCATACGGTCGAAAAATTGATTCATCAAGATTATGTGGTTAAGGGCCTTGATGCAAAGCGGCGTGTCGAGGTCGTGAAAGACTCTGAACGCGCGTTAATGGCGGACTAGGTTCGGTGCAGCGTCACCGATTAAGTCGTACGAGTCGTCTGAACCAACCGATCGTAGCAACCCGCGAGTCTAAACAAGCGATCGCGTTTTAGCATCACTACAACTGGCTCAGGCTGACGTCTGCCCTTTGAAAAAAGATCTTCAATCGTAGCGTCGATATGATTCTGCAATAAAGATGACTGGGTAGCCCACCATTGCGACAGCAAGCGATCAGGGTCGATTAGGCCGAGTTGCTGTTTGCGTAGCTCAGAGCGGCTAAAGTCTTTGAGATTCCAGGTCAACACGCTAATCGGCTGCGCCACCTGCCTGCTAACGCCTGCAATACCTGTTGCTGCCACGTGTTTGTCTTTTCGATCGGTATGTCGAAGATCCGCCTCAAACTCGGTGACATCCCCCATGTTTGAGTGCGGAAATTGCTCTTGCATGAGCTGCCATTCGTTTTTTAAAAGCTCGGGCTCAATCGGCCACAGGCGTGCGGCGTTACGCTGCCATTCTTGGCCGATCTTGTCTGTCCAAAGTGGTACTAATAGGCCGGCTTTAGCGAGGTTGAGCAAAAGGGGGCGCAAGAGCCCAGACATCAAAATACAGGCGTCAAGCACTAAGCCGGGTGCATTGTGCAGAGATGCTGGCACAGCGAGCGCACCGTCGGTCGCAAGTTGGGCTGATGCTGAGTGTGTCGAGGGCATCCCTCTATTCTAAAGCGAGCACCGCTGCGCGTACGATTGCTGTGGCATCCACCCCAAAATATTCGCGTAAGGCCGCACGGGTATCGCTGCGACCAAAGCCGTCTGTGCCGAGTGTTAAGTAACGGCGATCAGCGGGCAAGTAAGCGCGGACAGACTCTGGCAGGGCGTGCACATAATCGGTGGCTGCGACGATCGGCCCTTGGCTTGTGCCTAGCTGCGTATAGATGAAAGGTACGCCCGCGGTAGCAGAGCCGGCTAAGCGCGCGTCTTGGCAGGTCAGGCCGTCGCGTGCGAGTTCACTCCAGCTAGTGATGCTGTAGACGTAGGCGGTCACGCCTTGAGCTGCGAGTTGCTTAGCCGCTTTGATCACTTCTGTCAGGATTGCACCTGACCCCAAGAGTGTGACCGTTGGGGGCGGGGCGTTGCCCGTCGCAGTCGCAGCAACGACACCAGCGGACGTCGCGTCGGCTTTATTTTTGAGCGAGCTCTTTGAATTGGCAGGAACTGAGCCGTTTACCTGTGCCTCAAATGTCTCAAACAAATAGCACCCTCGAATCACTTGCTCGTGCATTGCTGTGGGCAAGCTCGGTTGCGCGTAGTTTTCGTTCATCAGCGTGATGTAATAAAACACATCACGTTGCTCGATCATCATGTCTTGAATGCCTTGATTTACGATCACGGCCATCTCACCCGCAAAAGCAGGGTCGTAAGCTTTGCAGTTGGGGATGGTGGCTGCATGAAGATGGCTTGAGCCGTCTTGGTGCTGCAAGCCTTCGCCGCCCAACGTCGTGCGCCCCGAGGTCGCACCCAACAAGAAGCCGCGTGGGCGTTGGTCGGCAGCAGCCCAGATCTGGTCGCCGACACGTTGAAAGCCAAACATCGAGTAGTAAATATAAAACGGCAACATCGCCAAGCCGTGCACGCTGTAGCTTGTGGCGGCGGCGGTCCAGCTGGCGATTGCGCCGGCCTCTGAAATGCCTTCTTCGAGGATTTGGCCATCAAGCGCTTCGCGGTAGCTTAAGACCGAACCAATATCTTCAGGTGCATAGCGCTGGCCAACGCTTGAATAGATCCCAACCTGCTTGAACAAGTTAGCCATGCCAAAGGTGCGCGCCTCGTCGGCCACGATGGGCACAATGCGCGGGCCTAAGGCAGAATCCTTAAGAAGATTGCCCAGCATGCGCACAAAGGCCATGGTGGTGCTCATCTCTTTGCCCTCGGCGTTCAGTGCGAAGCCGCTGTACTGTTCGAGCGCAGGCACAGGCACGATATCGCTTGCGGTGTCGCGCTTGGGCAAATAGCCGCCTAAGGTTGCACGGCGATTTTGCAAATATTGCATTTCGGCGCTGTCGGGGGCGGGTTTATAAAACGCCAGCGAGGTGGCGTCTTGATCAGACAGGGGAAGGTTAAAGCGATTACGGAATTCAAGCAGATCGGTATCGTCAAATTTCTTTTGACTATGCGTGGTCATTTTGCCCTGACCAGCGCTGCCCATTCCGTAGCCTTTTTTGGTGTGCGCCAAAATGACCGTAGGCTGGCCCACGTGATTGGCGGCCGAAGCATAAGCGGCGTGAATCTTGACCAAGTCATGTCCGCCGCGTTTTAAACGATCAATCTGATCATCGGTCATGCCTTGCGCAAGTTTGGCCAGTTCTTCGTTTTGCCCAAAAAATGTGTCACGATTAAAACGACCATCTTTAGCGGCGAAGGTTTGCATTTGCCCGTCAACGGTGTTGGCAAAGGCTCGAGCTAACGCGCCGGTGACATCGCGGGCAAACAGGCCATCCCAGTCGCTACCCCATACGAGTTTGATGACGTTCCAGCCCGCGCCGGTAAAGAGTTTTTCAAGTTCATCAATGATGCGACCGTTACCGCGCACCGGGCCATCTAAGCGTTGCAGATTGCAGTTGACTACCCAGACCAGATTATCGAGGCCTTCGCGGGCGGCCAGCGTTAAGGCGCTCATGGATTCGGGCTCATCCATTTCGCCGTCACCAAACACGCCCCAGACTTTGCGTGCCGAGCAATCAAGCAGGTTGCGATGGCTGAGGTAACGCATGAAGCGCGCGTGATAGATCGAACTGATCGGCCCAATGCCCATTGAGCCCGTTGGAAATTGCCAAAAATCGGGCATCAACCAGGGGTGTGGGTAGCTCGATAACCCCACTGCACCACGTTCGGCCGCGCGGATTTCTTGGCGATAGTTTAGTAAGTCTTGTTCGGTTAACCGGCCTTCAAGGTAAGCGCGTGCATAGACGCCGGGTGCGCTATGCGGTTGAAAAAATACTAGGTCGCCGCGATGCTGATCGGAGCCTGTGCCTTGCCGCGCTTCAAAAAAGTGGTTAAAGCCGGTTTCAAATAAGTCAGCGGCGCTGGCATAGCTGGCGATATGGCCACCCAGCTCGCCATAGGCTTGATTGGCGCGCACCACCATGGCCAACGCGTTCCAGCGCATGATTGAGGCCAAGCGCTCTTCAATAGCCAGGTCGCCCGGAAACACTGGCTGTTGATCGACCGAAATCGTATTGACATAAGGCGTGCTCAGTTCGGGCCGCCAGCCGATTTTTGCGGTGTGCGCGGTGCGAACAAGTTCATCTAACAAAAAACGAGCGCGCTCTGGGCCTTCGGCCGCCACGACTGCCAGCAAGGCGTCGCGCCATTCGCTGGTCTCTTGAGTATCGGTGTCAGTCGTCGTGAGCAGGGCGTTCAGACGAGGGTCGATCGAGGCGTTCATAGGCGCTTGAGGTTTTCTAAGAGTCATTATTCGGCAATACATCCATTCTAGAGATAACTACGCAGCATGAGGTGCTTTAAATATAGGTAAAAACATCTATTTAAAGCATATAATTCTGTATTATTGTTGTTAATCAAAATAAAAATTTGATAATATTGATTTATGAAGCTAGATACGATTGATCTAAAAATTCTACAAGAGTTACAACTCGATGGGGCACTCTCAAATATTGAGTTGGCCAAGCGAGTGCATTTAAGTCCCTCGCCCTGTCTGGCTCGCGTGCGCGCACTTGAAAGTGCTGGCGTAATCGATCGTTATGTTGCTCTGGCTAGCGCGGCTGCGCTCGGTCTTGGGCTTAACGTATTTATCAATATCAGCCTGACCAGTCAAAATAAAGAATCGTTAGCCCACTTCGAACAACGTATTTGTGAACACGATGAAGTGATGGAGTGTTATCTCATGACGGGCGATAGCGACTATTTAATTCGAATTGCTGTTGCCGACATTGGCGCGCTCGAAAAATTTATTCTCGAACAACTCACTCCGATCCCAGGCATTGAAAAAATTCGTTCAAGTTTTGCGTTAAAACAAGTACGTTATAAAACAGCCTTGCCGTTACCGGCGGCGCAGCGTTAAGCTAGGGCTCAGGCGGTGGGTCACCCATCCGTGTCGGCGTTGATTAAAACCCTTCCTTTTGTTTTTACTGAGAAAAAAGTCATGTTCAAAAAAATTGCCCTCTGTATTGGAATTTTTGTCACGAATATCGCGTTGGCGTGTACCGCGATTGATATCCAGACCAAAGATGGCGTTGTGATCGCGGGTCGCACGATGGAGTGGGCCTTTGAGATGCAGTGGCAGGTGCTCAGCCTGCCTGCGGGAACGCCTTATCAAATGACGGCGCCCCCGAGCCTTAAGTTGCCTGCCATCGCCTTAAAAACCAAGTACGCCGTGGTGGGCATTGGCCCTGGTATTCTCCCGGGCAACGTGCTGATTGAGGGTCAAAACTCGGTGGGGATGGGGGTTAGCGGAAATTTCTTGCCGGGCTTCACCAAGTATCAAACGGTTGCGCCGCTAGACAAAGAATATGTTTCGATTCTGGATTTTGGTACGTGGGCGTTGGGTAATTTTGCCAACGTAGCCGAACTAAAAGTTGCTTTGCCTCAGGTCAAAGTCTGGGCCGATGACTCAATTTCTGCGGGCCCGACACCGCCAACCCTACACTTTATCTTCACGGATAAAAGCAATGACGGACTCGTTGTTGAGTACGTTGATGGGCAACTGAGAATGTATCCCAATGCGGCCCATGTGTTGACCAATGCGCCTACCTACGACTGGCATTTGACGAATGTCCGTAATTATTTAAACCTGGGTGTGTTCGGTGGCTCTAACTTGAAAGTTGGCACCACCAATGTGACCGAGATGGGGCAGGGTACAGGGCTGGTCGGCATGCCAGGCGACTACACGCCAGCGGCGCGTTTTATTCGCAGTGCGTTTTTGAGGCATTACGCCACCCAACCCGTCAATGCGCAAGAAGGGGTTCAATTGATTGGTCACATGCTTAATAATGTTGACATACCAATTGGTATCGCCGCGACAAAAAACGGTGACAGTATTGTGTCTGACTATACGCAATGGGTGGCTATTAAAGATC
This sequence comes from Bordetella parapertussis, assembly GCA_945887835.1. Classification (GTDB taxonomy): domain Bacteria; phylum Pseudomonadota; class Gammaproteobacteria; order Burkholderiales; family Burkholderiaceae_B; genus Zwartia; species Zwartia parapertussis_B. The sequence continues at coordinate 4,034 of CAMCZQ010000068.1, read as the reverse complement.
TGACGAACAACAAGATGTACATCGCCGATTACACCCACCGCCTGAATTATGTGGTGTTGGATTTGCCTAAACTGTTTGCGCAAACGGTGCCCACTAAAATCCTTGTGTCTGCGTTACCTTATCCTTCGGCTTCCGATGCGACTGCAAGTTTGTTAAAGTAAGGCTAGATGGTTTTGGGTGACAGGCTCAAGGGCTAGATCGAGGTCGCTCAAGTTAAGCAGTCAAATTTTATTTACTACACAAAAAAGGTCGAGACATGAGTAGTCAAGCAGCCCCAAATGATAGCCAGACACACCCTTGGCAAGACGATATTTTTAATGTCTTGAAAAAAGGTGGTATTAAACAAGTGTCTTATGTGCCCGATGCCGGTCATGCTCATGTGATTCGACGCATTCACGCTGATCCCGATATGCGTGGCATTGTCTTGACCACAGAAGAAGAAGGCGTCGCGATTGCGGCGGGCGCTTGGTTAGGTGGTGATCGCCATGCGCTGTTAATGCAAAGTAGTGGTGTGGGTAACTGTATCAACATGATGTCTCTGCTCGAGAGCTGCCGGTTTCCGTTTTTGACGCTCGTCACCATGCGTGGTGAGTATGCTGAGTTCAATCCATGGCAAGGTCCGATGAGCAAAGCGACCCAAGGCGTGATGGAGCTCATGGGCATCAAGGTTTATCGTGTAAGCAAGCCTGAGGAAGTCGAGGATGTCGTCAGTGCAGCCCTAGATTCGGTGTTTGAAGCGGGCGAGCGTGTTGCGATTTTACTGTCGCAAAGTTTGATTGGTCGCAAAAAATGGGTGCGCAATTAAGCGCTCGCGGATCATTTCAATCTCAACACGATAACTCCCTACACAAGGAAACATAATGAGCAATATTCAAGCTTTTTCTGGCACGATCGAGCGTCGCGCTTTTGTCAAAGAACTCATCAGTCTGTGCCCCGAGGCGCTGGTGGTTGGTGGCCTGGGTTCTTCAACTTACGATATGTTTGCAGCAGGCGATCGCGATCAAAACTTTTATCTGTGGGGTGCTATGGGTGGCGCGGCCGCAATTGGCCTTGGCCTTGCCTTGGCGCAACCAAATAAATCAGTTTTGGTGATCACCGGCGATGGCGAGCAGTTGATGGGCATGGGTGCGTTGGCAACGATCAACGCCCAGCAGCCCAAAAATCTCACAATCGTCGTACTTGATAACGGTCATTTTGGTGAAACCGGGATGCAACATAGCCATAGCAGCCTCGGCACAGACCTCACGGCAGTATCAAAGGCCTGCGGGATCGCTAATTCGTTCAAAGTCAAAGATCCAAGCGAGGTCAAAACGATTCAACAAAACGTGTTGGCGCGCGCGGGCGTAGCTTTTGCACAGGTCTATGTCAAAGCCGATGATTTGCCCCGCGCCTTGCCTTCGCGTGACGGCGTACACATCAAAAACCGGTTTCGCAAGACGCTGGGTTTGACGCCGTTTTAACGGTTGTCTTTAAGCGTCTTTACCTCTCACCGGAAAATATTTCATGACAAATAACTTTAAAAAATGGTCAGCGGCTTGTTTGACGACGCTGATGGGGGTTTTTCCGGCGGTTAGTTCGGCGGCCTGGCCAGATGATCAGACCATTGAACTTGTGGTGGGCTTTGCCCCTGGCGGCGGCACCGATTTAATGGCGCGTGCCTTAGTGCCTTTTGTTGAAAAAAAACTAGGTGGTAAGGCGCGCGTCGTGGTGGTCAATAAGCCGGGTGCGGGTGGTGAGATTTCATCAGCGTATATTGCCCGCGCAAAACCAGACGGCTACACAATCGGTTTTATTAACGTGCCCGGATTTGTGTTTATTCCGATGTATAAGCAATCTTCATACCAAACCGATGATCTAAAAATTATTGCGCGTATCGTGGACGATCCTGCGGTGTTAGTGGCGCGTAAGGATTCAAAATATAAAACGCTGCCAGAATTGTTAGTGGCCCTTAAAAAAGACCCCGGCTCTTTATCGTTTGCGACCAGCGGTCGCGGTACGAGTGGGCATCAGGCTTTGCTTAAGATCGAACAGGCCGCTGGGGTTAAAGGCACCGATATCTCGTTTAAAGGTGCGGGCGATTTTAAAAGTGCCGTGATTGGCGGGCACGTGGATTACGCATTCACCAGCGTGGGTGAGTTTTTAACCGGCTATGGTGATTCGGCCACTGCGGTGGCAATGCTTGTCGTGAATCCCACGCGCGTCGACATCATCAAAGACGTCCCCTCAATTAAAGAGCTTGGCATTGATGTACGCGTCAGTTCTGAACGAGGGATCGCCGGGCCAAAAACTCTGCCACAGGAGATCGCCGACCGCTTACAGCAAGCCCTAAAAGCAACACTTGAAGACCCAGAGTTTTTGAAGACAATCAAAAACGACGCGCCATTGGTGGCGTTTATGCCAGGCCCAGAGTGGACCAAATCGCTTGAACGTATTCGCGACGAACTCAAGCCGTTTGTAAGCAAAATGAATGATTAACGCAGTTTAGGGTGGCCGTTCTATGACCAGCCTGTTGCCTGAAGTAGCGCGTAGTACCTGAACGAGTCAGGCACTTGATTGTCGAGCATGTTTTTGTGTGTCAGATGCAATTTTTTTCTAGAAGTCAAAGATGAATAATCCACAAGCTCGTAAGTTACGCGACGCGCTTTGCGCGCTCGTGCTGTTGAGTGCTTCAAATGGGTGGGCGCAATACCCCGAAAAAGCGATACGGTTTGTCGTGCCCTTTGCACCTGGCGGCACCTCTGAAATCGTCGCGCGTTCGGTCGCAAGCAGCTTGACCACACAGTTAGGTCAATCGGTGTATGTTGAAAATAAACCGGGTGCTGCTGGCAATATTGCGATGGCCGAAGTCAAACGTGCTGCGCCTGACGGCTACACGCTGATTCTCGGGCATGTGGGTACGCTTGCGGTGAACCCGACGCTCTTTGGAGCAAAGCTTCCCTACGATTCGGTGAAGGATTTTGTAGCGATTTCTTTGATCGCCAAAGTGCCAAACGTGATTGCTGTGAGCCAACGCTCGGGGTTTAAAACGCTTGCTGACATGGTTGCCGCGGCCAAAGCCAAGCCTGGCTCAATCAATTATGGATCGGCGGGCAATGGCAGCGCAGGCCATCTAGCGATGGAATACTTCGCCTCTGAGGCGGGTATCGAACTGACTCACGTGCCTTATAAAGGCTCGGGTCCCATGCTGACAGATCTGATTGGCGGGCAAACGCAGGCGACGTTTAATGGTTTGCCTTCGCTGGTGGCGCAGATTAAAGGGGGGGCTTTGGTGCCCTTGGCCGTTGGTTCAGGCGCACGTGCTGCGTCACTGCCCGAGGTGCCAACCATCGCAGAAAGTGGTTACCCAGGCTTTGAAACTTCGCAATGGTACGGGCTGATGGCGCCTGCGGGTACGCCCGAGGCGATTATCAAGCGCTTGCAAAGCGAGGTTGTACTTGCCCTGAAATCGCCCGAAGGCACCAAACGTATGCGTGAGGATGGTGCGTTGCTGGTTGGTGATACACCGCAAGAATTTACCGCCTTCATTGCTCAAGAGCGGGCACGTTGGGGTGAGGTCGTTAAAAAAGCGAAAATTAACGTCGATTAGGGCGAACCCGCTAGCGCAAATACCCTGTTGCAGTGCAAAATAGGGGTGTAGGTGATTACTCTTTGATCGCCTAAGAGGTGCTGTTTTTAATTTTTGCCTACGTCGGGCTTAAACGCAGTGCTATCCAGAAATCTACCGGAGTCTAAATATGTTTCGTCAAACCCTTAAGCACGGGCTGGTTGCGCTTGCGACAGTCGTGATTGGTAGCACAGCAGTTGCACAAGATTTAACAGGTACGCTTAAAAAAATTAAAGACACCAACACGATTACTGTTGGTCATCGTGATGCGTCGTTGCCTTTTTCATATTTCGACGATCAGCAAAAAGTGATTGGTTATGCAGTCGATATTTGCATGTACGTTGTGAACGAAATTAAAAAAGAACTGAAGCTGCCTAACCTGCAAGTCAAGTTGGCTCCGGTCACCTCGGCAACCCGCATCCCCTTGATT
>CAMCZQ010000067.1 GCA_945887835.1 Bordetella parapertussis | reverse complement strand
CGCCTGCGGCTCTGCAAGTCGGAATCCCCAAAGATTTGCTCAGACGTCGCCCAGATGTATTACAAGCTGAATACACGGCTGCTGCCCAGTCGGCTTTGATTGGCGTGAATGCGGCAGCGCTTTATCCAAGCTTCACGTTAAGCGGGTTTTTTGGTTTTCAAAACGTCACTCTCAACAACACGAATCAATCGAGTTTGTTTTCTTGGGACAACCGCAATACTTCGATTGCCAGCGGTTTTTTGTTTCCGGTGTTTTATCGCGGGGCGATTACTGATCAAATTCGCGTTCAAGATGCCGCGTTTCAACAAAGTATCTTGAATTACCAAACGTTGGTCCTGCAAGCACAAAAAGAAGTGCAAGATTCTTTTGTCATGATTTCTACGACGCGCAGTGCGGCCCAAGACCTTAAAAAAGCAGTGATTGCTGCCGAGCAAGCGGCCAAACTCGCGATTGACCGGTACAAAGCCGGACAGGTGAACTACGACACGGTGATTCTTGCCCAGCAGCAACTCTTGTTGGTGCAGAGTACGCTGGTGCAGACCGATACGAATAACTTGCTCGGGTATGTCTCGGCATTTAAATCTTTAGGTGGTGGGTGGTCTGGCGAGTTATCGGCCCCTGGGCTACCAGAGGCGATGGTTAGCCAAATGAACGCACGCACCAACTGGGGTGACACCCTAAAACAGCTTCCCGATCCACGCTTAGTTCAGTCTAGTGAGAGCATTCCATGAGTTTCTTTACGCGTACGCCGCTGCTGCGATCCGCCGCTATCATTCTTGCGCTCTTCACTGGCGCGGCCTTGACTGGCTGCGAGAAAAAACCTGTCGCCACCGCTGCACCTATTAAGGTGACCGCCGCCAAGCCTGTTTTTCAAGAGATCAGAAGCTACGAGATTTTCGATGGTTTGGTTTCACCCCTATTAACCGTCAACCTTGAGGCCAGGGTGCCTGGTTATCTAAGCAAGATTACCTTTGAAGATGGCGCTTTTGTTAAAAAAGATCAACTGCTCTTTGTCATCGAACAAGACCAATACATTCAGCAGGTAAATTTAACGCAGGCCATTTTTAACGAGGCAAAAATTGAACTCGCACGTCAGCGTGCCCTGTTAAAAGATAATGCGACTTCACAAGCCTCAGTTGATAAAGCGTTGTCAGCTTATCTACAAGCCGACGCAAATTTAAAACTTGCGCAACTGAATTTAAGCTACACCGAAGTTCGCGCGCCCTTCGACGGTTTGATGGGTCGCCATTTGATTGATGTCGGCAATTATTTAGGCAGCAGCCCGCAAGGGATTAAGCTGGCGGTGATTCAAAAAATTAATCCGATCTATGTTTATTTTTATATTAACGAACGTGATTTGCTGAAGTACCAAGCGCGTTACGTCAATGACGCGAACCGTAAATCACTTGTGAATGCGTTACCCGTCTACGTGCAGTTGCAAGGAGAGAAAGGTTTTCCGCACAAAGGCACGCTTGATTTTGCTGCCAATTTGCTAAGCACCAGCACAGGTTCGCTGCAGCTGCGCGCCGAGATGCCCAACGATAAGTTCGAACTCATCCCTGGCTTGTACGGCAAGGTGCTGGCCGAGTATGGCGAAACGCGCAAGGCTGTTTTGCTTCCAGCGCGTACGGTGCAGACCGATCAACAGGGGGACTATATTTTTGTCATCGATGACAACAAAAAAGCCGAACGTCGCGCGATTAAAACGGGGCAAAGGTTTGACAGTCTGGTCGAGATCACGAGTGGCTTAAAAGACTCTGAAACCTTTGTGCTCAATGGTTTCATTAATGTTAGCAGTGGTCAGACCGTCAGCGCTGAAATGGCAACGGTTGCGCCGTTACCTGCACGCTAAAACAGTCAGGCAACAGGAAACCTCATGCTTTCTAAATATTTTATCGAACGCCCAGTACTGGGTAACGTGATCGCGTTGATCACGATGCTCATTGGTGCGGTTTCTATTTTCGGCTTGCCGATTGCGCAATATCCGCCGATGACACCTCCCACGGTGCAGGTGACCACCAACTGGCCGGGTGCCAGTGCCGCATTGGTACAACAGCTGGTGGCAAGCAATATCGAGAATCAGGTGAACGGCGTGCAAAGCATGTTGTACATGGAGTCTGACTCAACCAATGACGGGCGTTACACGCTGACCGTGACGTTTGAAGTGGGTACTGATCCAAATATTGCGCAGGTGAACGTGCAGAATCGAGTGGCCATTGCGCTGCCGTCTTTGCCTCAGGCGGTACAGCGTCAAGGGGTCACAACTAAGGTGCAGTCCACTGCGATTTTGCAGTTTGTGACCTTGACCTCAAGCAACCCCGAACACGACGCGTTATTTTTAAGTAACTTTGCGAACTTGCAAATGCAGAACCGGTTGGCGCGCCTTCAGGGTGTGGCTGCAGCAAACGTGTTCGGCGTGGGCAATTACAGTATGCGTGTCTGGCTCGACCCGGCTCAGCTGAGTATGCGCGGCCTGACTCCCTCTGACATCAGCACGGCGATTAGCCGACAAAACGTGATGTTGGCGGCGGGGCAGGTCGGTGCGCCACCCGTGCCCAATGGTCAGGATTTTCAGCTGACCTTAACGGTCACCAGCGCGATGGATACGCCCGAGCAATTTGGCCAGATCTTAGTCAAAATCGATGAGCAAGGCGAAATGACTCGGCTTCGCGATGTTGCGCGCATCGAGATGGGGAGCCAAAACTACAGTCAGTTTTTTCGCTTAGACGATCGGCCCGCGGGCGGTATCGCAATTTATCAGCTGCCCTCGGCCAATGCGATTGCCACCGCACAGGCTGTGCGTACCGAGATGGGAAAAATCTCGAAGAATTTTCCGAAAGAAATTAAATGGGAAATCCCCTTTGACACCACAATGTTCGTGACCGCTTCAATCAACGAGGTCTATCACACCTTGTTTGAAGCAGGCATCTTAGTATTGCTGGTGATTATGTTGTTTTTGCAAGACTGGCGCGCCACGCTGGTTCCTGCAACAACGGTGCCTGTGACCTTGATTGGTGCCTTTGCCTGCATGGCAGGAATGGGCTTTTCGATTAATTTACTAACCTTGTTTGCAATCGTGCTGTGTATCGGCATTGTGGTCGACGACGCCATTGTGGTGGTTGAAGGCGTTGCTAAAAAAGTTGAGCATGGCCAAACGCCGCGTGAAGGTGCGATTAGTGCCATGACCGAGCTGATGGGCCCGATTATTGGTATCACTCTGGTCTTGATGGCGGTGTTTTTGCCAGCCTCGTTTATCGCGGGTATCACCGGACAGATGTATCGACAGTTCGCCCTGGTGATTGCAGCGACTGCGCTGATTAGCGGTATCAACGCAGTCACACTTAAGCCCACACAGGCGGCGCAATTTATTCGGATTAAACCCGTCAATGAAAAGAAGAACTGGTTCTTTGCTGGCTTTGATCGCGTCTTTGAAAAGATTTCAACTTGGTACGCCGGTATTTTGCAAGTGCTGATGAATAACCGCAAAACGGCCTCGGTGGTTGGCGGGTTGTTGATTGTTGGTGCAATTATTGGTTTGATTAAACTGCCCACAGGTTTTATTCCAAACGAAGATCAGGGCTATCTTGTGGTGTCCAATCAGTTACCCGACGCGTCTTCACTTGAACGCACGCAGCAGGGTATGCAGAAAGTGGTCAGTGCGATCGAGAAGGTACCGGGCGTGGATCGGATTGTGTCAATCGGTGGCGTCAATGCGCTAAATAACAACGCCTCGCAGTCCAACGCCGGTGTGATGTATGTGATTCTCAAACCGTGGGATGCGCGCGGTAAAGGGCAAGACTTAAAAAGTATTTATCAGGGCCTGACAGTTGCGTTGCGAGAGATCCAAGAGGTCAAGTCGCAAGTGCTCTTGCCACCAGCGATTCCGGGCTTGGGCTTGTCGGGTGGTTTTCAAATGCAGTTAATGCTGACCGACGGTAGCAACAACTTCAAAAAACTTGAAGATGCAACCGAGACATTTTTAGCGGCTGCGCGCGAATTGCCCGAGATCTCTGCGATCTTTACGCCGTTCAGAAACAACGTGCCCCAACTCACCCTGAGTTTTAATACCGCTCGTGCCGAAACCCTTGGCGTTTCGATCGGCGATGCTTATGATGTTTTGCAAAACTCGATCGGTTCGTCTTACGTGAATCAGTTCTTTAAATACGGTCAAACGTATCAAGTGTTTATACAAGCGGATGGTAAAAGTCGCATGACGGCAGACCAGCTCAGTCGGCTGTACGTGAAGAACAAAGCTAAGGACATGGTGCCGCTTGGCTCGTTCATCGATATCATCGAAAGCACAGGGCCTGCCATCGCCTCGCAATACAACTTGTATCCGACCGCGGCAATTCTGGGCGCGGGTGGTGCTGGTTTTAGCTCAGGGCAGGTGATCGAAGCACTCGAAAAACTTGCTAAAGTAAATTTGCCTGAGTCGGTCACCTACGAATGGACCGCGATGTCGTATCAAGAAAAACTGGTTGGCAGCACGGTGGTCTTGGTGTTTGCACTATCAATTTTGCTGGTGTATCTGGTGCTGGCGGCTCAGTACGAATCCTGGGTCGCACCGATTCCCGTCATTCTCGCGGTGCCGTTAGCCTTAGTGGGTACGGTGATTGCGCTGTTCTTTACTGGGCTCGCAAACAATATTTACGTGCAAATTGGCTTGGTACTGATGATTGCGCTTGCTTCAAAAAATGCCATTTTGATCGTTGAAGTGGCGCTCGAAGCCAAGCGCGAGGGCTTAAGTCTGGTGGATGCCGCGCTTAAAGCTTCACACGAGCGGTTTCGCCCTATTGTGATGACGTCAATCGCGTTTATTTTAGGCGTGGTGCCCTTGTTGACGGCGTCGGGTGCGGGTGCCGCAGCACGCGTGTCGATTGGTATCACTGTGTTTAGTGGCATGATCGCTTCGACCTGCCTAGCGGTGGCGTTGGTACCGGTATTTTTTGTACAGATTGAAGGCTTGTTTGCAAAAAAAGAAAAGAAAGAATAGTTTATAAGTTGCCAGAACGATTGACAGAGCTCGATTGCGTCGCGACCAAGTTCTAAACCCCTCGCGAGGCGTGCGGCGGGCTTCACGGAGAAAAGCATGAATCAAGCGGTTAAGGTTGGGCCCTCAGTGGGTCTGGTTGGGCTCGGTGTCATGGGCCGCGGTGTGGCCGCGAACCTGCTTAAAAAAGGTTTTAAGGTGGTCGGGCGTGACGTGAACCCCGAGGCGCTGACTTGGCTTGAATCGATCGGTGGGCGTGCGGCGACCGCGGCGCATTCGATTGCCGACCATTGCGATGTGGTGATTAGTTTTGTCGTCAATGACAAGCAAACTGAAGAGATGCTGTTTGGTGCAGATGGCTTGGCAGTGCAACTCAAACCGGGTTCAGTGCTCATTACTTGCAGCACGATGGCACCAAAATATGTGCGCGACTTAGCCCAAAGGCTTGCCGCCCTTAAGATTCATCTGGTAGATGCACCCGTGACGGGTGGCAAAATCGGTGCTGCCAACGGCACCCTAACGATCATGGTGGCAGGCGAACCAACGGTCTGCGCCAGAGTCAAACCGATTCTTGAAACCTTTGGCAGTAAGATTTTTGTTCTGGGCAGCGAGCAGGGCATGGGTAGCCAGATGAAAGTCGTCAATCAACTTTTATGTGGTGTGCATATCGCGGCGGCTGGAGAGGCCTTGGCGATGGCCAAACGCGCAGGCTTGCCGCTAGATACGACCCTTGAGATTTTAAAAAGTGGTGCGGCTTCGAGTTGGATGTTAGGCGATCGCGGCAATCGCATGATTACCGAGTCGTTTGACGACGTGACCTCGGCAGTGGATATTTTTGTTAAAGATTTAGGCTTGGTGCTTGATGCCGCGCGCGAGCAAACCTTTGCAGCCTCGATGGCGCACGCGGCTTTCTTGCAATTTACAACTTCAAGCAGTCATGGCCTGGGTCGCCTTGACGATGCGGCTGTGATTAAGAATTACACTGAATGACGTTCAAAAATAATTTATCCACTAAGAGACCGAAATCATGGCACGCATTCCCTACGCTGACTTAACGAACCCCGAAGCTAAACCACTGGTTGACCGTATTGTCGCTGAACGCGGTGGCGTGTTGCATTTATATCAAATGCTGCTGCACAGCCCGCCTGTCGCCAGCGGTTGGTTAAATTACCTGACTGCGATTCGTCAGCAAAGCAGCTTACCGGGTGGCTTACGCGAGTTGGTCATCATGCGGATCGCCATTTTGAATGGCGCACCGTACGAAGCTGAACAACATGCACCGATTGCCTTACGCGAGGGCGTCACGCAAGCGCAACTAGATGACTTAGAGCATTGGCAACAATCAAAAAACTACGATGCTACCCAGCGTGCTGTTTTGGCGTACACAGATGCCATGACCAAAGAGATCCATGTGTCACCTGAGGTCTTTGCCGCGGTTAAGGCTGTCTTGACCGACCGTTTGTTAGTCGAGTTAACCGCCACGGTCGGGGCCTACAACATGGTGTCGCGCTTTTTAGAAGCCTTGCAGATTCATTCTCACGACCAGCGATAACGATACGTACGGTAATTACTAGAATAACTAAAATAAACTTGTCCTACTTATTAAATTTTTATGAAAAGTGTTAATATTTCATTAACATATGTTACTGTTCGCAACGTAATCCAAATAGCGCATTGTGTGTTAACAATACGCAAAGATGGCGGGATTTGTTGTAAAAAGCTAATACTTACAAAAATGACAACGGCTTAAACAGGATGAAAAATATGGCGAACAATCAGCCAATCGATATTGAAGTAAACGCGATCGAAGTGACGCCTAAGCCTATCGATGAGCTCCAACGCGCGAAGGTCGAGTCTGCGATCAATTACAGTATGTTGTTATCGGGTGGTGTGGGCATTGTGCCGATCCCCTTAGTTGATTTTGTTGGCGTTACTGCCATTCAGTTAGCCTTGGTCAAGCAATTAAGCTCACTCTATGGCGTTGAATACACTGCAAGTGCAACCAAGCGCACGATTAGTGCCATCATTGGTGGCGCCGTGCCCGCCTTTGGTTCGGTCACTTTTGCGAGTTGGGTCAAGATGATTCCGGTGGTGGGTACTGTCTTAGGTGGCTCAGCAATGATGCTACTTTCAGGTGCTTCAACCTATGCCATCGGCCGTGTGTTCGCGACCCACTTTGAACAGGGAGGCACAATTCTTGATATTGAAGCGCGTCAGGTTAAAGAGCAGTTCAAGGGATACTACGAAACAGGTAAAGCCAAGTTGTCGCGCAAAAAAGCTGCTGCGAATAGTGCAGAGGCCTCAGTTGCACCAGCTGAAACCGTTCCGGCAGTCTAAGAAGGTTAAGATTAGATGGTTAAGCTCGAGCGAGCCAGTCAGCTCGCCGGGCTGTAATCTGAACTTGGTTGGCGTGCTCGTGCTTAAAAGCCAATGCCATTAAGTGATTTGTCGTAGGCTGCCCTTGCCAAAAACGCCAAACGTCGAGTGCATGAGCTTGGGCATCGAGTCTGAGCAAGCGCGCCGCGTGGGTGCCCGTTGCAAGTTTAAAGGCAAACGAGTCAAGCGCGATTGAAAGGCCCATCCCTACGGCTTTAATATAAGACTCTTTCAGAGTCCAAAATTCAAGCATTTTTGTACTGCGTTCGTGTTCGCTTGCCAGTGCGACCGCATGATATTCTTCGGGTGCAAAAAATTGTTCAGCCAACGCCTGCGTCATATCCTGACGATGAATATTCTCGACGTCGATCCCTAGCTCTGTTCGTCTTGAAATTGCTACAGCCGCCAAGCCTTCGGTGTGTGACAAGTTGAAATGTACAGCTTGTTGTTGGGCAGGCGCCGCTACAAAAGGTTTGCCATAAGCGTTGGTTTTAAAAGAAAACTTCTCCGGTTCTACCTGAGTGATTAGGCTTAACGCTTGTCGTACGAGTGCATGACTAATCAGATAGGTATGCCTATGTTTTTCGAAACGAAAGCTCCCGTGTTGAACGCGCTCTTCGGGTGAAAGCCATTGAAAAAAACGACTTAATTGAGCTGAATCTTTAATCGATTCAGGCTCGATGTACCAGATTAAGATTTCGTGACTGTCCATGTGAGCCGCGAGATCAGTCGGCGGCAATTTTTGCGTTTCTGGCTAGCTCTTGATAGCGCGAAGTTTGCTGCGCCAGATATTGTTTAAATTGCTCGGGTGTTGGGCTTGCACCTAGCTCAACACCCTTAGCCATAAATTGCTTGACCAAGTCGGGTGACTGCAAGATTTTTGTTAATTCAGTGTGTAGGCGGTTGATAATTGGGGTGGGGGTACCCGCCGGCGCAAACAGCCCGTTAAACGTTGAATCCTCAAAACCTGGTAAGCCTGACTCATCAAGCGTAGGTACATTCGGCAAAATCGGTGAGCGAGTTTTGCTGGTGACGCCAATGGCGGCAACTTTGCCGCTTAAGATGTACTGCGCCGACGTGCTGACTTGGTCGAACATAAACGGAATTTGTCCGCCCAACAGATCGACCATTGATTGCGCATTCCCTTTATAGGGCACATGCAGGTACGACACACCCGCCGCACTGCTAAACAACTCGGCGGCAATGTGGCCAGTTGAACCATTGCCCGATGAGGCGTACGCATAAAACTTTGGTTGGGCCTGGGCTAAGGCAACAAAATCTTTGAGGTTGCGTGCTGCGATTTTGTCGGGGTTCACGACTAAGACCATCGGGATCTGGCAAGTGACCGTAATCGGGATAAAGTCTTTGAGCGGGTCGTAGCCCGCATTCTTTAATAAGACAGGTGCGGTGACAAAGGTCGTTGAGTGCGCCAAAAGGGTATAGCCATCCGGGGCTGATTTTGCAACAAAGTTCGTTCCGAGCAGGCTACTTGCGCCAGGTTTGTTCTCAACGATGACTTGCTGCCCTAAAGACTTGGTTAAGGCTTCAGCAAGCGAGCGGGCAACCATATCGACCGTACCACCTGGTGCAACCGGTACGATGATTTTGATTGAGCGTGTAGGATAGTTTGCGCTGTCTTGCGCTAGCGCGATTGTGGGGAAGGCGATCGCCAGCGCAAAAAATAAAGAGACGAGGCTAGAGCGATTGGAGCGAAAGTTATACATGTTGAGTGTCTCGCGAATAAGTGATGCGTGAGAGATGAAGGCGTGAGGGATGCATAAAGAAGACGTTATCTAAAAAAATGTGTTTTCGCTCAAAGTAAGATCAAAAATCGTACAAGCGCGCAGGGTTATCGACAAGAATCTTTTTTGCCCGCTCAGCACTGCCTGCCCAACGTACCACTCTCTTGATTGCTGCTTGATTGTCTTCGTGATGAAAGCGCTCGATGACCTCAGGCTTTCGCACTTGACCTTTGGGCGGAAACGGATGGGGCCAATCCGTACCCCAAACGATGCGGTCAGGATTAGCCTCGATGAGCGCTTGCGCAAACAAATCTAAATCGGCGTAATCGGCGGCTTCGGATACCCGATAGGCCGCAGAAATTTTCACGTAGACTTTGCCTGAACGCACCAGCGATAGCAAGGCGTCAAAGCCGGGTTGCGTAAGGCCTGCCGCGGCATTGAGCCGCCCAAAGTGATCAATGACGACGGTGGTCGCCGCTTGCATAATGGTGTCGTGCATGCCGTCAATCACACCTAAATTGGTATACATCTGAATATGCCAACCAAAGGGCGCCACTTGTTTGGCAGTGCGCAGCAATTGTTGCTGGCCGACGCGCGGGTCATTTTGCCCAACGGTCTCAAGATTTAAGCGTGTGCCGCGCACGCCCGCCTGATGCATATCAGTCAGCGCTGCGGTTGTAGTGTGGTCATCGATCACGGCTACGCCGCGCGCGCTTTCGCCGATTGTGCGCAGTGCCCAAAGTAAACAACTGTTGTCGGCCGCGTAAGGGCTTGGGTGCACGATCACGACACGCTCGACACCGATTGAACGATGTAAAGCGCGCAACTCTTGGATTGAGGCCTCGTCGGGCGTGTAGTGCCGCGTGGGCGAAAACGGAAATTGCGCTTGTGGCGGAAACACATGCGTATGGCAATCGCAAATACCAGACAAGCCGAAGGGTGCAGTTGGATTTGTGTGAAGCGTTGTGGTCATTAGATTGCAGCCGCCTTAAGACGCGTAATGGGGAAAGCCGCCTGGCTCTGCCTCAAGCAAGCGAAGCATCGCATGCCATTCAAGCTCGCCATAGGGTCGACGAACATTTGGTTGATAAAGATGCGCTGATTTTTCAAGAACCTCTTTGCGAGGCAAGCTCAGTTCAGTGCCTGCAGCCATGGCGTCAACCTGCGCGCGACATGACATTTCAAGTTGATACATCAGGTTAAAGGCTTGTTGCACCGACGCACCGCTAGTGAGTAAGCCATGGTTACGCAAAATCATGGCGTTGTGATCGCCCAAATCGCGCACTAGTAATTCGCGTTCGGCCAGATCCACTGCGGGGCCTTCAAAGTCGTGGTAGGCCAGATGATTATTAAAGCGACTCGCAGTTTGGGTCATCGGCAACAGGCCACAGCTCATTGAGGACACCGCCATACCAGCGCGAGAATGAGTGTGAATCACGGCCGCGACATCTGGACGCGCGGTGTGGATACAGCCGTGAATCACGTAGCCCGAGACGTTGATGCCATAGTCGGTATCAGGTTTACGTACGATCTCGCCTTCAACGGTGATGCGGACCAAGCTTGAGGCGGTGATTTCTTTGTACAGCAAACCATAGAGGTTGATGAGCAGATCTTCAGTGCCCGGGATGCGTGCTGTGATGTGGTTATAGATCATGTCAGTCATGCCGTACTTATCCATCAAGCGATAGCAGGCTGCGAGTGTGACACGGGTCTCCCATTCTTCGGGGCTGACGATACCTTTTAAAGGCTCGAACTGGGTTGAAAACTTTTGGCTCATGTTGGTCTCCCAAACGATTTTGTCGATATTATCAGTGCGCGGAGCAAACGTCATGCTGTGTTTGATACCACTAAATCAGCCTCAGGGATCGGCAGCCCGCGTTGAAAGAGCTCGATGTTTCGAAACATATGTCCGACAAGATTGGGTAGGTTGTCATAGACTCCGCCCGCAGAGTGTGGGGTCACCACGACTTGATCCATCTGAAATAAGGGGTTCTCTGCGCTTGGAGGCTCTGCCTCAAAGGTGTCTAGGCCGGCGCCCGAAAGTTGCCCTTGCTGCAGTGCCCGAATTAAAGCGGGCTCGTCGATGAGTTCACCACGTGCGGTGTTGATCAGGATCGCACCACGTTTCATTTTGGCAAAGATGTCGGCGTTAAACCGATGATGGGTTTGAGGCGAGAGCGGGGCATGCAAACTTAAGATGTCGCTGTTTGCCACGAGGGTGTCAAAGTCAACGTAACGAGCTTGCAGTCTAGCTTCGATGTCAGAGGCCACCCGAGTTCTAGAGTGGTACATCACATCAACATCAAAGCCTTTTAAGCGCTTAGCCACTTGCTGCGCAATGCCACCAAAACCAAACAGCCCAACGGTTTTGCCATCTAGTTTGCTGCACACGGTGCGCAGGTCAGCGGCCATCCATTGACCTTGGCCTAAGCTGCGGTGCGCCAAGGGCAAGCGTCGCGACACGGCAAGCATCAGTAGCAGTGTGTGTTCAGACACTGGAATCGAAGTCGCGCCAGAGGTGATTGCAACAAGCACGTTGCGCTCTTTGGCGGCAAGCAAGTCAATCTTGTCGACTCCGATGCCCCATTTCTGGATCATCTTCAGGCGAGGCGCTTGGCGGATCACATCGCCTTCAATAAAGGTGCCAGCGATCATGACAACGTCAGCATCAGCTAAGAGTTTGAGTTGCTCTGCTTTGGTTGAGGTTTGAGCAAACGCGATCGTGCAGGCGGGCGGCAAAAGCTGGCGCACAGCCTCAAGCGTAACGGGTGCCATTGGCGTTAAAAAAGCAATGTGTAAGGGCAGGACTTGAGTTGTTGTCATGATAAGTGTGTGAAGCGGTGCCCTAAATGATGTGACTCGGCCACGCCCTGAACGAGGTTATTCAGCCACGCGTTGCAAGATGCTATTAAGAGACGCTTTGAACTTCGCCGCGTTCAACTAACAGCACTTTGATATCCTTTTTAACAATCTTGCCATAACCTGATTTTGGCATCACATCCCAAAAAAAGACTTGACGTGGCCAGCGGTATTTGGCACAACGGCCCTCAAGATATCCTAGCAACTCGGCGCTATCCACGCTATCGTACTCAGGCCGCTTCACAATCACGGCGATACCAATCTCGCCCCACTTTGCATCAGGCATACCAACGATGGCGACCTCAGCGACAGCCGGGTGGGTGAGCAGCACTTCTTCGACTTCACGCGGGTACACATTCGAGCCGCCTGAAATGTACATGTCGGATTCACGGCCCGTGATGTAAAGCAAGCCACGCGCATCCATCTTGCCTAAATCGCCGGTGTGAAACCAGCCACCGCGTAGCGCTTTTTCAGTGGCCTCGGGGTTGCCGTGATAGCCGGCAAAGACGCCCGGGCCACGACAGCAGATCTCGCCAATTTCGCCGGTTGCCAGGCGTTCGTGTTTGGCGTTCAGGATGGCGACTTCCATGCCAACACGTGGGCGACCACAGGAACCGATATTTGCGTTTGGATCTTGATCGTCAGCGCTATGCATGTCAGGGGGCAGCACAGTGATGTTGCCCGTCACTTCGCCCAAACCAAAATATTGCACAAGGACATTGCCAAGTTTCTCGAGGGCTCGCTTTTGATCGGCGCGATACATCGGGGCGCCAGCGTAAAGCATGTAGCGCAACGAGCTGTGATCATACTGATCGACGGCAGGATGCTCGACCAGCATTTTGACAATCGTGGGTACAGTAAAAAGATTGGTGACACGATGACGCTCAACTAATTGCCAAAACAATTCTGGATCAAACTTCTCGCTTGACATGAGAATAGCGGCGGCGCCGCGCGCTACATTTAGCAGCGCATGAATACCCGCGCCGTGCGACAGCGGTGCAACGACAATTGAGCAGTCGCGTTCAGTGGTGCCTGGGATGATCTCGGCAAGGTGATTGGTGACCACAAAGGCCATTTGCCCGTGAGTCAGAATGCCCGCCTTCGGCTTGCCGGTGGTGCCCGAGGTATAAAAAAACCAAAGTGGATCGTCGTAGTGAACGGTTTCTTCTTCGCTGACCACGCCTAAGTGCTGCGCGATCATAGCTTCATACGACAACTCGCCTGCACGTGGCTGGCCGATCACAATGATGTGCTTAAGCGTTTTAGATTCGGCTTTGACGGCGTCGGTGTGCCCAGCAAAGATGTCTTCAACAATCATTGCCACGGCGCCACTTGACGCCCCTAGATACGCGACTTCGGGTGGTGTCAGGCGAAAATTAGTCGGTACCCAGACACACCCCAGCTTGAAAGCTGTCCAGCTATTCTCAAAGGTCTGCAGATTGTTGCGTGACTGCAGAAGGATACGGTCGCCCTTTTTGAGGCCCAGTGCGCGTAAGGCCGCTACCATGGCGTCAACGCGCGCGTTAATGGCAGACCATGTCCAGCTTTGTTCGCCTTGAATGAGCGCGATGTGCTCCGGGTAGAGCGCAGCGGTATGCGTGAGCAACCGCCCTAAGTTCATGGCTTGCGCTGCGTTCACGTTGCTTCCAACACGCTCAGATAGTTGGCAACCGCGGCGCCGCCCATGTTAAAGACTGCACCGGTATGCGCGGCCTTGATTTGCATATCGCCGGCTTGCCCCGAGAGCTGCATCGCAGCCATGACGTGCTGTGACACACCGGTGGCACCGATCGGGTGCCCGCGCGACTTCAAACCGCCCGAGGGGTTGATGGGCAGCTTGCCGTCTTTGCAAGTGGTGCCATCCAGAATCACCCGTGCACCCTGACCGTGCGGCGCCAAACCCATGGCTTCGTACTCAAGCATTTCAGCAATCGTGAAGCAATCGTGTGTTTCGACAAATTGCAGATCGTCTAGTGAGCGTTGCGCGCTTGACAGACCTTTTTGCCAGGCCAGTGCAGCGCCTTCAAAACGCGTTGGATCGCGGCGCGAAAGTGGTAAAAATTCGTTGACATGTGTGCGCGAGCGCCAGCGCACGGCGGGTACCTTGGCACCGGGTAGGGGCTCGCTAGAGAGCACAAGGGCTGCCGCACCATCAGAGACGAGTGAACAGTCTGAGCGTTTTAAAGGGCCAGCCACAAAAGGATTTTTGTCAGAAGGATTACGGCAGAAATCAAACCCTAAATCGCGGCGCATGTGGGCGTAAGGATTGTGCACGCCATTTGAATGATTTTTTGCCGAGATGGCGGCGAGTGCATCAGACTGGTCGCCAAACCGCTCGAAGTAGCCGCTGGCAATTTGACCAAACACGCCAGCAAAGCCACCTTCGGTGTGTGCTTCTTCTTGCACGAAAGAGGCTTTCAGCAAGATCTCGCCTATTTCTTTGTTGGGTAGGGTATTCATTTTTTCGATCCCCAGCACCAGCACACGTTTGAAGCGTCCTGCGGCCAAAGCATCAAGTGCGGACCAGATCGCGGCTGAACCGGTTGCACAAGCGTTTTCCATACGCACGGCTGGGGTATGGCGAAATTCGGGGATCGCCACGCCCATTAGCGAGGCGGTGAAGTCTTGTTGTACAAAACCGGCATTGAAGTGGCCTACGAAAATGCCGTCGATGTCGCTGGGTTCAAGACCCGCGCTGGCGATGGCTGGCAAGGCCGCATCACGAATCAATTGCACAAAATCTATGTTGTCGAGTTTGCCAAAGGGTGTGTGGCCCCAGCCGACGATATAAGGTTGATTCATGAGTGTGTCCTGTTTGAAAAAAAAATTTAGACCGAGCCGTCTTGATGTTTACGCAAGGTTGGAATCCCGACCCCCGACGCATCAAAGCCACCATCTACGGCAAGAACTTGTCCATTGATAAAAGCGGCTTCAGGGCTGCATAAAAATCCAATAGCATTCGCGATTTCTTCGGGCGTGCCATAACGGTTCATGGGGATGGTGTCATAGTAGTCAGAACGAATTGCGACGCTGTGCACGAGCTTTGACATTTCTGTATCAACCGGGCCCGGTGCGACCACGTTGGCGCGAATGCCGATCGTGCCCAGTTCGACAGCCTGTTGTTTAGTCAGGTGAATGATGGCGGCCTTGCTGGTGCCATAGGCCACACGCAGGGTGCTGGCGCGTAAGCCCGAAATCGAAGCGATGTTCACGATCGAGCCACTACGGTTTTTCTTCATGACTTTGATGCAAGCTTGCGAACACAAAAATGCGCCATCAAGATTAGTACCCAACACGTAGCGAAACTCTTCAAAGGTGGTTTCGCCGATGGGCTTGAACACTGCGACGCCCGCGTTGTTCACGAGTGCGTCGATACGGCCAAATTTTTGTTCCACCTGGTCAATCGCCGTCTGCACTTGAGTCGGGATCGAGACATCGCAAGGGAGGGCCAACACGCGAGCCGAGTCGTTTAGCGCCAGTTCGGTCTGCTTCAGAGTGGCGACTTCAGTATCCAAAATAGCGACCTGATAGCCGTGAGCAAGAAACCATTTTGCTGCTGCCAAGCCAATACCGCGTGCGCCGCCCGTGACAACGGCCACAGGGGTGTAGGGCAGCGCTTGTGTGGGCGCGGTGGTATTGGTCGTGGCAGAGGTCAAAGCAGACTCCAGATAAGGGGTGTTGAGAGCAGGCGTGCTCGACCAAAGAGCAGGCGGTTTGGCAGGCAAGTTTGATCTAAAAAGTAAGCGTGTAAGAGCCTAACTCGAACTGTAACAAAATGTAGGTGTCGCTGGGATTGTTGCACAAATGCTAAGTATTTATTTGGTCTTTTTAGCGAAGCGGTCGACGTAAACGACAGCCTCGCCCAAGCTCGCAGCAAGCGTCGCTTACCTTAAGGGGCTTTATCCAAGAGTCGCTTCGGGTTAAGGTGACGTCAGCTCTATTCAACCCGTCACGCTCCAGGCAGCGCAGGAACTCATTATGGCTCTTAAATTATTCGAACTCGTCGGCGCTGAAAACAACCGACCTTTTAGCCCCTACTGTTGGCGGATTCGGATGGCGCTTGCTCATAAAGGGCTTGACGCAGAGTTGGTGCCTTGGCGCTTTATAGAAAAAGCTGCGCTCGAGCCCAGCGGCCAGGGCAAGGTGCCAGTGTTGGTACATGACGGCAAATGGGTGTTTGAATCCTGGGAAATCGCCAAGTACCTCGAGGCGCAATTTCCAGACCGCCCCTCTTTGTTTGGCGGGCCGCAGGGGCAAGCCTTAAGCTTGGTGTATTCAAACTTGGGTGATGTGCATGCGGGGCAAATTGTACGCTTTGTTTTGCTAGATATTTACAAGCATCTTGATGCCGCTAACCAAGCGTATTTTCGTGAAAATCGCGAAAAGCGTTTTGGTATGACACTTGAACAAGTGGTGCACGACCGAGACGCCAAACGACAAGCGTTTCGGGATAGCTTAGGTCCCTTAAGAAACGTACTCAAGGTGCAACCATTCTTTGGCGGCGAAACCCCCTTGTACGCGGATTACGCCATTTTTGGGCAATTTCAGTGGTCGCGTGCGATCAGTGATTTTGAACTTTTAGCGGCGGATGACCCGGTTGCTCAGTGGCGCACGCGCTTGCTGAACGCCTTTAACGGTATGGCGCTTGCCGCGCCGTCTTACGGTTAACTCGTGCTGTTGGCGTTCGGCCGTTCTGAGCGGTGACGCTCAAGTGGTCACGTCTACGCTGCTCAATTGCTACACAGAACTCAACTTAATGAAGTAAATTCAAACTTAAGCAACCTCGATTGCCAGATTGTCAGAAAGACAGCGAAGTTTAAAACAGAGAGACAAACATGCAGATAAGTGCGAGAGTGAGTCGTTGGGTAGCCACCGCAATGGTGCTGCTTGCATCTGGAGGGGTCTTTTCTCAAGAGATCCAGCGAGGCGGAACCTTGTCTTACGGAATCGTGGCAGAACCACCCTCATACGATTGCCACGCGATGCAAACATTTGCAGTCATCCAGCGCGTAGCGCCGCACTATTCAACGTTGCTAAAGTATGAACCGCACAATTATCCAAAAGTTGTTGGCGATTTGGCAGAATCCTGGTCGGCCTCGCCGGATGCGATGACCTACACCTTTACTCTTAGGCCAAACGTTAAGTTTCACGATGGCACGCTTTTGACTTCAGAAGATGTGAAGGTGTCATACGAGA
>CAMCZQ010000066.1 GCA_945887835.1 Bordetella parapertussis | reverse complement strand
AAGGCTGGGTCTAAATGAAACCAGTTGCCAAGGATCGCCTCGGGATGTTGACGTTGTATCTCGAAAGAATAGTCGTGCAAACCAACGACTTCGTGCAGCGGGGCAAACTTTGTAAAACCCAAGTCTAAAATCACGCGTGCCTGAGACGCCCGAAAGTAAGCGACCATTTGCGCTTCGGTTTCGTACTGCGTGTCTGAGTTCCAGGTTTTCTTTTGCTGGGCAAGTTCTTGGGGCGTGCGCAGCACGTAACCGCGTTGCGTCCCCCAATGCGAGTGCATATCGATCAAAGTCATCTTGTCTCCGAACTGCAGCCTCTGAATATTTTTTTTGTTTCAGAGGCTGTTCAACCAACAGCGCAGAAGTTAGCCCTGCGCTGGCGAGCCCCTACGTTTTTCAAGCCATGCATTGGCTTCGCCCACTAAACCGCGTCTGAAGGACAAGACGCAAATGACAAAAATCAAACCGATGACAATTGTGACTGATTCACCTAAGCGCGTAAACCATTCTATGCCCGTGGCGTTTGCCATAGCGGCTCCAAAATCACCGACTTTGTTTTCAAGAAGCACAATGATAAAAGCGCCAATCACGGGGCCGACTAAGGTGCCTAAGCCGCCAATCAACGTCATTAAGATCACGAGACCCGACATCTGCCAGGTTGCGTCAGACAAGGTTGCCGACACAAAAATCAACATTTTTGCCGAACCCGCCAGCCCGGCGAGCATGGCTGACAAAACAAACGCCAGTAGTTTGAAGCGCTCGACGTCATAGCCCAGAGAAATCGCCCGCGGCTCGTTTTCACGAATCGCTTTCAGGACTTGGCCGAAAGGCGAATGTACGATTCGCCAAATCAGAAAGTAGCCAAATATAAAAATCGCAACGATCAGGTAGTAAAGGTTAAGGTCGTTTTTAAGATCAATGAGCCCAAAAAGCGTCCCGCGCGGCACGCCTTGCAGGCCGTCTTCGCCGCCGGTGAACTTGGCTTGCAGAAAAAAGAAATAGACCATCTGCGAGAGCGCCAGAGTGATCATCGCAAAATAGATGCCACTGCGCCGAATCGCCAGGGCACCCATCGCAAGCCCCAAGACGCCAGCCATCGCAACGCCATAGAGAATCCCGAGCTCAGTCGAAATGCCCCAGACCTTCATTGCATGACCGGAAGCGTAAGCGGCGGTGCCCAAAAAGGCGGCATGACCAAACGAGAGCAAACCAGTGAAACCAAGCAATAAATTAAAAGCGCAGGCAAACAAGGCGTAGCACATGATTTTCATGGCGAAGATGGGATAGATGCCCAGCAACGGAATCGCCAACAAAAAAATGGTAAATAAAAGATATCCAAACACTTGACGATTCATTTTTCTTTTCCAAACAGACCTGCCGGGCGCAGTAATAAGACGATCGCCATGATGATGAACACGACCGTACTTGAGGCCTCAGGCCAAAACACCTTGGTCAAGCCTTCGATGAGTCCCAGACCAAGGCCCGTGACAATGGCGCCCAAAATCGACCCCATCCCCCCGATCACGACCACAGCAAACACGACGATGATCAGGTTTGACCCCATGAGCGGTGAAATCTGCAAGATCGGTGCTGCCAGAACACCCGCAAAGCCGGCGAGTGCGACTCCAAAGCCGTACGTGAGGGTGATCATCAGCGGCACGTTCACACCAAAGGCCTCGACCAGACGGGGGTTTTCAGTGCCCGCCCGTAGCACGGCACCTAAGCGTGTGCGTTCAATCACAAACCAGGTCAGCAAACAGACCACGACTGAGGCCACCACGACCCAGGCACGGTAGTTAGGCAAGACCATGAAGCCAAGATTGGTGGCGCTACGCAGTGCCTCGGGCGTCGAGTACGGTTGACCTGACACGCCATAGAAGCTGCGAAACAGACCTTCCATTAAGAGCGTGATGCCAAAGGTGAGCAACAGGCCGTATAAATGATCAAGCTTATAAAGATGCTTGAGTAAAAATTTTTCAATCAAAATGCCAAAAAAGCCAACGATGAGCGGAGCGAGCGCCAGCATGACCCAATAATTTAGGTCAAAATAGGCTAAGCCCATCCAGGCCAGAAACGCGCCAAACATGTAAAGCGCACCATGCGCAAAGTTAATGACATTGAGCAAGCCAAAAATCACCGCTAAGCCCAGCGACAAAATGGCGTAAAAAGAGCCGTTGACTAAGCCCAGCAACAGCTGGCCTAAGAAGGCTTGTAAGGGAATGCCAAAAATAGTGATCATTGTGAATCAGAACGCCAAAGATGCAGAGTCAGCAAAAACAAGCTTCGATACGCGGGCGCGTACCGAAGCCTAGCCAGTGCTTACTTCTTGATAAGTTTGCAGGTAGATTCAGCAAGCGTGGTGAAAACTGATTCACCAGGCAAAACCGCGATTTGCTTGTAGTAGTCCCAAGGGCCTTTTGATTCAGACGGTTTCTTGACTTCCATCAAAAACATATCGTGAACCATACGGCCGTCTTCGCGCACGTAGCCATTTTTGGCAAACATGTCGTTGACCTTGTTGGACTTCATCCACTTCATGACGGTATCGCCGTCATCGCTACCGGTCGCTTTGACTGCATTTAAATAAAACGAAACGGCCGAGTAGTCGCCCGCCTGAATCATCGAAGGTTTGCGCTTAAGCTTGGCTTCAAACTTAGTCGACCAAGCCCGAGTTTCGTCGTTTTGATCCCAATACCAGCCATCAGTAAACTGCATGCCTTGGGTGACATTGAGGCCGAGTGAGTGAATATCGTTAATGAAAATCAGCAAGCCGGCGAGCTTCATGGTTTTGCCGATACCGAATTCGTTTGCCGCTTTGATCGAATTGATCGTGTCGCCACCCGCGTTTGCTAAGCCTAAAATTTGAGCCTTTGAGCTTTGCGCTTGCAATAAAAACGATGAAAAGTCTGACGAGTTTAAGGGCGCGCGAACTTGGCCTTTGATTTCACCGCCAGCGGCTTTCACCACGTTTGCAGTGTCACGTTCAAGTGCATGACCGAAAGCATAATCAGCTGTCAAAAAATACCATGACTTGCCGCCGGCCTTCACAATTGCGGAGCCGGTGCCGCGCGCAAGCGCCACGGTGTCATAGGCCCAGTGAACGGTGTAGGCTGTGCATTGCGCGCCGGTCAGGTCTGACGCTGCCGCACCAATCGCCATAAAGACTTTCTTCTTTTCGGCGGCGATACCGGCTAATGCCAGATTGACGCCAGAGTTGGTACCACCGATCAACATGTCGATTTTTTGTTGGTCGAACCACTCGCGTGCTTTTGCAGCGGCCACGTCGGCCTTGTTCTGGTGATCGGCAAAAACCAATTCAATCTTTTTGCCGTTGATCATGCCGCCTGCATCGGCGATTGCCATGCGCGCGGCTTCGATGCCGCCAGGGCCGTCGATGTCTGAATACACGCTCGCCATGTCGGTGATAAAGCCAATACGGATAACGTCGTCAGATATGTTTGCTAAAGCGGAATGTGAGACGAGGCCAAAACCGGCCAACATCAGCGCGGCACTTAGGGTGCGAAGTTTCATGTAGTTCTCCGAAGAAATGCTAAACGCAACAATAAAAAGATTGGGCGCCTAGTTGCACAGACGCCATCATACAAGTCAAACAAAGGATTAGACGCCTAATAGCTCTGTTAATACAGACTGCTTGGCCCCAAGATCTTTGGCGTCAAAGTGTTCAACAATCTGACCGTGCTCTACGACATAAAAGCGGTCAGCAAGCGGTGCGGCGAACCGAAAATTCTGTTCGACCATCACAATGGTATAGCCCTTAGTCTTGAGCATCTTGATCATCCGACCCAGCGCTTGCATAATGACTGGGGCCAGACCCTCTGAGATTTCGTCGAGCAGCAACAGGTTTGCACCAGTGCGCAAGATTCGGGCAACCGCTAACATTTGCTGTTCGCCACCCGACAAACGCGTGCCGGGCGAGTTGCGACGCTCAAGCAAGTTCGGAAACATCTCGTAGATTTCTGACAGCGACATACCGCCGCCCAGTCCGCCCACGGGGGGGGGCAGCAGCAAGTTTTCTTCGCAAGACAAGCTCGCAAAGATGCCGCGCTCTTCGGGGCAATAGCCCACGCCAAGCTTCGCAATTTTAAAGGTCGGTAGGTCGATCGCTTCAGTACCGCCGATGCGCACCGAGCCCGTGCGCGCGCCGGTCAAGCCTAGGATCGCGCGCAGCGTGGTGGTGCGACCGGCGCCGTTGCGCCCAAGCAAAGTGACGACTTCGCCTTGGTTTACGGTTAAGTCAATGCCGTGCAAGATGTGTGATTCACCATACCAGGCGTTCAGGCCTTTGATTTCGAGTGCAGCGGTCATGCGTGGGCCCCTTCGAGTTCGCCTTCGGTCGTGCCCATGTAAGCTTCCATGACTAAGGGGTCTTTTGAGACGTGGGCATAATTGCCTTCAGCTAAGACGGCACCACGCGCGAGCACGGTGATGGTGTCGGCAATCGAGGCCACGACGTTCATATTGTGCTCGACCATCAAAATGGTGCGTCCAACGCTGACGCGTTTGATCAATTGCGTGACGCGATCGACGTCTTCGTGTCCCATGCCCTGAGTGGGTTCGTCAAGCAGCATCAACTCGGGTTCCATTGCCAGAGTCGTGGCAATTTCGAGTGCACGCTTGCGTCCATAGGGCAGGCTGCCAGTGAGTTCTTTCGCAAAGTCGCCCAGATCGACTTGTTCAAGCAGCGCTTGCGCGCGCTCATTGAGTTGATTCAGGCGGCTTTCGCTTCTCCAGAAATGAAAAGAGATACCCGTTTGGCGCTGCAGACCAATGCGTACGTTTTCGAGCACCGTTAAATGTGGAAATACAGCGGAGATTTGAAACGAGCGAATGATGCCGCGCCGTGCAATGTGTGCGGGGCGATCGCCCGTGATGTCTAGACCGTTAAAGGTGATTTTGCCGCGAGTGGGTGGTAGAAACTTAGTCAGGAGGTTAAAACAGGTGGTTTTGCCGGCGCCATTAGGGCCGATTAAGGCGTGAATTTGACCGCGTTGCACGCTTAACGAAACGTCGTTAACAGCTACAAAACCTTTGAATTCCTTGGTGAGATTGGACGTCTCAAGGATAATGTCTTTCATGCGTATCTTTGCGAGTAGAGTATTTTTAAAAGCGAGTGCGCATTATGACGCAAGTGCAGCAAAAACAACATTCGGGTTTGTCATAGGTAGTCTGAGGCTTGGTAAGTGCCTCTTGGCAAGCACGCCTTAGTGGGGGGCGTGCTCGTTTCGCCGTCAGGACAAGTTCCGTTGTTCAGGCCTTGGTTTTTGGCCGGTACTCGCACAAATCAGCGATGCCGCACTGCGGGCACTTTGGAGTGCGTGCGACGCAAATGTAACGTCCATGCAAAATGAGCCAATGGTGGACATTGAGCTTGAATTCTGGCGCGACAAATTTTTCCAAACCTTTTTCAACCGCCACGACATCTTTGCCGGGTGCGATTTTTGTGCGGTTTGAGACCCTAAAAATATGGGTGTCGACGGCAATGGTGGGTTGGCCAAAGGCGGTGTTTAAGACCACATTGGCTGTTTTGCGGCCCACCCCTGGCAGGGCTTCAAGCGCCTCGCGGTTTTGCGGCACTTTGCCCGCGTGTTGCTCAAGCAAAAGCGTACAGGTCGCCAGGGCATTTTTTGTTTTAGTTTTGTAAAGCCCAAGCGTTTTGAGGTGATCGCTGAGTTTGGCCTCACCTAGCGCCAGCAAACCTTTTGGGGTGCCGTGTTTGGGAAAAAACTTGCGCGTTGCCAAATTCACGGCCTTGTCGGTCGTTTGCGCCGAAAGCAAAACGGCAATTAACAACTGAAAGTCGCTGTGGTATTCGAGTTCGGTTGTGGGCTCGGGGTTGGCCGCGCGCATGCGGCTAAAAATCTCGTGGCGTTTGCTCGCGTTCAACGTTTTAGCCTTTGCGCGCTCAGACGCTCAACGGGCGGGGTGGGTCGCGCGGCGTGCGCGTGCGCGGGCCAACGCTTGTGCTAGAGCTTGTGCAATCGTGGCTTGCTTAGCCGACTCGGCTAAGCCTGCTGCATGGTCGTTGCCAGCCACTTGGGTCATCGCCTGAGTGGTCTCCTGAGTCGCCGCCAGGGTATCCGTCATCGCAACGGGTGCTCTGGCGGGTGGCGACTGCCTGAGGGGCTCTGGCTCATGCGCCAAGCGGACTTGGCGGCGTTCAAAACGCGCACGCGCCGCGCTGGCATCCTGCGTGGTCCAGGCGCGCTCGGGGCTGACCGGAACCATGGTGATGCAATCAACCGGACAGGGGGCCACACATAAATCGCAACCCGTACATTGCTCGGGCACCACGGTATGCATCAGCTTCGAGGCGCCCACAATCGCGTCTACCGGGCAGGCCTGGATACAAAGCGTGCAGCCAATACAAAACTGCTCATCAATCAGGGCAACGTGCAAAGGACGAAGTCCCCCACAGCTTTGATCTGGCTCAAGAAGAGGTCGTTGCAACAGCGCGGCGAGCGCGGCGATTCCTGCGCGACCACCGGGCGGGCAGCGGTTAAGGGCCTCGCCTTCAGTGGCAAGCGCCTGTGCGTAAGGCTTGCAGCCCTGATAGCCGCACTTGGTGCATTGCGTTTGCGGCAAAAGGTCGTTCAGGCGTTCAGCAAGCATGGCAAAGCGCGCAGGTTTTTAGGTCACCGAGCGGGTGACCTGTGTTAGAGCATTTTAGAGCCAAGTCAAGATTTTCGGATGAACTCGGCAATTTGAGGGCAAATCGTCGTGCGCCAGCGCCGTCCGGCAAAAATCCCATAGTGGCCACAATCAGCTGCGGTGTAATGCTGTTTGCGCTTGGCTGGGATGCCCGAGCAGAGATCTTGCGCGGCACGGGTTTGACCTTCGCCTGAAATATCGTCTAGCTCGCCTTCGATGGTGAACAGCGCAACCGTTTGAATGTCGCGAGGCGCAACGAGTTGGCCGTCGATCTCCCAGGTGCCGTTTGGCAAAGCAAATTCTTGAAACACCGTGCGAATCGTATCCAGATAAAACTCTTCGGACATATCCAGTACGGCGTTGTATTCGTTATAAAAACGGCGATGCGCCTCGGCGTCTTCGTCGTCGCCACGCAACAAATCAAGATAAAAGTCGTAATGAGATTTAAGGTGACGGTCGGGGTTCATCGACAAAAAGCCGGCATGTTGCAAAAAGCCTGGATAGACACGGCGCCCAGCGCCTGGGTACTGTGGGGGCACCGTATGAATAAGTTTTTGTTCAAACCATTCAAACGGTTTGGTGGTCGCCAAACGATTCACTTGCGTCGGTGAGCAGCGCGGATCAATCGGGCCACCCATCATTGTCATGCTGCGTGGCAGACAGGGATCGTTATTGGTTGCCATCAAAGAGACCGCCGCGAGGGCAGGCACCGTGGGTTGACACACCGACATCAGGTGCACCTCAGGGCCTAGGTGCCGTAAAAATTGCTGCAGGTAGCGCACATAGTCGTTTAGGCTAAAGGCACCGTCTGCGATCGGCACCATGCGGGCGTCAATCCAGTCGGTCAGGTAGATTTCGTGATTGGGTAATAGCGCACGCACGGTGTCGCGCAGCAACGTGGCGTGATGCCCCGACATCGGCGCAATTAGTAAGATCTTGGGGTCGGCTTTGCGAGTCTTTGCTGGCAAGTCACGCTTAAAGTGCAACAGGTGACAAAAAGGCAGAGCCAGAACAGTTTCTGGGTTCACCGCGATGGCTTGACCGTCGATCTCGGTGGTTGGAAGCCCCCAAGCTGGTTTTTCGTAGGCCTTGCCCAGACGATAAATCAGTTCGTAGCTCGCGGCTACCTGACGCGCCAGTGGTGTGTACGCAAAGGGGCTTGCAGCGTGGGTAAAAAGCTTAGAACTTAACTCGCTAAAGTGAGTAAGCGGAGCCATGAAGGCGCGCTGCATTTCATGCAATTGATAGAGCATTAATCAAATCCGGTTATGAACTGTTGCTGCCGATTATCACCCGATCTGGGTGCGACACAACTGATTTGACGCTTTTTTGTGTTGCAACGCAACAAAATGTCGTTCTCGTGACACGGTTGACCTGTTTAACAACAAAATAGAGTGTGTTTACTAAGTTATCACACCAGTGGTTGTGGCTTGAGCCCACTGGCGAACTTACCAATAGTTTTCAACCGCGAGGTTTCCGGCTATGCCACGCCTGCCCGCTGCAAAACCGCGCTGTGCCAGCAGCGCACGCATGTCAGTGACCATCGCTGGGTTTCCGCAAAGCATCACGCGAGACCCGAGGGGGTCTAGGGGCAGCCCGACGCGCTGCTCAAGCTCGCCCGAACTGAGCAAGCTTGTCAGGCGGGCAGGCGCGAGTGCCCGGGCGCTCAGCGTTGGCGATAAATCTTGAGTGAGTGCTTCTTGGGTGGTGACGGGCAAATAACGCAACTGTCCAGTGTGGCGGTCAAGCAAAGATAGAAGCTCGCCACGATAGGCGAGTTCACTTGCGTGACGCACACCATGCACGACGACCACGTGTTTGAAGCGTTTAAAAGTCGCTGGGTCGCGCAGCATGGATAGGTAGGCCGATAACCCGGTGCCAGTAGCCAGCAACCATAAGTCTTGGCCGTCGGCAAACGCCTCGAGGGTTAAAAAGCCAAACACGTTTTTATTGAGCCAAAGTGCATCGCCCACGCGCAAGCGTGCCAGGGGCGGGCTGAATTTGCCATCGGGCACCACCACCGAAAAAAACTCGAGTTCGTTTGCTTTGGGGGCCGACACCATCGAGTAGGCACGCCATTCGTTGGGGACGTCAGGGGCTGCGGGGTCAGTAGCCAAACCGAGTCGGGCAAACTGCCCCGGTATAAAACTAAAACCGGGTGGGCGTGTCAGGGTGAGTGAGAAGAGTTTGTCTTTGACCCAAACGGTTTGATTGAGCACCGTCTGTTTGGTGTAACGCGCGGGCGCAACCGGGGCCGCAGGGGCCTGCGTCATGGCAAGCAGCGCTTCGCACGGCAGACGCTCGTCATTTAACGCTCGAGGTGCTTGAGTTTGTCTGGCACATCAAGCCAGGCATCGGCGTCAGGCAAGCCCCCCTTGCTGCGACTGATGCTTTCGAACAAAGGTGAAAGTTCGGCGTTTAGCGCGATAAATTTCATTTGATCTTGAGGCACATCTTCTTCGGCAAAAATGGCGTTGGCCGGGCATTCTGGAATGCAGACCGCGCAGTCAATGCACTCGTCGGGGTCGATCACTAAAAAATTGGGGCCTTCGCGAAAGCAATCAACGGGGCACACATCGACACAGTCTGTAAATTTGCATTTAATACAGTTTTCAGTCACTACGTGAGTCATGTCGTTTACCAAGCTGCGTTAAGTTAGAACAGCATTTTACCCAAACCGACCTGCTTGTGTCGGGATACCCGCGCGTGCAGCGTTGTCTGTGCTAAGGTTTTGAAAAGCTTGGGACACATTATGGTTATTCAATCGCTGCTCGACACGGATCTGTACAAATTCACCATGATGCAGGTGGTGTTGCATCATTTTCCGGCGGCGCAGGTCGAATATCGCTACAAATGCCGCACCCCAGGGGTCAACTTACGTCCCTATCTTGACGAAATCCGCCAAGAAATTCACGCGCTATGCCAACTGCGCTTTGAGCCCGCTGAGCTCGCTTATTTAGGGAGCTTGCGCTTCATTAAAAGCGATTTCATTGACTTTTTAGGCTTGTTTCACCTGCCCGAAAAGTGCATCGAGGTCAATGAGGGCGCGCTGCCGGGCGAAATCGCGATCTCAGTGAAGGGCTCGTGGCTGCATACCATTTTGTTTGAAATCCCCGTGCTCGCAATTGTCAACGAAGTGTATTTTCGCAACGTCTGCAAAGGTCTGGATTGGGAAGAAGGCCGCAGCCGTCTGCAAACCAAGATGAAACTGGTGTTAGACGCCACTGATCTGGCAGAGTTTCGGGTGGCCGAATATGGCACCCGCCGGCGCTTTTCGCACGCCTGGCACGAAGAGGTTGTGCTCACCATGAAAGCGCAAATGGGCGAGCATTTTGCGGGCACAAGTAACGTTTGGTTTGCCATGAAATACGGTGTTTTGCCTCTTGGCACGATGGCCCACGAATATTTGCAGGCCTGCCAGGCATTGGGGCCGCGTTTGCGCGATTCGCAAGTCTTTGCACTAGAGACCTGGGCCAAAGAGTACCGGGGCGATTTAGGGATCGCCCTGTCAGACGTGTATGGGCTAGCTGCCTTTTTGCGTGACTTTGATATGTATTTTTGTAAACTATTTGATGGCGCGCGCCACGACTCTGGCGATCCGTTTGACTGGGGCGAGCGCATGCTGGCGCATTACGCGTTGAATCGTGTCGATGCCCGCACCAAGACGCTGGTTTTTTCAGATGCGTTAACATTTCCACGCGCGATTGACTTGACGCGTCGCTTTTCGGGGCGTTGCAAAACCGCCTTTGGTATTGGTACAAATCTGACTAACGACTTGGGGCATGAACCGCTGCAGATCGTCATGAAAATGATTCACTGCAATGGGCAGCCTGTTGCGAAAGTGTCAGATGCGCCTGAAAAAACGATGTGTGACGATAAAGCGTACCTGGCCTACTTGCGCCAGGTGTTTGAACTTCCTCCCGCCTGATTGATTCAAGGATTGTTATGAGTAACATTAATCGTATAAACGTTGGTAAGCGTCTGTCTGACATGGCTGTCCATCACGGTGTGGCCTATCTGGCTGGTCAGGTCGCCGATGACACCATGCAAGACATTACCGGACAAACAG
The DNA here is from genome assembly GCA_945887835.1 of Bordetella parapertussis. GTDB lineage: Bacteria > Pseudomonadota > Gammaproteobacteria > Burkholderiales > Burkholderiaceae_B > Zwartia > Zwartia parapertussis_B. The sequence goes on along the minus strand of CAMCZQ010000066.1, from coordinate 6,441 downwards.
GTCAGATTCTTGCCGTGATCGACAAGCTTTTAGCGACGGCGGGTACTGATAAAACGCGTATTTTGATGGCACAGATTTTTGTCGCCAACATGAAAGAATTCGACGGCATGAACAAGGCCTGGGATGCGTGGGTGGCCGAGGGTAACGCGCCGCCCCGCGCGACGATTGAAGCCCGCCTGGCCAGTGCCGATTACAAGGTAGAAATCGTTGTGACTGCAGCGGTTTGATGTCAGGTTGTCAAACGCCTCGCGTTTTGATCTTGACACACTGATCGGTGGCCTTGAGGCTGCTGATCAGTTGACCGTGCAGCAGGCGCTTGAGTGGGTCGCACCCAAGTTGGCCGACCACCTGACCGGCGGTGGCGAAACTCTGCTGGCCCATGCCTTCGAAACAGCAAAAATTTTAGCGGGGCTGCAAGCTGATGTGGCCACGCGTGTCGCGGCCTTGCTGATGTTGACTCCCGAAGTCGCTGGCATCGGCAGCGCAAAAGCACCGACGCCCGACCCGATCGATGAGCAGTTTGGCACAGAGATTGGCCAGTTGGTGCAAGGCACGCGCGCCTTATCGCGGCTGGGCTCGCTGGCAAGCGGGGCGACCGACGGCGCACTGGATTCGCTTGATCAAAAAGAAATGCTGCGCAAAATGTTGCTGGCGATGGCCGTTGATTTACGGATCGTCTTGATTCGTTTGGCCTCACGACTGCAGACGCTGCGCTGGCTCGCTGCAGAGAAACGACCCTGCGACCCCATTTTGGCGCGCGAAACGCTGGATCTGTACACGCCGCTGGCCAACCGCTTGGGGATTTGGCAAATCAAGTGGGAGATGGAGGACCTTGCTTTTCGTTTTATCGATCCGCAGCGTTACAAAGAAATCGCCAAACTACTCGAAGAAAAACGGGTTGAGCGCGAAACCTTTATCAGCGACACGATTGAGCAATTGGCTCGCGCCCTTGCTGAGCGAGGCATTGTCGCCGAGGTGTCAGGCCGGCCCAAACATATTTACAGTATTCATAACAAAATGCGCGTCAAAGGGCTCGACTTTAACGAGCTGTTTGACCTGCGTGCGCTACGCGTGATCGTGCCGGATGAACGCCAGTGCTATGCCGCGCTTGGTCTGGTCCACGAGCGCTGGGCGCCAGAGTCTGACGAGTTTGACGACTACATTGCGCGCCCCAAGCCCAATGGCTATAAGTCGCTGCATACCGTGGTGGCTGATTACGACGGGCGCCCCTTCGAGGTGCAAATTCGTACTCGGGCAATGCATGAATTTGCAGAGTTTGGGATGGCCGCGCACTGGCGTTACAAAGAAGCGAGCCCGCGCGGCGCACACGCGCCAGCGGCGCAGGGGGCGGCGGTGCTTGAGTATGATCGCCAGTTGGCCTGGATGCGTCAACTCTTGGCTTGGAATACTGAGGCAAGCGCGCAGGCGGGGACGTCTGAACTCAGCAAGCCTCGCCGGGTCGCGCAAGATCGCATCTATGTCTTGTCGCCTCAGGCGCGTGTGATCGAATTGCCGATTGGCGCGACGGCGGTTGATTTTGCTTATCATTTGCATTCAGACTTGGGTCATCGCTGCCGCGGCGCGCGCATTGATGGGCAGATGGTGCCCTTGCATACCAAACTTGAAACGGGTCAAACCGTCGAAATCGTCACAACAAAATCCGGCGGGCCTTCGCGCGACTGGCTCAATCCGCAGCTCGGTTTTTTGGCAAGTCCGCGTGCGCGCGCCAAAGTTCGAGCCTGGTTCAATGCAATTGAGCTGGCGCAGCGCAGCACGCAAGGGCAGGCGTTGGTTGAAAAAGAATTGCAACGGCTAGGAAAAACCGCAATCAACCTCGAACAACTGGCTCAGCAGCTAGGCTTTGCACGTGCCGACGATCTTTATGTGGCCGCAGCAAAAGAAGAGTTTAGTTTGCGTCAGATCGATGCTGTGTTTCAGCCGGTTGCCCCTGAGCCCGAGTTGCGCGCTGAGGATTTGCTGGTGCATGGCGCGCGCGCAGAACACAGCAGCGCCGCCGGCAAAAGCCAGGTGTTGGTGGTGGGTGTCGGCTCGTTGCTCACGCAACTGGCGCGCTGCTGTCGGCCGGCCCCGCCGGATGCGATCGAGGGTTTTGTGACGCGGGGGCGAGGGGTGTCGATTCATCGCTCAGCGTGCAGCACCTTTGCCGACTTGAGCAGACATCAGCCCGAGCGCGTCATCGAGGTAGACTGGTCGCAAGGGGGGCAGGGGGCGGTATACCCTGTCGAGGTCACCATTCAGGCGCAAGACCGACCCGGTTTGTTGCGTGATTTATCTGAAGTGTTTGCGCGGTTGCGGCTAAACGTGATCGCCGTCAACACGCAGACTAAGGCGTCGATTGCTTACATGGGCTTCACCGCCGAGGTTCGGGATGGTGGCGATTTGCAGCAGGCGCTCAGCGCGCTGGGTGAGGTTTCGGGGGTGTTTTTAGCGCGCCGCCGTTAGTCGAAAATGTTTGGAGGCGTGTGGATTCGAGCGTTTTTTTTCTCTAGACTGCTAAACTATTAGCTATAGTGCTGTTCAACCTCCTCTGAACTCACTTTAAACAGACGGCTCGTCGCGGTCTGGCGAGTCTGATGATGATGGCGGCGCAAAAGCGCAGGGCATATGGTTGTCCGCGCAGTTTGGTTTGATCCGGAGATCTGATCTTGAAACCTTATGACTTTCCTGACGCAAAGGGGCATTTTGGTCCCTACGGCGGCGTGTTCGCAGCAGAAACCCTGATGCAAGCCATTGAAGATTTGCGTCTGGCTTACGAAAAATACCGCTACGACCCTGAGTTCGTGGCCGAGTTTGAATACGAGTTGAAGCACTTTGTGGGGCGCCCAACCCCTGTCTATCACGCGCGTCGTTGGTCTGAAGAGCTTGGTGGCGCCCAAATTTGGTTTAAGCGCGAAGATCTCAACCACACCGGCGCTCACAAAATCAACAACAGTCTGGGTCAGGCTCTGTTGGCGCGCCGCATGGGCAAAAAGCGCATCATCGCCGAAACCGGCGCCGGCCAGCACGGCGTGGCGACCGCGACGGTGTGCGCCCGCTATGGTATGGAATGCGTCGTCTACATGGGGATCGAAGACGTCAAGCGCCAGTCGCCCAACGTCTATCGTATGAAGCTTCTTGGCGCCACGGTTGTGCCAGTCACCTCGGGTTCACGCACGCTCAAAGATGCGCTGAACGAAGCGATGCGAGACTGGGTGACCAATGTTGACAGTACGTTTTATATTATCGGTACGGTCGCAGGCCCCCATCCTTATCCAATGATGGTGCGTAATTTTCACTCGGTGATTGGCAAAGAGTCGATCGAGCAAATGCCTTTGTACGCTGGCAAACAACCTGATTATGTGCTGGCGTGTGTGGGAGGTGGCTCAAACGCTATGGGTATTTTTCACCCTTATATTCCTTACGAACAGACCCGCCTGATTGGTGTCGAGGCTGCCGGCGAGGGCGTTGAAACAGGCAAACACTCGGCCACGCTCACTGCGGGCAAAGTGGGGGTGTTGCATGGCAACCGCACTTATGTGCTGCAAGACGAAAACGGTCAGGTCGCCGAAACCCACTCGGTGTCGGCAGGTCTTGATTATCCCGGCGTGGGCCCTGAGCATGCCTGGCTCAAAGATAGCGGGCGCGCCTCGTATGTCAGCGTCACCGACGAAGAAGCACTTAAATACTTTCACCACTGCTGCCGGATCGAGGGCATTATTCCCGCGCTCGAGACCGCGCATGCATTGGCCTATGCAGCAGAGCTGGCGCCCACGCTGTCTAAAGATAAGGTGATCCTGATCAATCTGTCTGGCCGCGGCGACAAAGATATCAACACCGTGGCGCAACGCGCTGGCATGGTGCTTTAAAGGTTTCTAAAGTCATGATTCAACACCAAGATCGCATCGCCGCCGCTTTTGCTCGTGCTGCTGAACAAAAGCGAGCTGCTTTGATCCCCTATATCGCGGCGGGCAATCCTTTGCCTGCCAGCACAGTGCCTTTAATGCATGCCTTGGTCAAAGCGGGTGCGGATGTGATTGAGCTGGGGATTCCGTTTTCGGATCCGATGGCCGACGGTCCGATTATTCAGCGCGCCGCCGAGCACGCGATCGCGCAAGGCGTGGGCTTGAGGCATGTGTTGGCGATGGTGGCCGACTTCAGAACGACCGATTCACAAACGCCCGTTGTGTTGATGGGTTACGCCAATCCCATCGAAAGTCTCGGACAAAAACAGTTTGCCCAGCAGGCGCAGTTGGCCGGTATCGATGGCGTGCTAACGGTTGATTACCCCCCAGAAGAAATCGGTGAGTTCGTGCAGATGCTCGAAGAACACCACATTGCACCGATCTTTTTGTTGGCACCGACCTCAACCGAAACAAGAGTTCGCGCGGTCGGGCAGATCGCGCGCGGGTATGTGTACTATGTTTCGCTTAATGGCGTGACTGGCGCGGGCAATCTAGATACGACCGATGTCGCGACACGCTTGCAGCGCATTCGCGAACACGTGTCGTTGCCCGTTGGTGTAGGTTTCGGGATTAGCGATGCGCAAAGCGCACAAAAAATTAGTCTGGTGGCTGATGCCGTTGTAATCGGCAGCAAACTCATCGATGTTATGACCAAAGCGTGCGCGGGGCTGCCGCCAGACCAGCAGTCGCAAGCGGCCATTGACGCAGGCGCCACATGGCTGGCCGACATTCGTCAGGCACTTAACGTGGCAAGGCCACCAGCCGGGCACGCCTCAGGTGACCGCCCCAACAGTGCTCAGTCAACGGCTCACCAGGCATGAGTTGGCTCGGTAAGTTATTACCTCCCCGCATTAACAAAGCGGGGAATGCGGCGACCACGCCTACTAAACGAGTGCCTGAGGGTGTCTGGCTAAAGTGCCCCGCCTGCGAAGCCGTTTTATACAACGAAGATTTGGCCGCCAATCTGCACGTTTGTCCTAAATGTGATCATCATATGCGCCTCGGGGCGCGTGCACGTATCGAAGCGCTGCTTGATCTTGAGGGCCGAGTTGAAATAGGTGCAAACACTCGCTCGCTCGATCCGCTAAAGTTTAAAGATTCACGCAAATACACCGAGCGCGTGCAAGAAGCTGTGCGTCAAACGGGCGAAACCGATGCTCTGATTGTGACCAGCGGCAGCATCCATAGCGTCGCATGCGTCTTGGCCTGCTTTGAATTTGAATTTATGGGCGGTTCGATGGGTTCAGTGGTAGGCGAGCGATTTGTGCAAGGCGCGCAGGCAGCCATCGCGCAAAAAGTGCCTTTCATCTGTGTGACCGCTTCGGGCGGTGCCCGCATGCAAGAAAGTTTATTTTCTTTGATGCAAATGGCAAAGACCAATGCCATGCTGACACGCTTGTCAGAGGCGAAGTTGCCTTTTATCAGCGTGCTAACTGACCCCACAATGGGTGGTGTCTCGGCGAGTTTCGCGTTTATGGGTGATGTGGTCATTGGCGAGCCCAAGGCTTTGATTGGCTTTGCGGGCCCGCGTGTCATCGAACAAACCGTGCGTGAAAAACTCCCTGAGGGTTTTCAACGCTCAGAATTCTTGCAACAAAAAGGCGCGATTGACATGGTGCTTGATCGCCGCCAGTTACGCGAAGAACTCGCCCGTCTGATGGCGATTCTGACCAATCAACCGGTCGACGCTGTGAGCGTTTAAGTCAGCGCTGCGGTTTTTTTGAACCGTCCTCTAGTTTCAAAAAAATAGTAAAACATTGAAAAGCCCCGCAAGACTGGAGATCAATCCAGCCTTGCGGGGCTCGTTTTATGCAGCTCGTTCGAAAGCGACATTTTTGCGTTTGCGACCCCCTTGCTGCACAAGTGGGCCGACTTCGCGCTGCGCTTAGCCGCGCGTTTCGACTTGCACCAGCGGATTGCTGGAAAGCGTGACAGTAGGTTTACGCTCGCGACCCAGTTTCACCGTGACGCTCGGTTGCTGTGCCAAAGTTTCTGCGACACGTGCCGGATCGCTCTCGACCCACTGCAAGCCCGCCGAACGCACGATGGCATGTAACGTGGCAAGATCAGCAACAGGTGCAACAGCAACAGGTGCAACAACAACAGGTGCAACAACAACCGGTGCAACAACAACAGGTGCAATCGCGGCCAGTGCAACCGCTTCAGTTTCCGGTGCAACAGCAACAGGTTCAAACGCTTCAGCTACCGGGGCAACGACAGCGACAACAACAGGAGCAACGGCAGCATCGACCGCTACGACCGGCGCAGCAACAGAACCCTCAGCGCTGGCGGCAGGTGTGATGCTTGGCGTGGTGGCCGAGATCGTGACATATGGCGCCGGTGCTGCAGGTGCAGCGTAAGCAACAGGCGCCTGTGCCGGGGGTTGCGCCACTTGAGCCGGTACGAAAGACTCTGCCTGCTCAGGGGCCTCAACGTTTTGTGCGCTGGTTGAACTGTCTGCGTTCTCGGCACCTGAACC
>CAMCZQ010000065.1 GCA_945887835.1 Bordetella parapertussis | reverse complement strand
ACATCAATATTTTGCTGAGCCTGTTCAACAAGCGACAAAATATCGCCCATGCCCAACACCCGCTGCGCCATGCGCTCGGGATGAAAGGGCTCAAGGCCATCGAGCTTTTCAGAGACGCCCACAAACTTTAAAGGTTTGCCTGTGACATGGCGCACCGATAGGGCCGCGCCACCACGCGCATCGCCGTCAAGCTTGGTTAACACGACGCCAGTTAAGGGCAAGGCATCGGCAAAAGCACGCGCCGTGTTCACAGCATCTTGACCCTGCATGGCGTCAACCACAAAGAGCGTTTCGATCGGGTTGAGCACCTCGTGTAATTCGCGAATCTCGCGCATCATCTCTTCGTCGATACCCAGGCGACCTGCGGTATCCACAATCAACACATCAAAATGATGACGCTTGGCGTAATCAAGCGCAGAACGCGCAATATCGATTGGTTTTTGGGTCGCCTCAGAGGCGATCCATTCGACCCCCACCTGTGCCGCCACTGTTTTTAACTGCTCGATTGCCGCTGGGCGATAGACGTCGGCGCTGACCACGGCCACTTTTTTCTTGCCGGTTTTACGTCCGTGCGCGACGTGCCCGCCTTCGGTCAGCCAGCGGGCTAATTTACCTGTGGTGGTGGTTTTGCCGGCGCCTTGTAGACCGGCCATTAAGATGATTGCCGGTGGCTGCATCGCCAAAGACAACTCACTTGCATCGGGGCCCAAATCGCCCCCCATCAGCGCGGTCAACTCACGGTGCACCACGCCCACTAAGGCTTGGCCCGGCGACAAACTGCCGACCACATCTGCGCCCAGAGCCTTTTCTTTAACGTTGGCGACAAACTCGCGCACGACCGGCAACGAGACGTCCGCCTCAAGTAAAGCCAACCGCACCTCACGCAACATCTCTTGGGTGTTCGCTTCAGTCAGGCGGGCTTCGCCCCGAATAGTCTTGACGACTCGGGATAGTCGCTGGGTTAGATTTTCAAGCATGATGGCTGTTTCGATTTACACTAGACACATGTCTGCGCCTATTGTATTTCACTCGCTTGCCGCTGTGGCCTATTCTTTGCTGGCCGTGGTGCTGTGGCGCCTGTTCTCTTCAAATCAACCCCCTGTTCAGGTCGGTTATTTTGCCCGAGGCAGCCTTTTAGTGGCCATCGCGCTGCACGGCTACGCGCTGCACCAGTCTATTTTGTTTGATCAACGTCTTCAGCTCGGTTGGGCGCTCGCCCTGTCAACCGCGATTTGGCTAGGCATGCTCGTGTTTTGGCTCGAAAGTCTCATTATTCGTATCGATGGCCTGCAATTGCTGTTGTTGCCCGCCGGCGCGGGCGTTTGCCTGTTAGTCATCTTGTTTCCCAAAGAGCAACTTGTCGCCCATGCGACTGACCCTGCCTTGCGGATCCATCTACTGATCGCACTCTCGGCCTATGGTCTAGTCACGATCGCAGCCTTACAAGCGTTGCTCATGTCGGCGATTGATCGCAGACTGCATTTTCCGATGGCATCGGCGCGCGAGGCAAACCGGCTTAAAGTCGTACTGGGTCGTATTCTTGACGTGCAACCTCCTCTCTTGGCTCAAGAGCAGGTGCTGTTTAGGGTCATTTGGGTCGGGTTTGCCTTGCTGACGCTTGCGGTGGTGTCTGGCTCGCTGATTTCGATGGCAACCTCAGGTAAATGGTTGCGCTTTGACCATAAAACGATTTTTACGCTGCTGTCTTGGTTCGCCTTTGGTATTCTGTTGGTTGGACGTTATACCCGTGGCTGGCGTGGCCGCATTGCCCTACGCTACACCTTGGTCGGCTTCGCCTTTATTGTGCTGTCTTACACTGGCAGTCGCTTCGTCGTTGAAGTTATTTTGCAGAGAAACTAATGGGTAAAGCGCTTTTCTGGACAGGCGTATTTTTTGTTGTGATCTTCATCACGCGCTTGTTGGCCGTTCACGCCGCCAAAAAAAGACAACCACCCCCTCAGGCGCCCTCTCAAGCAAATGCCCCCGTGGCCGACTCTGAAGCGATGGTACGCTGCGCCCACTGTGGTGTGCATCTGCCTCGCTCTGAGGCCTCACTGATTGAGCAAAATACTTGGTGCACGCCAGCCCATGCGAAGCTTGGCGCGCGCCCACAAGATTAAACAACCTCAAAGCGCGCCGCACTGGTGGCACAACAATCGTTAAGCTTATTGCAAAAAAGGATCGACTTTGTTGACGCTTGAACCGCATGGTTGGCTAGCAACTGAGCCGGGCGTGTCGCTGCGGCACTCGCCTAACTTCAACGAACGCCCGACAGGCACTACCGTGTCCTTATTGGTGTTGCACAACATCACCTTACCGCCTGGGCGTTTTGGTACGCCTTACATCGCCGATTTATTTTTAAATCAACTCGATATTTCTGCAGATCCATGGTTTGTGAATGTGCAAGGCTTAAAAGTTTCGGCGCATTTTGTGATCGATCGGCTTGGACACATCACCCAATTCGTGTCGTGCGACGATCGCGCTTGGCACGCGGGGGCTTCGTCTTTTGAAGGGCGTGAACAATGCAATGATTTTTCGATCGGCATTGAGCTTGAGGGCACTGACGACCGGCCTTTTGAAGACCGTCAGTACGAGCGGCTTGCAGCACTGACCCAGTGCTTACGCGCGCGCTACCCACTTGACGCTGCCGCCGGGCACTCTGAGATCGCTCCGGGGCGCAAAACAGACCCCGGGCCGTGCTTTGACTGGCTACGTTTTAAAGCGTTGGCACAATGGCCAACGCCTCGCGACAACTGACAAGCCCCTGCACGATCTCTAAGCCAACAACAACTGATTCACACGCTTCACAAAAGCAGTTGGGTCAGGCAATTGCGAGCCGTCGGCCAACAGCGCCTGTTCAAACAACAAGGTCGCCCAGTCGTTAAACGTTTCGTCTGAAGCGGTTTGTATACGCGCCACCAAAGCATGCTCGGGATTAATCTCAAGCACAGGCAACACGTCGGGGGCGGCCTGACCCGCCGCTTTCAGCATACGTTGCAGGTGCGGGCTTAAATCATTTTGCCCCACGACCACGCAAGAAGGCGAATCAACCAAACGCAACGTGACACGGACCTCTTTGACGCGATCTTTTAACGACTCTTGCAAACGCTCAACCAGTGGTTTGAACTGCTCGGCCACTTCGGTCTGATGTTTCTTTTCTTCATCATCAGCCAGCGCCTCAAGATCAAGCCCGCCTTTGGCAACCGATACCAACTGCTTGCCATCAAACTCACGCAGGTGCGACAGCATCCATTCATCGACACGATCCCACATCACCAACACGTCGATGCCTTTCTTACGGAAAATCTCGATATGCGGGCTGTTGCTACCGGCGGTATAACTGTCGGCCGTGACATAATAAATTTTGTCTTGCCCGTCTTTCATCTCAGCAACGTAATCGGCCAAGGTGACGTTTTGCGCGTCTGAGCCCTGCTTGGTTGAAGCAAAACGCAACAACTTAGAGATACGTTCAATATTGCCCGAGTCTTCGCCCGTGCCTTCTTTCAAAACCTGACCAAACTCGGTCCAGAAGGTTGCGTAATCGTCTTTATTGTTTTCAGCCAAATCCTCAAGCATGCTGAGAATACGTTTGGTCGAACCTTCACGAATCGATTTCACATCGCGGCTTTCTTGCAGCAACTCACGCGAGACGTTTAGTGGCAAATCAGCCGAGTCAATCACCCCACGCACAAAGCGCAAGTACGAAGGCAGCATCTGCTCAGCATCGTCCATAATAAACACACGCTTAACGTAAAGCTTAACGCCACGACGCGCATCGCGATCCCACATATCAAAGGGCGCATGCTTCGGAATAAACAACAGTTGCGTGTACTCGCTGCGACCTTCGACGCGGTTGTGCGTCCAGGCGAGCGGATCGTCAAAATCATGCGACACATGCTTGTAAAACTCGCGATATTGCTCGTCGGTGACGTCAGACTTGCTGCGTGTCCATAACGCGTTGGCTTGATTGACCGCTTCCCATTCAGTTGTTTTGACTTGCTCTGACTTATCCTTATCCCACTCTTCTTTGAGCATTTCAACAGGCAAAGAAATGTGGTCCGAATAGCGGCGCAGCACTTCGCGCAATTTGTAACCATTCAAAAACTCGTCTTCATCGGCGCGCAAATGCAGCGTGACTTCGGTGCCGCGTTCGGCACGCTCAAGCGCTGCAATCGTGAACTCGCCCTGGCCGTCAGATTCCCACACCACACCTTGCTCGGCGGGGGCGCCCGCACGGCGCGTGCGCACCGTCACCTTGTCTGCAACAATAAAAGATGAATAAAACCCCACGCCAAACTGACCAATTAGCTGCGCATCTTTTTTGTTGTCGCCGGTCAGCTTAGAGAAAAACTCGTGCGTGCCCGAACGTGCGATGGTGCCTAAGTTAGCGACAGCCTCGTCGCGCGACATGCCAACGCCATTGTCCGTAATCGTAATCGTGCGTGCAGCCTTGTCAAAATCAACGCGCACGTTCAAGACACCAACACCCTCAAGCAGCGCAGGCTGATCAATCGCTTCAAAGCGCAGCTTGTCGCAAGCGTCTGAGGCGTTAGAGACTAATTCACGCAAAAAAATCTCTTTATTGCTGTACAGCGAATGGATCATCAGGTGCATCAGCTGCTTGACTTCAGCCTGAAAACCCATCGTTTGAGCGGCGTCTGCCGCTGGAGTTGCTTGATTCATATGCTCACCGAAAAGTTATCCACAGGGTGATCCTTGGCCGCGATGACTTTGGCCAAGAATAGTGCTTGGTAATTGGGGGGTAAATCTTGAATTTCAAGGGCTAACGGTTTGTTTCAAGCCGTTTTGCGGCGCATCAGAAAGTAACGGGCGATCAACTGACCAGCCAAAACCCCAGGCACGGCGATCAAAAAGCTGACAACTAAGCTGAAGTTAGGCAACGACAGAGATAAAAGAAAACAAAAAATCGCAAACGAAAAATAGCCGTACACCATCCCACGGAGCAGTGCGATAGCAAACACCCCACCGGAATGGTGGTGCGAGAAGCCAACCAACACTGTCGTCATTAACGGAAACATCGCAATAATGCCACTCATCCGCGAGCCAAATATTGGGGCAAAGTAGGTCACCCCTAACACGAGCGAGGCGCCAAGCACCATACGCAGCAATAGGTCAAACGGCCCAGTGGGCGGCGAAACCGCCTGTTGCGTCGCGACTTTTGGAAACCCCCATTGAGCGCACAGCAACAAACCGATGACCGCAGCAAAACACAGTTCGATTGGCAGGCGCACAAATTGCAAGAGATACGCTGTCAAACTGTACGTCACGTAGGAGGACAACAAACTGAGCACCACACCCGCGTTCAACGCCATCCAAGCGTAGGTCAGACTAAATACCAAGATTGCCACAATCGCCAACAAGGTACCGTGCGCCGCCTCTGCAGCAAAAGCATTGCCTTGTTCAAGGGCGAGGATAAAGAGCACCGGGCCCGCGAACACGGGCAAAGCAGACAGCAGCCCCGCCAAGGCAGGCCCATAGCGCCGACCCACAAGCGTCAACAACAAAAGCATCGATGGCACGATCAACAGCTTAGCCATCAGGATGGGTGTGATCACGACCTCGCCGCCAAATGCTGCACCAAGTCGCCTATCTCCAAGCAGTTTTCTAAAGCGGCAACAACGTCTCTTAATGGCTGCGACCCGCGCATCGGCTGAGCCGCCAGCTGCCAGCAACGATCAAATTTTATGACCCGCGCCTGCTCACTGAGCGGCCGCGAGGGGCTGGCCAACATGGAGTCAATATGATGCTCAAGCACTGTGCCATCGGTTAAACGCACACGCACCACTTGCGGGCCCAGAGCATTTGGGTTGGGATTGTCGTCGACCTGCATGACGACTTTGCAGGCGAGCGCATAAGTTTGTGCGTCGCTCAAGGCGTCACCTCTGAAATGCATGGCATCTAAGACGCCGTACTGCAAGACTTTGGCCAACACAAAAGGCATACACAGCCGAGCATAGTTTGGCGTAGGGTTCTGCACAGGCGGGCGATTGACCAAATGATTGATCAATGGCGGCCCAAGTACAAAGATTTCAGCAACGTCTTGCATAGAAAACTTGGCCTGCTCCCGCAACACCGTCACGCCTTCTATGCCACCGTGCGTGGCCCGCCCGCTCGGATAGGGCTTATGGCTGAGTTCAGCGATTTTTGATTGTTGACCCAAGCCCACCATTGCGCGTTCAAGATCCCAGTCTGTTTCAAACATCGTGAGATAGCCAAATTTTCCCGTCAAGGGCGACTGTAAGCTCGGAAACCCTGCCTGAGCCAAGTCGCACGACTGCAGTGCTGCGCGTGCATTCAAACCAATTTGCAAGGGCAACACCACACTCCCCTCAGTGTGTGCCTGCATGGTGCCACTCACCTGCGCCAGTTGATGCCCAAACGCCGCTAAGGTGGTGTCGGCATCAAAGCCGCGCAGGTTGGCCAAACCGGCTACTGCGCCAAAGCCGCCCGAGGTTGCCGGCCGAAAAAATCGCAGCCCTAAATTGGAGGCCAGGCCTATGGTGCAAGCAATATCGACGCCTGCGGCTAAGGCGGTGAGAAGCGCCTTGCCAGTCACGCCACCCCGAACCTGTGCCTCGGCCAACAATACCGGCAATAGCGTTGCCATCGCATGCAGTACTGCGCCCTCGTGCAGGCAGTCATACTCTTGGCAGTGGATTTGATAGGCATTGACCAACACGGCCTGCCCCCGCGGCAGTTTGAGATCGGTGCCCCAAACAGCAACCTCTGCACCCTCGCCCCAGCCGCGTACCGCCTCGAGCAAGGGCTGGATTTCAGGCGTACTGCCACCGGCGATACCAACCCCAAGGGTGTCAAGCAAAAAGACCTTTGCGCGCTCAAGTGCCTGAGGCGTTAAAGCGGCATACGTGAGCGACGAGGCATGGCGTGCAAGTTGTAGATCAAGGCTTTGCATGGAGTAACCGTTGGCTGTATTGAGGGCTGTATTAGGAGTCGTGTTGAGGCTTGTTTGCAACAGATCTTACTGAAAAGACGGGGCGAACCGCAGCTTGAGCAGACCCCGATGCCGCGATTGAGAATACCCAAGCGCAGCCTCGCACGCAAAATTTTTATACGCCGTATAATGCACGACTTCGTTCCAAAGCGCCTCGCGCGCGATCCCCCAAGGCCCGGGTGGTGAAATTGGTAGACGCAGGGGACTCAAAATCCCCCGCCGCAAGGCGTGTCGGTTCGATTCCGACCTCGGGCACCAGCATTCATGCGGTTCTCCACGTTGTACAGTTTTTTGATGTCGTTGTACACTCGTTGTACAAAAACAGCACTGACTGTACAATACAGAACATAGCTTAGCCTATGTTTTTTTGGGGATACAACATGCCACAAAAAGTAGAGCACACAGTACATATACTTGAAGGCAAAGCAACGCTGTCAATTAGAAAGAACACCCCACATTGGCAAGTGCGCTACAAGGTTGGCAGCAAGTGGCTTAGAACAACAACAAAAGAAGAAGATTTAGCCAAAGCCAAAAGCAAAGCTGTTGATTTGGTCACAAACGCTTGGTTTAGAGAACGCAACAGCCTGCCCACAGTCAGCAAGCGATTTAGAACCATTGCCAACCTTGCCATCAAGCGCATGGACGAAGAAACAGCTGCAGATCGTGGCAAAGCTTCATACGCGAGCTATAAAAATGCACTCAACAACTATCACATCCCGTATTTCAAGAACCACAATATAGACAGCGTGGATTACGCAGCGCTGCAACGCTTTGCTACATGGCGTACTCGTGAAATGGAAAAAACGCCTTCAACAAGCACCCAAAATACTCATAACGCTGCGCTGAAACGTGTGTTTGATGAAGCAGTCATGCGTAATTACATTACAACGACACAAGTGCCTCAAATAGAGAACAGGGGGGGCGCTAGCAGCGAGAGAAGACCAGACATACAAATTGGTGAATATCCTGCCCTACTCCGTGCCATGCGTGCGTATATAAAAGAAGGACGTGCAGGACACGAGCGCGACATGCGACTGCTGTTGCGTGACTATGTGTTGATACTGGCCAATACAGGCATCAGGCAAGGCACGGAAATGATCAATATGCGTTGGCGAGACATTTCGCTGACCAGAAGTGGCAAGAAAGAATACTTAACCATGCGTGTCAAAGGCAAAACACAGAAGTGGCGAACCATACAGGTGCGCCATCGCGTGGCTCGTTACTTGGAACGCATTAAAGATCGCAATGAATCACTGAAAAAATTGACCTTACGCGAACTGTTAGCAAAAGGGCTAGACAAACCTGTTGTTGATGCCACACACAACGCTGATTTAACCACAGCGTTTGGCAGAATGTTTACACGCATGATGGAGCGAGCTGCATTGCTTATAGATACGCACACAGGAAAGAATCGCACTCTGTACAGCCTGCGCCATTTCTACGCCACGCACGAACTGACCAAAGGCAACGTCACTGCATATCAACTTGCTGAGCACATGGGCACTAGTATTGCGATGCTGCAGACGCACTATGGGCATTTGGATTTGTTGAAATTAGCTGATAAGTTTGCAGGCGAAGGCAGCGTGTCTGCGGCGCTGCTGGATAACACGACTAGCAAAGATAGTGATAATGAAGAAGGCTAACGAAAAAACCGCAGAAACTCACAGCTTGGCAGCCACAGTCTTTTGTAATTTTTGTCGTGCTGCTTGCACTTGCTGTCGTTTGCGTTCTGCTTTAACAGCTGCCTGCGCTCGTTGTGCACTTTGTTTAAGAACAGCAACGCGAGCTTGCGCAGGCGTTTGTGGCAGTTGTGGTTTGATTGTTGCGATTTCGTGAACGAGCATGTGTATCTCCGTGCATGTATTTACGATCAAAAAAACGGGGGGGCGCTGTCAGTCAGTAATGCAATGACAAAAAACGCCCCCCTAGTTTTCGATCACTTTTTAAATGCAGTTCGCGTCGCAGTACTAGCCTCAGCAATGGCCTCATCTAACTCGCCTAAGCCCACAGCGTTTTTAATTAGGCGTAGCGCATCCAATACTTCGTTTTCGTTTGCAAGTTCAATTGCGTTCTTGCCACCCTTGCCTAAGGCCAACGTCTTTGCACCATACTTGATGGCGAGATTGACTTTGCCATCGCTTGTACGCCAATACCATTCACGCACACGCTTGGTCGTAGCAATAACGGTTCGTTCGCCTGTTGTGGGATCAATAACAGTTTTTAATCGTTTAGGTGCGTACAGCTGACCACCCTGCTGTGCTTCACACAAGGCAATCTGCTCTGCCAATTTGGTACTGAGCTTTTCACGCTTTTGCATCACAGGCGACACAGCACGATTCTTTTTACCAACGACCAACTTCAAAGCTGCTAATGCACTCATATCAATTCCTTTTGTTGCACTTGGGAATCAATACTGTATTGGCCTGCAATTGAATTCGCGACCTAATTGCGTTAATCATCGTGGGCTTTACGCACAAAACCTAATAAATCCAGCAAGAATAATTGGGTTTATTTGATTCTTGATAAATAACTTTATGGAAAACAATTACACCTGTCGCGCTGATAAGCCTGCAAATGAATGGTTATTAGAAAATGGCCTTTGTGCCAAGCAGCTAATTAAAATTGAATTGGTGTTATTGCAAGCACAAAAGATTGCACATAACCTGCTGAAACACAATGCTAATTTGTTAGAGCAGAATCAAGCAGCCACACTGAATACGTTTTTACGAGCAATGAGTTTTGGCAACACGCGACAACGGCTAAGTACAACGCACGCATACAAAATCATGAACATAGGCACAGCAGTCAACAGAAAACTTTTTAAACAACACAAGCAACTACACACATAAACAGGCAGCGTAATAAAAAGAAGATAAGCCACTTCGCAAAAGGGCATAAAACACGGGTTGTAATATAACGGCTAATGACCCCGTAGCTGACGCAATCGCACTGAAGAGGTTGCGTCGTACAGCTGTGCCGCGAAATTCCTACAAAGCAAACCAATGCTGAAGTGGGTTGAGAGTTTCAATACATACGTCTCTTGTAAATTTCTTCAGTGTCGTTGAAAGCATACGGGATAGGTTCAGTATCTTTTAACTAAGCGACGACTACCTCTCTATTCACTTAGAGCGATAGCCGTCGTTTGGCTCCAGAATAGATCATCTAGCAACTAAATCATTTAATCGCAAGAAGAAGAAAAATGCGATGAACGAAGTGACATCGCAAGCGAACGCAAGTTCGCTGTAGTAACTGAATCAATTACATAATCATCTAATCAAACCTTTTAGTATGCACCCAAATCCGTATTGTTCGCGACCACAGCAAGGCATATGTTTATAGGGCAAGTGACAGCACTAAACATATACCCACGCAATTGCAGCACAAGCACGCACGATGCTTAAAACAAGCTGCACACGTTTAAATAGTCGCAATGGATATACGAGTAGCTGAGCGAACTGCGAGCAGCGTATAGGGTTTGTAAGGCTTCGCTGCTGTTTATGTGTTCTAAATCCCACATGACCACAACAAATTTCATAAATAGAAATATAAGGATTTAGTACAAACCTTACATATAGCATCCGTAGGTCTGTTAACCGTATGAATTTAATAAGGAATTGCATTTGCCACACACAAATCAAAAAAAGGTCGTCCAAAGCAAAATAAGAAATTACGCTTATTCCATAGCCAGCCTTTGGTTAGGGAGAAAGCGCAAAATGAGCAAGCAAGCCAAAACACTCACAGCCGTTGAGTTGCGTCGCGTTTTAGATTACGTGGCAACACGCAAACACGCAGCACGCAATCGTGCCGTTTTATTATTGATGTATTACGCAGGACTGCGTGTAGGCGAAGCAGCAAGCTTACGTGTTGCAGATGTTGTTGATAACGAGCGTCTTGTACGCAGCGAATTTCAACTGCGTGCAGATCAAACAAAGGGACGACACGCACGTACAGTTTTTGTCAGCGAAAAGCTACGCAAAGAATTGACTGTGTACATTGCAGTTACGAAATTCAACCGCACGAGTGACAAGCTATTTTATTCGCAAAAAAGCACAAGCGATGGTTTTACTGCAAACACGCTTACGCAGCACTTCCATTACTTGTACAAGCGAGCAGGCGTAATTGGTGCAAGTAGTCACTCCACACGTCGCACATTCATTACGAATTTGGCTGCACAAGGTATCTCAGTACGTGTGCTTGCAAGCTTGGCAGGTCATCGCTCCATCGCTAC
This sequence comes from Bordetella parapertussis, assembly GCA_945887835.1. GTDB lineage: Bacteria > Pseudomonadota > Gammaproteobacteria > Burkholderiales > Burkholderiaceae_B > Zwartia > Zwartia parapertussis_B. The sequence continues at coordinate 6,063 of CAMCZQ010000065.1, read as the reverse complement.
TACGCAAGCCTACATAGACGTAAATGATGACCAGAAACGCAAGGCTGTTGAATTGGTTTATTAAACGAAAATTTATTTTCTTGATTTAACTACAACCGTATCTGCAATACGATCTCCTAGTCGCTGGTGGTGACGACCAAAAATCATTAGGGCATCGACAACTCCAACAAAAGGAATAAGCAAAAATATATTTCGATAAAGAGCCTGCATTAATGTACACGGTGTTTTGTTTTTAAAGCCAATCGTTTGTATTCTAAAAATATATTTTCCTAAAGATTGTCCATTTGGCAGGGAATCTTTTAAGAAAAAATAAATTATCCATGAAAGGACGCCTAGCCAACCGAGATCAGATGAGATTGTAATGAACAAGAACAGTATCAATAATCCCAAAATGCCATCTATCAGATGAGCCACCATACGTATTAATGGAGTAGCTAACTCCCTATCACTAATACCATTTGGCATTACAAGAAATAGTTTCTCTTCATCTTTAAAAGCTTTGATAGTTTCAATATATTTTTGAGGATCAACACCACGTTTTACCAATTCACTATCAATCGAGTTCAGAGCTGAGGGTGTTAGGCTACCTCGTTCTTTTCTTTCGACAAGCTCCTCAGTTGACATTCTGCTGAAACTTTCACGAACTACATCTTCATAATTGTTATTCATTTAGTTATCTCCTCTCAACAGTGCGCTTGGCAATATTACTGATGACTCTGCCACTGTATCCCTCTTCCACTCGCACTAAAGGCAGCTCTACTAAAGCTGAAAGACAAAGGCCTCAGAAAAAGTATATGGATCTAACTTTGGATACACAATTGATGATGTATCTGTAGGTTATTCTAGAATTACAACAGTTATTGACCTTAAAAGAAACGCACCGCTTGTATTTTTAAAAGTTACCCTTGGTCTGTTCGCTTCAGTCATACTTGCACTACTTGCTTGCTTTCTGCGCAGCGACAATGATGATTTATTCAGCGCCAGAATCGGCTTACTTGGTGGCGCACTCCTAGCAGTAGTATTTAACCAGCAGTTTGCAGACACAAAGTCCGGACAAACAACAGCCGTCACCTTAATAGACTCTCTGCATATGCTGGGCATCTTTACAATTTTGGTGCTTTTTGTTGGAAGCGTCGCATCTAGGTTCATAATACCTAACAACACAACTGGTATGATATTTAAACTGTTCGATAGAATCTTGATAGTCGCTATGTTTTTCTTTTTCACATCTTTGAGTTTAATTTGGACTTTAAACTCAATTTACAGTTAAGTTACTGTTTGACCTTGCCTCAAAAAACTTGGTGTATTTAAAGCTAGAGTAATATCGTTTATGAATAACTACTAGTCTTGTATCACTTGAGGGTCATAAACCAAATCCAGGCGCCGACAAAATACAGTAGAGGTGAAAACAAGACAGCAAGTACAAATTGGATAACGCCTATACCCACTTGACCTTTAAACATCACAATAATCGATATGAAAGATGCTGCAGAGGCTAACGCCGCGCCCACGAAACCTAAGCCCATAATAGGAATCAGAAAACAAGCCCAAGCGATAAACAGAGTGATCCAACACGCTCTAACTGGAGCCGAAGCTTTAGTGGTTGATGCCTGTTCTTGAGTTCTATCGGTTTGGTTTGAGCGTGATAGCTTTGCTCTGATAGTTTGGCTATTTACTCGTATAGCCTTGGTGATAGCCTGAGCACAGCCCGAGGCGTAAGTCGATGCGCTGCTGAAACCGTCTTTAATCTTTTCATTCATCTGTGCGTGTGAATTTGCAGTCGTATCGTTTGAGTTCTGACGCTCAGACGGTTCTTTGTGTTCAGAATGGGTTGGGTTTATTTGTATTCCAGTCGTCGAGTTTTCTTTGTTCATTGGCCAAATAGACCATATCAAAGCAGCGATCCACAGTAGCCCTGTCCAAGCGCCGAATATGCACATCAGTAAGATGATGTGTCGGTGGCTATGTCCGCGCGCGTAACCAATAACAGCGGGTACGAACCCGAATAAAATTGCAACTACAATAATCCCAATTCCCCATGACAGAATGTACGAAAAGAAATCAAACTCCGCAGTCTGCGTAGTGACATTTACAATGGGTTGGGTGAAAGCTCGAGTATTTTTACGAATTTTTTGGACAGTGCCTTCAGTGTAAGACACAAGTCTGGCGCTTTTATACACAGTATTCGATTGAACGAAGGCTAGATTTTCAATTAATGGCCTGATTTTTTCATCGTAGTCCTTGTCGTCAACATGCTTCACATCATTATTGATAACTATGCGCCATAAAGACCCATCCCTAACCGTGTGCATTTCAAAAGGCGTGCTGGTATTTGCCGCAACCAATTCTTGCCTCTTTGAATATGCGTCTTCTTGTGACTGAAAATAGCCGAGCTCAGTGAAGGTGATTCTTCCTCGACTTTTTGGTGCTTGCGGATACTCTTTATCAAATACAAGCATATTTTTTTCTGATTCTATCTTGGCAACTCGATCTCGCTCAGCTTTTGCAATTTTATCTGCTTCGATTTTCGCTAGTCGACGCTCTTCTAACCTTGCAGCCTCTTGCTTATTTCGCTCTTCTTGTTCAATTTTTGCAATTCTTTGTTGCTCCAGCATCTGCTTGCGTCTGGCCTCCGCTTCAAGATCTTCTTTCATCTTCATTGCAGACGCATACGCTTTTCCAGCACCCTCTACGTTTTGGGTCCAAGCCTTTCTCAGCATTTCTATGGCGACATCAATATTTCTTTCAACACCTCGTCCTTCCGCGTACTTCAGGCCTAAGTCAACAATTGCTTGCCTATGACCCAAATCAACGGCACGAATCAATAACTTTGTTGATTGAGCTTCATCCTTTTTTGTTCCTCTGCCCTCGTCGTATGCCATTGCTAGAGAATAAAGGGCATCTAAATCACCACTATTTGCTGCTTTTGAATAGAGCTCGAAGGACTTCGAATAATTTTGAAGCGGTGGCAAAGCCCTGTCATATACAACCGCTAATGCATATTGAACTTTGGGATCGCCGTTAATTGCCAATGGTGCCAATATTTTTTCAGCTAACGTGTAGTTTTCGTTATTAATTGCGTCGATACCAGCATTTAAATTCTGCCTGTTTTGGTCAGAATTTCGCGCGGCTGCGCCAGTGTTGTCAACACGTGCAGTCGATTGCGGTGGGACATTTTGCTTAGGAGTTCTAAGCTCTTCTAGGTCTACACGTGCACTCGATTGCGAAGGAGCATTTTGCTTCGCAGCTCTAACTTGGTCTAGGCTTTGTTGCGCTCCAGCCACATTTTGATTTGCAGCCTTTTGCAGCAGATCAATTGCTTGATCTAGATTTTTTTCGACACCAGAGCCTTGAGCATATTTGAGTCCCAGTGCATATTGCGATCTACCAAAGTTCTTACCTGCCGCCTTGGCATACATTTCGATGGCGTAAGCTTCGTCTTTCACCACTCCTCGTGCATTGTCATATGCTAGACCTAATGCATGCATTGCAACCAAGAATCCTTGATTAGCTGACTTTGTGTAAAGTTCGACCGCAGTCACGTAGTTTCTTAAGGGGGGTGGGGCACTCTCGTAAATATGTCCAAGCAAGTATTGTGCATACCCATTATTTGCCGCGACAAGCGGCCTCAGCAGTTGCTCAGCGTTGGTATAGTTTTTGTCTCTTATTAAGCGGACTGCCTCGTCCGTTATTTCTTTTACAGAACCTTGTGCTGGCCTCGTTGGTGAAGCAACCTGTGGTGGAGCACCTATGCGCTCCATGACCCACTTTACATTTTTTTCACCTTCAAAATACAAGCGTCCATCTGTCTGTAGCTTGGCGTTAACTTGGTAAAACTTGCCATCTGTGTAAACCTGCTGGCCTACAAAGGTAGTACTTGATGTGGCAGTTAAACGAATGATACTTTGACCCACCTGAAAATTAGGACTGTTTGTGCTGGTAGCAACGCCTACCCCATCTTTTAGTACATAACCATATTTCCATTGTGAGCTGTACCAATTGCCATCAAGCGTTGCGAGTGGCGCATTCGCGTTTGAAGACACTGTAGATGAAGAGCTTCGCACAGCCTCATTTGGAACCCTACTTTGTGCATTGCTGACAATGCCGCATGCAGCTTGGGCAAATCCTTCCGTTGTTGCGCCCGCGTAGAAGGCCAAGACCTGTCTTTGATCTCCTGTCAGCCATTGATTGATAACTTCGCCAGAATTTGATTTGGGTTTATGCAACACGTGAGCTATTTCACCCACGTTGCATTTGATTTCATAGTATCTACTGCCAACGCTTTCATTCAAGTAGCCCGTGGGCTTCATGTACTGCACACCACCGCTTCCAAAGGGCTGCGCTTGTACGGTACTTGATATGAGCAAGATAGAAAATAGAACTAAGTTTTTAATATTCATTTTTATCCACGCTCACATCTTCTTTTAGGCTACTCAGTTTTCTCTGTTTCTGCTGTAGGTCTGTACCTACACTTCTCGTCCAAATATTTTCTCATGCAGACTAAGGTCGCGCGACTACTTTTACGGACTGTCTTTGATCTGATTTGTAGTCCAAAGCAGTTATAAAGCCTGATCCTTGGCTGAGCGAGTGGTTTTAGTATAGGGCTCATTCATTTCAACTAGTCACGAATCTTGCGTTTTATATCTGTCCATTCCTTAATCTTTCGCGTTCGTCGCTTGTATATTGGTTACTTAAGTAACTTTTTCAAAATTGACTCTTTTTGGGATCATGTGGTGCACAAGGGGTTTTGATTAGCCATTGGGTCAAATCACAGCTGAAAAACGTGCAGATTGTCTAACTTGCTATCTGCACGATTTGTGAATGTGTCGCAGACCAAGTGACCAACCAACATGGCCTTGTCCAAAGGCAATAATCCCCTGCCTGTATGGTGTTGGTGTAGTTTGGAAAGCAATGGAATACAGTGCTATGGTTGCTGATATATGTTGATTGGCAGCGTTGTACAAAACGTTGTACAAAATGCAGTATGCTTTAAGAACCCCAATTTTACTTGCTCGCAGCGGTGCCCGTTTCCTCAAAATCCCCCGCCGCAAGGCGTGCCGGTTCGATTCCGGCCCCGGGCACCAGCATTTATGCGGTTCTCCACGTCGTACAGTTGTTTTGATGCCGCTGTACACTCGTCGGTCAAAAACAGCACTGGCTGCACTATACTGAACATAGCTTAGCCTATGTTTTGTTGGGGTTTAAACAATTATAAAAATTTGAGGAGTCGCCATCATGTTAATGATGACTCAACGCTTTGGCTGCAGTTGGTCGATGATGATTCTAGGCACTCTGTGCAGCGCCTTTTTTGTCTTACCGATCTCTAGCGCGCAAGACTCAGAAGGCTTCTTGCGGGGCAAATACCTCATGGAAGGTTTAGTTGGTTGCGGCAACTGTCATGCAACACCAAACGAAGCAACGACCCCGGCCTTTCAACGAAGCTTATCTGGCGGACAGCTTTTTGATGAGCCCATGTTCAAGGTCTACGCCCCTAACATTACCCCCGATCTGGCAACTGGGATTGGCGGTTGGACCGACGCACAGCTAGTAAGATCCATTCGCGAAGGCGTTCGACCCGATAACAGCGTGATCGGGCCGCCCATGCCGATATCGTTTTATCGAAACTTTTCTGACAAAGACTTGCACGCCATCATCACCTACCTTCGGGCACAACCACCGATTCAAAATAAAGTTCCAGCGGCGCAGTATCGGGCCTCACTGCCAGAAAACTATGGGCCACCGATTACGGTAGTCATTGACGCGCCCAACCCGAGGGATCAACTTTTGTACGGCAAATATTTGGTAAACATTGCGCATTGCATGGATTGCCATAACCCAAGAGATGAGCAGGGCAAACTACAAAATCAGTTCACCGGTGCAGGTGGTCAGATTTTCAAAGGGCCTTGGGGTGCCAGTGTTTCAAGAAATCTAACGCCGGATGAAACGGGCTTAAAGAGTTGGTCAGACGAAAAAATTGCGGCAGTACTGAAGACCGGTTTGAACCCTGGCGGGGTTCATTATCAGCCACCGATGGCCTTCGACTTTTATAAAAACATCCATGCC
>CAMCZQ010000064.1 GCA_945887835.1 Bordetella parapertussis | reverse complement strand
CTGCCTTGGGCGGGCGTGTCACGCGCGGCGAACAGTCGCAGTTGGTGGACACCAACCATCTGATTGAACAAGACGCCAAACTTGCCTTAATTACCGGTAAAGATCCCGAAGGGCTAGAGCTGATTCGTCACTCAACGGCGCACTTGCTGGCCTATGCGGTCAAAGCGATTTTTCCGGATGCGCAGGTGACGATTGGCCCAGTGATTGAAAATGGTTTTTTTTACGACTTCTCGTATAGACGGCCTTTTACCCTTGAAGATCTTGCCACCATTGAAAAGAAAATGGCCGAGCTCGTCAAAAAGGACGAACCCGTTACGCGCGAAGAATGGAAGCGCGACGACGCCATCGCCTACTTTAAGAGTATTGGCGAACACTACAAAGCCGAAATCATCGGTGCGATTCCAGGTAACGAAACGATTAGCCTGTACCGCGAAGGCGACTTTATCGACCTATGCCGTGGGCCGCACGTACCCAATACTGGCAAGCTCAAAGTGTTTAAGCTGATGAAGCTAGCCGGTGCTTATTGGCGTGGCGACAGCAACAACGAAATGCTGCAGCGTATTTATGGCACAGCTTGGGCCAACAAAGACGACCAAGACGCGCATCTGCATATGCTTGCAGAAGCCGAGCTTCGCGACCACCGAAAAATCGGTCGTGAGCTTGATCTGTTTCACTTTCAAGAAGAAGGCCCGGGCCTGATTTTTTGGCACCCAAAGGGTTGGGCGATCTGGCAGCAAGTTGAGCAATACATGCGTAACGTGTATCGCGATAACGGCTACCAAGAGGTGAAGGCTCCCCAAATTCTTGACTTGTCACTCTGGAAAAAAACCGGTCACTGGGATAACTATCGTGAAAACATGTTCACGACTGAATCCGAAAATCGCACCTATGGCTTGAAACCCATGAATTGCCCAGGCCACGTTCAAATTTTTAATTCAAGCCTGCACTCTTACCGTGATTTACCGCTGCGCTATGGTGAGTTTGGTCAGTGCCACCGTAATGAACCCTCAGGTTCGTTACACGGCATGATGCGTGTGCGTGGTTTTACACAAGATGACGGTCATATCTTTTGTACCGAAGCACAAATGCAAGATGAGTGCGCAAATTACACGGCACTTTTGAAAAAGGTTTATGCCGACTTTGGTTTTACCGAGATTTTGTATAAAGTCGCAACCCGGCCCGAAAAGCGCATTGGTAGCGACGAGGTCTGGGATAAGGCTGAAAACGCGTTAATGGAAAGCTTGCGGCGCACAGGTTGTGACTTTGAAGTCTCACCCGGTGAAGGCGCCTTTTATGGCCCCAAGGTTGAGTACACGCTCAAAGACGCTATCGGACGCCATTGGCAGTGCGGCACGATTCAGGTTGATTTCTCGATGCCGCAGCGCCTAGGCGCAGAGTTTGTCGACGCAAACGATCAACGCGTTGCACCGGTGATGCTGCATCGCGCGATTTTGGGTTCGTTCGAGCGTTTCATTGGCATGTTGATCGAAAATCATGCAGGTGCCTTGCCAGCTTGGCTGGCGCCGGTGCAAGCGGTTGTTTGCTGCATCTCTGAATCCACTGCTGAATATGCAACAGAAATCACACAAAGCCTGAAAAAACAAGGCTTTAGAGTAGAATCTGATTGTCGGGGTGAGAAAATCACCTATAAAATTCGTGAACACAGTATGCAGAAGGTCCCTTATATTCTGGTGGTTGGTGAAAAAGAGCGTCAGGCGGGGACTGTTGCTGTGCGTAGTCGAGGTGGCTTGGATCTGGGTGTCATGCCCTTTGAACAGTTCACTTCATTGCTAAACGAAGATGTGGCCTTGCGCCGCAATTCTGGCTCGCCTGCACCGCAGGCGGCCTAACCCTCAGGAGTCGTCAACATCGCAACAGAAAAACCCCATCGCATAAACGGTGACATCCGCGTTCCCGACGTGCGTTTACTAGGAATCGAAGGCGAGCAGTTAGGTATTGTCAATACACTAGAAGCTGTTCGTATGGCAGAAGAAGCGGGCGTCGATTTAGTTGAAATCGCCCCGAACGCCGAACCGCCGGTTTGCCGGTTAATGGATTACGGCAAGTTCAAATATCAAGAACAAAAGCGTTTAGCTGAAGCCCGCGCTAAACAAAAAATCATTCAGGTTAAAGAGGTGAAGTTTAGACCTGCCACCGACGAAGGTGACTACCAGGTCAAACTGCGTAATCTCAAGCGCTTTCTTGAAGAAGGCGATAAAGCAAAAGTCACTTTGCGCTTTCGTGGTCGTGAGATGGCCCACCAAGAACTCGGGATGCGAGTCCTTGAGCGCGTGCGTGACGATCTGACCGACATGGCTTCGGTTGAAGCGATGCCTAAGCTCGAAGGTCGTCAGATGGTGATGGTATTGTCGCCACGTAAAAAAGCGCCTGCAGGTAAAGCAGAAGCGGCTTGATGATGCACGTCCTGTTTGTCATTGATCCGTTGCCAAGCTTAAAAGTCTACAAAGACAGCTCGGTGGCGATGATGCGGGCGCTAGTCGCTCGCGGTCACCGCATAAGTGTTGTCTTGCAAGGCGGTTTATTTATCCAAGCTGGGCAAGTCTTTGCGCATGCCACTCCGATCAGTCTTGTACCAATGGCAGATCTGCATGAACACGCGTGGTGGCATGACGAATCCATTGCAAAAGATGTTGCTTTGCAAGGGTTCTCTGCAGTCTTGATGCGCAAAGATCCGCCCTTTGACATGGAGTACGTCTACGCCACGCACATGCTTGAATATGCCGAGGCGCAAGGAGCGCGAGTTTTTAACAGCGGTGCCGCAATTCGTAATCACCCCGAGAAACTGGCGATTACCGAGTTTGCAAAATTCACGACACCCACCTTAGTCACGCGTGACATGAATCGCTTAAGAGCGTTTCATGCCGAACACCACGACGTCATCGTGAAGCCTCTTGATGGAATGGGTGGCACGGGGGTGTTTCGTTTAGCGCCACACGAAACTAATTTAAACGCCATTCTTGAAGCGTTGACGCACGACGGCACGCGCACAATTATGGCGCAGCGTTATATCCCTGAGATCAAACAAGGTGACAAACGCATTTTGCTGATTGGTGGCGAGCCCGTGCCGTTTTGCCTCGCGCGCATTCCGCTTGCCGGAGAAACCCGCGGCAATTTGGCGGCGGGTGGGCGCGGTGTTGCGCAACCCTTGACCGAGCGCGACTGGGCGATTGCCCGAGAAATCGCGCCTCAACTGGTCAAGCGTGGCTTGCTCTTGGTGGGCCTCGATGTGATCGGGCACTATGTTACCGAAATCAACGTGACAAGCCCGACGTGCTTTGTTGAAATCACCGAGCAAACTGGCTTTAACGTAGCTGAGTTTTTTGTACAGGCGCTTGAACGGGCTGTGGCGCCTACTTAAAATGATTGCAATCGTGATCGTGGCGCACGTACCCTTGGCTTCAGCGCTTGCCGCTTGTGCCCAACACGTGTTGGGTCTCGCGCCAGACGTTGTGATTGCCGATATCTTACCCAATGAATGTGCGTCAGATTGTGCGCCCAACTTGGCTCAGCAATTGCTTGCGGCGGATCAGGGTGAGGGCGTTTTAGTCTTAACCGATCTGCCCGGCGCGACGCCTTCAAACATTGCAGTAAAAGCCAGCCATTTAGTTCAAGCGGCTGGGGTGCCCTGTTGCGTGCTCGGTGGCGTAAACGCGTCAATGTTGCTTCGGGCGATTAATTATCGGCAGGGCAGCCTAGAAGATGTTGCAACCAGCGCACTTGCGGGTGCTACGCATGCGTTGTTGCGTGTAGACTGAAGGCATTCTGTTAACAAGCGTCAAACTTACTTAGCCTATGTCACAGTTAGATATTGTTGTTTCCAATAAACTCGGTTTACATGCGCGAGCCGCGGCCAAGCTCACGCAGCTTGCGGGGCAGTTTAGTAGTGAAATTTTTATTTCAAAAGGTGCGCAGCGCGTCAATGCAAAAAGTATTATGGGCGTGATGATGCTTGCCGCCGGTATCGGTAGCACAGTCAAAATCGAAGCGTTGGGCGAAGATGCCGACCAAGCACTTACTGCGATTCAGGCGCTTTTTGATGACAAATTCGGCGAAGGCCAATAATCTTACCCAGTCCGCCCAGGCGGGCAGTCCTATGATGTGCCTGTATGGGCAGGGTGTGGCGCGCGGCTATGCGATTGGTCGGGTAGTCGTGCTCGGTGCAACCGCTCTTGAGGTGTCGCACTACCGCATCGCTGAAGATCAAATTCAGGCCGAAAAAAGTCGTTTAACCAACGCCTTGGCAACGACTCAACGCGAAATGCACGAAATGGCCGCGAATCTGCCCGCCGATGCACCGCGCGAGCTCGCCGCGTTGTTAAGCGTACATGGCATGTTGCTCAGCGATCCATTGCTTGCCGATCAGGCCGTGGCGCTGATTGACGAAAAACATTACAACGCCGAATGGGCACTCACGGCACAAGGTCAAATCTTGGCTGAACAATTCGCAGCCATCGAGGACGAATACCTTCGTGAGCGCGGCTCAGACGTGCGTCAGGTGATTGAACGGGTGCTTCAGGTGTTGTCGGGCTCTCAGCAAGTCCTGGCGCTTAACCATGAGGCTGACGCTGACGAGCACTTAATTGTCGTCGCGCACGATATCTCGCCGGCCGACATGATTCGGTTGCGGGGCGCGCGGTTTGCAGGCTTTGCTACCGATCTTGGCGGGGCAACCTCACACACTGCAATTGTTGCTCGCAGCTTAGGTGTGCCGGCCGTGGTTGCGTTAGGACACGTGCGCACGCTGGTGCGTGACGGCGATATCGTTGTTGTCGATGGCGCACATGGCACCATACTGGTGAATCCTTCGCGCCAGGCGCTTGAACAGTACCGCCGCCTGCAGCAGCTTTATTTAGACGAACGCGCCGAGTTGTCGCTGCTAAAAGACGTTCCGGCCGAGACCTTGGACGGCATGCTGATTGAACTCGAAGCCAATATCGAATTGCCTGATGAAGCGGCCTTGGCCGTGGCGAATGGTGCGACGGGGATTGGACTGTTTCGCAGCGAGTTTTTGTTTATGGGGCGTGGTGATTTGCCCACCGAACAAGAGCAATTCGAGGCTTATTTAAGCGTTGTGACAACGATGCAGCATCGTCCCGTTACGATTCGTACGCTTGATCTTGGCGCGGATAAGACGCTTGATGGCGAGGCAACCGTTGCGACTAATCCTGCTTTGGGTTTACGTGCGATTCGCTATTGTTTAGCGCATCCAGAATTGTTTGCGACCCAGTTACGCGCCATCTTGCGGGCCTCGGCTCACGGCACTGTTCGGATTTTGATTCCGATGGTGGCGCATATGCACGAAGTGCATGCGACGCGTGCGGCGATTGCGTCAGCGAAGCGAGAACTTGACGAGCGAGGCCAAGCCTACGACGACGACCTGTTGGTGGGTGCGATGGTCGAAGTGCCTGCAACCGCGATCGCCATCGAACCTTTCGCCGAGGCACTTGATTTTTTGTCGATCGGTACAAACGATTTAATTCAATACACGCTCGCGATCGATCGCGCAGACAACGAAGTTGCGGCGCTCTACGATCCGTTGCATCCGGCGGTGTTGCGATTGATTGCCAATACGATTAACGCTGGCGAACGCTTAGGCAAACCAGTGGCGGTTTGCGGCGAAATGGCCGGAGACGCGCAGCTGACTCGTTTGTTGTTAGGCCTTGGGCTAAAGAATTTTTCGATGCACGCGCAACAGTTGCTTGATGTCAAGCGCGAAATCCGGGGTGCACATTCAAACGCCTTACGTCTTAAAGTCGCCAACGCCTTGAATCGTGCCAGCGAGATTAATCCTGCCACGCTCTATCACTAAGGGCTTCAGTGCACTGTGCGTACAGGGGCTTGGCGCAGTCCTTTGGCAGGAGTAAAATTTAAATGTCATTTTATTGTTTGTCGAGAAAGCTATGATTCCAAAAAACGCCTGGTTTGAAGAGTTTCAAAAAAATGTCTCTGACTTAATTGCGCGTAGCCCTGCTGCCGATATCGAGCGCAATGTGAAAGGGTTTATGGGGCAAGCGTTTAACAAGATGGATTTAATTACCCGCGATGAGTTCGATATCCAGGTCGACATGCTCAAGCGCGTGCAAGAACGTGCGACCCTGCTTGAAGAACAAGTCCAACAACTTGAGCAGCGCATGACCTTGCTTGAAGGCGCGAAGGTCTAAACTCCCACGGCATTTGCGTGCTGACTTTGCGCGCCGCGCAATCTGATCCCTCGGTAGGCAGTCGCGATTTCTCGGGCGATACTTTTGGCTTTTAGCCGAGAAGCCTATGACTTTAGCAGTCCTCATGAGCCGTTCATTGTTTGGAATGGACGCGCCCCCTGTTCGTGTTGAAACACACTTAAGCAGCGGATTGCCTAGCTTTACGATGGTGGGGCTTGCGGATGCTGAGGTACGCGAAAGTCGCGAACGCGTCAGAGCGGCAATTTTGAGTAGTGGCTTTGAGTTTCCATCGGGGCGACTGACAGTAAATTTGTCGCCGGCCGAACTCCCTAAAGAGTCGGGTCGCTTTGATTTGCCGATTGCCTTAGGCGTATTGTTGGTGTCAGGGCAAATCGAACTGCCAGAGTTAGCGGCTCAGGCTGCTAAAGGGGCGCAGCAAACCAGCCTTTCATCGTTAGTGGTCGCAGGCGAGCTCTCTTTGACGGGGATGCTTGCGCCCATTAATGGTGCGATTGCGATTGCGCTGGCTGTCGCGCGCAGTCAACCCGAGGCAAGTTTGCTATTGCCGCTTGCCAATGCTGAGCAGGCCGCTTATGTGCCGGGCCTTCGGGTGCTCGGTGCTTACAGCCTAAGTGAGGTCGTCGAACACCTGAACGGGCGGCGACCGCTTGCTGCCTTTGTCGGCTCGGTTGCAGCAGCTGGGCTCAACGACTTGCCTTGCTTATCAGAGGTGCGCGGGCAACTGATGGCTCGGCGCGCGCTTGAGGTGGCGGCCGCCGGCGGACACAGCTTGTTGTTCTCCGGCACCCCTGGGGTGGGTAAAACGATGCTTGCTAAACGTCTGGGTGGTATCTTGCCGGCTTTGACCCCTTCAGAGTGTCTGGAAGTCGCCTCGGTAGCCGCTTTTGCAGGGGTGCGCGATCGTGCCTGGGGTCAGCGGCCCTTTCGCGCGCCTCATCACTCGGCTTCGCTCGCGGCGATTTTGGGTGGGGGCTCGACGCCACGCGCAGGCGAGGTAACGTTAGCCCATCGCGGGGTTCTCTTTTTAGACGAGTTTCCGGAGTTCGAGCGTCGGGTCCGCGAGGGCTTGCGCGAACCACTAGAAAGTTTCTCAGTGACCATTGCGCGGGCGAAGCAAAAAGTCGAGTTTCCAGCCGATTTCCAACTCTTGGCGGCGATGAACCCTTGCCCGTGCGGCTGGTTTGGCCATGCGCAAGGTCGTTGCAAGTGTCGCGCAGAGCAAATTGCCGCGTACCAGCAAAGGCTTTCTGGTCCGGTAATGGACAGAATCGATCTGTTCGTGACTTTGACTACGAGCGATGAATCCTGGCTTGAGTTGGCGCCCGGTGAGGCCTCTTCATGCGTGCGTCTGCGTGTTCAAGCCGTTCGGGAGCTGCAGCTTAAACGCCAAAGCACCGTCAATGCCCGTTTACCTGATCGTGCGCTAGAGGCTTGCTGCCCGATGACGCCTGCGGCCGCTAAACTACTGGGCAGTGCAATCAAAACGCACCACCTGTCGGCACGTTCAATACAGCGAATCCGTAGAGTTGCACGCACATGCGCAGATCTGGCCGGTGCGCCAGAGATCGAGGTCCCGCATTTCGCTGAGGCGTTTCAATACCGAGCGGCGATTTCTAAAGCGCCTCGTTAGGCTATTTTTAGACTGCTAAGCCCAGTGCTCAAACTTGGGCTCGGTTTCAGGCGTTTTTTGGTTTAGGGCGTGCAAAGAACCAGAATTTGTCATATAATCAAGGGCTTTCCTGCATAACTTGCACAGAAAACGAGCAGTTGAAGTAAGCAAGAAGCAGTAAAAAGAAGCAGTAAAAAGCAAACGCAGTCATAAGTGGATCTTGGGTTAACAAGACTGGCGGTCGAGGCGCAAAGCAGGGCGCGCCTCGAGCAACATGCCAGGCACCTACAGAGCACAATTTAAGTAACAGGAACTGAAATGCCTAAGATGAAAACTAAAAAAAGCGCTGCGAAGCGCTTTGAGGTTCGCGGCAGCGGATCAATTAAGCGGGGTCAGGCTTTTAAACGCCATATTTTGACCAAAAAAACCACCAAGACCAAGCGTCAGTTACGCGGGTCGGCAGCGGTCGACAAATCAAATGTGGCTTCAGTTAAAGCCATGATGCCCTTCGCTTAAGGATATAAAACATGCCTCGCGTCAAACGTGGTGTAACGGCCAGAGCCCGTCACAAAAAAGTTATTGCCAAAGCCAAAGGTTATCGCGGTCGCCGCGGTAATGTGTTCCGTATTGCCAAGCAAGCTGTTATGCGTGCTGGACAATACGCCTATCGCGATCGCCGCAATAAAAAGCGTACGTTTCGCGCGCTTTGGATCGCCCGTATCAACGCAGCAGTGCGTGAACACGGTGTCACCTACAGCGTCTTTATCGCTGGCCTGAAAAAAGCTTCAATCGAGCTCGACCGTAAAGTCTTGGCCGACATGGCCGTGCGTGACAAAGCTGGTTTTGCTGCAGTATTGAATCAGGCAAAATTAGCGTTGGCTGCTTAAGTACGGACAAGTTGTATCTGCGAACGGGGCCGTTGGGCTCCGTTTGCATTTCAAAGATGTGATTTCACGAAGGTTGTAAAAATGGCTGAGACGGTCGATGACCTGATTGAACAGGCCCGGGCACAGTTTGCACTGGCCACTGATGCGGCTGCGCTCGAAAACGCAAAAGCGCGATTTTTGGGCAAGCAAGGCTCGCTTACCGAACTCATGAAAGGGTTGGGCAAGCTTGACCCTGAGGCAAAACGCACAGAAGGTGCGCGTATTAATGCCATCAAACAACAGATTGAAGCCCTGCTGAACGCCCGACGCGCAGCGCTGGCGCAGGCTGAGCTTGATTCGCGCCTGGCAGCGGAAACGATCGATGTGACGTTGCCCGGTCGTGGCCGAGGCAAAGGTGGGATTCATCCAGTGATTCGCACTTGGCAGCGTGTTGAGGCGATCTTCAGATCAATCGGCTTTGATGTGGCCGATGGCCCCGAGATCGAAAACGACTGGACCAATTTCACTGCGCTGAACAACCCTGAAAATCACCCAGCCCGTTCAATGCAAGATACCTTTTACGTCGATATCAACGACGCCCAAGGCCTGCCACTTTTGCTGCGCACACACACGAGTCCGATGCAAGTGCGTTACGCACGCATGCATCAGCCTCCCATCAAAGTAATTGCACCCGGGCGCACTTATCGCGTGGATAGTGACGCCACGCATTCGCCAATGTTTCATCAAGTTGAAGGCCTTTGGATTGACGAAAACATTTCGTTCGCAGACCTCAAAGGTGTTTATACAAATTTCTTGCGCTGCTTTTTTGAAACCGACGCTCTTGAATTACGTTTCAGGCCATCGTTTTTTCCGTTCACCGAACCGTCGGCCGAGATCGATATGATGTTTACCTCGGGCCCCAACAAAGGCCGTTGGCTTGAAATCTCTGGGTCAGGGCAAGTCCACCCCGATGTGATCCGCAACTTTGGTCTCGACCCCGAACGTTACATTGGCTTCGCCTTTGGCTCGGGCCTTGAGCGCCTGACAATGTTGCGCTACGGTGTTAATGATTTGCGACAGTTCTTTGAAGGCGATCTGCGCTTTTTACGTCAATTCAACGATTAATTTTTTAGATCGATACGGTCCACTATGCAATTTTCTGAGTCTTGGCTGCGCACACTCGTCAACCCCCCGATTTCTACGGAGGAATTGTCGCATCGGCTGACGATGGCTGGGCTCGAGGTCGAAGACACTGTGACCGTTGCGCCGGCCTTCTCGGGCGTGGTAGTGGCCTTGATTCAAAGTGCCGAGCCACACCCCAACGCAGACAAACTGCGCGTGTGTATGGTGGACGTGGGTGCTGCGGCGCCCTTGCAGATCGTGTGCGGCGCACCAAATGCCGCAGTGGGTTTGAAGGTGCCGCTAGCCACGGTTGGCGCCATTTTGCCCGGCGAGCTCAAGATCGGCGTGGCCACGATGCGTGGCGTTGAGTCGTTTGGTATGTTGTGCTCGTCCAAAGAGTTGGGTCTTTCGCAAGAGCATGCTGGTCTACTCGTGCTGCCCGCCGAGGCCAAAGTTGGGGTCAGCCTGCGCGAAGCGCTTGACCTTGACGACACCTTATTTACTTTAAAACTGACGCCAAACCGCGCCGATTGTTTGTCGCTTTTAGGCGTGGCCCGAGAAGTCGCGGCTCTGACAGGCGCCGTGTTAACCCCGCCTAAAACGCCTGTGCTTGTGCCGAGCTTAACTGCAGTGATTCCGGTCACCGTGCATGCCCCAGAATTATGTGGGCGGTTTGCGGGGCGGGTCGTACGTGGAGTCAACGCGCGCGCCGCAACCCCCGAGTGGATGGTTGAGCGCTTAAAGCGGGCAGGGCAGCGCTCGGTGACTGCGCTGGTTGATATTTCGAACTACGTGATGCTGCTGCTGGGTCGGCCGACCCACGTCTTTGATTTAGACCGTATGCCCGAGAAACACATCGAAGTTCGCTGGGCGCGTGCCGGAGAAACACTCACGCTGTTAAATGATCAGACCATCGAACTGAACGAACAACTGGGCATTATTACAAGCGCAGGAACAGCCGAAAGTCTGGCAGGTATCATGGGGGGCGCTTCGACGGCGGTCTCGCTCGACACCACAAGCATTTATGTTGAGGCTGCGTTTTGGTGGCCTCAGGCGATAGCAGGTCGTGCCCGCAAGCTTAAATTAAATTCTGAAGCCAGCCATCGTTTTGAACGCGGAGTTGATTTTGAAAATATTCCCGAACATCTTGACCTGATTACTCAATTGATTCTGGACATTTGCGGCGGTCAGGCGGGTCCGATTGACGACCAACAGTTGGCCGTGCCCACTCGGGATGCTGTCACGATGCGTTTGTCACGTTGTCACCGTGTGCTCGGCGTTAAAGTGAGTCAAGACGACGTCGCTCAGACTTTTACACGACTGGGGTTTTCCTTCGTTCTTGAGGGTGATAAGTTCATTGTTGTGCCGCCAACCTACCGATTTGATCTCCAGATCGAGGAAGACCTAATCGAAGAAGTCGCTCGCATCATTGGCTTCGAAAGTATCCCGGCTGTGCCACCGCTGGCGGCCGCTCAAATGCGGATGACCCCAGAGACCACGCGTTCGGCTCACACGGTCCGCGCAGAGATCGCCGCCCTTGATTATCAAGAAGTGATCAACTTCTCGTTTGTCGAACAAAGCTGGGAAGTTGAGCTTTTGGGGCAAGCCGAACCGATTCGACTCTTAAATCCGATCGCAAGCCAACTGGCTGTGATGCGCTCATCGTTGTTACCTGGCTTGGTGGCAACGATTCGCTACAACGCGAACCGCAAGCAAACACGCGTGCGTGTCTTTGAGCTCGGCCGAGTGTATGCGCGTGATTTATCTGTGCAAGACGGCCCGTTGTCCGTCGCCTCAGTGCGTCAGCCGCAACTTTTGGCGGCGGCGGCCTGGGGCGCAGTGACTGAGGATCAATGGGGCGTTGCGAGCCGAAACGTTGATTTCTTTGATGTCAAACGCGATATCGAGGTGCTTTTTAGCGCGCAGGCCGCGCACTTGCGTTTCATCCCTGCCCAGCATAGCTTGCTTCATCCAGGACGAAGCGCGCGTATTGAATTTAAGCAAAAAACCATCGGTTGGCTCGGCGAGTTGCACCCGCGCTGGGTGCAACAGCAAGAGTTGGCCTCGGCGCCCGTGCTATTCGAGGTGTCGCTTGAGTCTTTAGCTGTGTTACCGATGCCCGAGACCCACGAACTGTCTCGCCAGCCAATGGTGCAGCGCGATCTGGCCGTATGGGTTGCCGCAGAGCAGTCGGTGCAAAGTTTGCTCGACACGATCCATCAGACGATCGCTGCAGACCCAAGTCTTGCTGTGGTGCAGCATGTGGCGCTCTTTGATTTATGGCGCGATCCTGCTAAAACAGCAACTCACGAAAAGAGTCTTGCTTTTAGGGTCTCGTTGCAAGACACTGAGGTGACGCTTGATGAGGTGCGCGTGGATTTGTGTATATCCAAAATTCGCGCCGCGCTTGAAAGTACGCACCAGGCCCGTTCACGTTAAACCAGAATCTTGGATAATAAAAATGACACTTGAACATTCGTTAGCAGAATCCCGTACCCTCACGAAGGCTGAATTAGCCGAATTGCTTTTTGAGCGCGTAGGTCTCAATAAACGCGAGGCAAAAGATATTGTCGATACGTTTTTTGAAGAGATTCGTGACGCTTTGTCGCGCGGTGAACCGGTCAAGCTCTCGGGATTTGGTAATTTTCAGGTTCGAAACAAGCCCCCGCGCCCCGGGCGTAACCCCAAAACTGGTGAAACCATTCCGATCGCGGCACGCCGGGTCGTGACTTTTCATGCAAGTCAAAAACTAAAAGGCGCTGTCGAACACCCCGAAGCTCAGCAATCTGAGGTATAAAACCAATCTCTGCTTTGTGTTCGCACCGAAACTTAACGCTCTTTAGTTTTCTCTTGGCACATGATTCTTTCAGATACCCCCATCGTTTTGCCACCGATACCCGCAAAACGTTATTTTACGATTGGTGAAGTCAGTGATCTGTGTGGCGTCAAGCCGCACGTGCTGCGCTACTGGGAACAAGAGTTCACTCAGTTAAAGCCCGTCAAAAGGCGCGGCAATCGCCGCTATTACCAACATCATGAAGTGTTGCTGATTCGTAAGATTCGAGAGCTACTTTATGAGCAGGGCTTCACAATTAGTGGAGCACGCAATCGTTTAAGTGACGGGCGTGAAACGCCTCAAGACCCAGACGCCGCTGTGCGCCTAACAGCTGCCGAACTGCAGTCCTTAAGAGCTGAGTTGCACAGTGTGCAAGAGTTGCTGGCGCACGCAAGTGCACCCACGGCTCTGACTGGGCAACTTGACCTTAGGTAGCGTCGGCTCTGCTATACTTACCCTCTTTCGGGGCGTAGCGCAGCCTGGTAGCGCACTTGCATGGGGTGCAAGGGGTCGAAGGTTCAAATCCTTCCGTTCCGACCAGTTATATCAAAGGGTTAGTGTTCACAAGACACTAGCCCTTTTTGTATGCACTTTGTAGAACGGTACTAGACTTATCTAAAAGAAAATGTGATTATCGAAAAGTGTCACAAACAAAGAGAGGCAACATGACCGAAGTGAAAACTCAGGCAGCGCAGCCTTCGTATGACCATGGCGCCAGCAGTACGCGATTGATTGGTGACACCATTGGACAAGCCTTTGACAAAACGGCAACGACGTATGCGCTACAAGACGCTCTGGTGGTGGTTGACCAGGGCATTCGGTGGACTTGGCAAGAACTGGGTGCCCGCGTGCGGGCCTTGGCCGCTGGTTTTCTGGCACTCGGACTCGAGCCAGGCGAGCGCGTGGGCATCTGGGCGCCAAACTGTTCAGAATGGGTTCTGACACAATTTGCAACCGCTAAAGTGGGACTCATTCTGGTTAACATCAACCCGGCCTATCGTCGCGCTGAGTTGGCGTATGCGTTGAACAAAGTCGGCTGCAAGGCGCTTGTCCTCGCGCCCGCCTTGAAATCCACGGACTACTTGGCAATCTTGACTGACTTGGCGCCTGAGCTCTCGAGCGCCAAGCCCGGTACGTTGCAGTGCCGTTTATTGCCAGAACTCAAACACGTCATTCGCTTGGGTACATCTCAAACACCGGGCATGTTCAATTTTGACGATATCAGTGCGCTGGCTCAGCCCGCAGACGTCGCGCGTGTCGAGACCTTGGGCGCACAGCTGCAATTTGACGATGTCATCAATATCCAGTTCACCTCTGGGACGACGGGTCAGCCCAAAGGCGCCTGCCTCACCCACCAAAATATTCTCAATAATGGCTATTTCGTTGCTGAGGCAATCAAACTGACCGATCAAGACAAGCTGTGTATTCCGGTGCCTCTTTATCACTGCTTTGGAATGGTGATGGGCAATTTGGGATGTCTGACACACGGAGCAACCATGGTGTATCCGAGTGCGGCCTTTGATCCACTCGCTGTGCTGAAAGCGGTGCAACAAGAGAAGTGCACCGCCCTTTACGGCGTCCCCACTATGTTCATCGCCGAGCTTGAGCACCCGGACTTCGCTCAGTATGACTTGCGTAGTTTGCGCACAGGCATCATGGCCGGCTCGCCCTGCCCAGTCGAGGTCATGAAACGGGTGCAAGCCGAAATGAACATGAAAGAGGTCACCATTGCCTACGGCATGACCGAAACATCGCCAGTCTCCACGCAGAGCGCCACAGACGATCCGCTAGAGCGCCGAGTCTCGACGGTCGGCAGGGTACAGCCGCACGTCGAAATCAAAATCGTCGATACCGATGGACGCGTGGTCCCTCGCGGTGTCACTGGCGAGTTTTGTACACGCGGCTACTCTGTGATGCTCGGTTATTGGAACGACGAAGAGAAAACCCGCGAGGCCGTTGACGCTGCAGGCTGGATGCACACGGGTGACTTGGCGGTGATGGACAATCAAGCTTATGTCAATATCGTCGGGCGCCTAAAGGACATGGTTATTCGCGGTGGAGAGAACATCTATCCACGTGAAATTGAGGAGTTCTTATACAGCCACCCGCATATTCAAGACGTACAGGTGATCGGTATACCTGACGAAAAATATGGCGAAGAACTCTGCGCATGGGTGAAATTACGAGAGGGGCAGTCAGTCACTGAGGACGACGTACGCGCCTTTTGCAAAGGTCAAATCGCCCATTACAAGGTGCCTCGCTACATTCGTTTTGTAGACGAATTTCCGATGACAATCACTGGAAAAATACAGAAGTACATCATGCGTCAACAAACCATAGAAGCTCTTTCTCTCACTACTCAGCACCCGGCTCATCCGGAAAAATAGAGTTGTAGGTTGCAAACGCAGACGCCGCAGCAGGGACACCGCAATAGACCGCTGTTTGAATCAGTACTTCGCGGATCTCTGCAGGCGAGACACCATTGTTTTTAGCTGATCTCATATGCAGCGCAAGTTCTGCATGGTGATTGAGCGCAGTCAACATGGCAATATTGAGCAAACTACGCGTATGCCTGGGCAGTCCTGGCCGTGACCAGACTTCACTCCACGCGTATTTGGTAATGATCTCTTGATATTCAGCGTTAGATTTTCTGGCAAGATTTGTGTTGACGTGTTCATCGCCCAAAACTTCTCGTCGGATTTTTGTGCCTAACTCAAAGCGTTCTTTATCGTTCATAACGGTCCTTTATGTGACGTGGTTCATTGTAGTTTTGCACCCGACGTCTTCACGAGATCGCCGTGCTTGCGTGACTCGTCCGCAAAAAATCGTTTCAATTCGTCGACGGTCATCGCTTTGAGTGGTGAACCTTGTTGATTAATAAAAGCTTGAAAACTCTCGCTTTTAATGGCGGCTTCCACTTCAGTTTTAAGTTTTTCTGTCACTGCCTTGGGTAAGTTAGCAGGCGCAATGAGCGCTAACCAAGGCTCAACATCAAATCCTGGAATCGACTGACCAACAGCTGGCACTTGAGCAAGAAGTTCTATACTTTTTCCGGTGCTCACGCCCAAGGCTTTGAGTTTGCCTGACTGGACAAGGCTCGACACGGTCGCAACCGCTAAAAAGCCAACGTCGACGTTTCCTGAAATCAAATCCGGTACGGCGGGGCCACCCCCCTTGTAAGGCACGTGCGTGAGTTTGAATTGACCCAGTTGCTGGAGTTCTTCGCCCGCTAAATGCTGCGCGCTGCCCACACCACCAGACGAGAGTGTGTATTTGAACGGTTCGCGCCTTGCTAACTCGGCTAATTCACCTGCCGTCTTGGCAGGGAACGCGGGGCGCGTCACCAGCACCATCGGAATACCCGATAGTAAGGCAATCGGCGTGATGTCTTTGTCGGGATCGAAGCCCAGATTTGCGTACAGGTGCGGAATGATTGTGTATTGAGAAGAGACCGCCGCCAGTGTGTATCCGTCAGCGGGTGCACGTGCCAACATTTGTGATCCTGTTAGGCCGCCCGCGCCTGCGATGTTTTCAACGACGATGGGCTGCCCAAGCGATTTTGTGAGCACCGTTGTGAGATTACGTACGATGGCATCGACGCCCGAGCCAACGGCATTGACAGCAATAATACGAATCGGTTTTGACGGATAGGTTTGCGCAGACGCTGCACTGACGCTGCTGATACCTATTGCTGCGAAAAGAACGGAAAAGATACCTGTTTGAAATCGCATGATTGTCCCTTTGGTTATTATTTTTAGAGGCAAGGCTTTAGTACAGACAAAAGTAAAGGTGTCACCTATATTTAATGATTTCTAAAACGCTCAATCAGTAAAATTAACTGAGCGATCTCTTCTTGGGTGGTGTCCCAGCGACACACTAAGCGAAAGAGCGTGGGTCCACGACGGTAAAACAATACACCAGCAGCACTGAGTTGATCAATCGCGCTAGCACTCATTTGTACAAAAAGTTCGTTTGCTTGTACAGGTGCCAAGAGCTTAACGCCCTCGAGTTTTTCAATGTTGTGAGCGATTGCAAGCGCCGCCGTATTTGATTGTTTGGCCAAGCGCAGCCAGAGATCGTCAGCGACATAAGCCAATACTTGAGCTGAGGCAAAGCGCATCTTTGACCAGATCATGCCTGCGCGACGCAAATGAAAGCCAATGTTTTTTGCGACTGCCGGATTAAAAACCACAATCGCGTCTGTCAGCAGACCACCATTTTTTGTGACGCCAAAGGATAAAAGATCGACACCTGCTTTTGAGGTCAATTCGGCGGGCGAGCAGCCTAAGGTATCTAGCGCGTTGGCAAAACGTGCGCCATCCATATGAACGACTAAGCCGTTGGCATGTGCAATGGTGCTGATGGCCTTGACTTCAGATACAGAGTAGACCGCGCCCATATCGGTGGCTTGTACCAAATTCACAGCCTCAGGTTGGTTTTTGTGTGCCTGACCTTTGCCCGAATTTAGAATGGCAACTTCAAAGGCGATGGGATCAATTTTACCGTTTACACCACTGACAGACGTGACCTTTAAACCGCCACCAAAAAAACTCGTCGCATTGCATTCTGAGGTATTGATGTGGGCCTCAGGGCTGCAATAGACTGCGCCAAAAGGTGTGCCGACTGCGGCTAACGCGAGGGCGTTTGCACCCGTACCAGTGGGCACTGGAAATACCTGCACCGGTTGCTCGAACAAGGTGCTGAACTTCGCATTTAACTGTTTTGTGATTTCGTCGCCACCATAGCCGAGAACAGAGCCAACATTGGCTTGCACCAAGGCCTCAATTAACTCGGGCGCGGCGCGCCCACAATTGTCGCTACGAAACTCTAAGTATGTGGATGACATAGTGTACTTTTTAGCGAAAGAATAGGTGGTTAAATCACGATCTGTGTACCTAACTCAACCACGCGATTGGCTGGGATTTTAAAAAAGTCTGTTGAGCTTGTTGCATTTTTAGACATCAGCCTAAAAATTTGAGCTCGCATAAAATTGAAACTGCTTTTTGCAGCTGGCACAACGGTTTCGCGCGCCAGATAAAAAGTGGTCGACATCATGTCAAAACTCATACCTTGTGCTTCACAAAGTGCCAGAGCGCGCGGCACATCGGGGTTTTGCATAAAGCCGTACGTCACGATGATGCGGCTAAAGTTTTCGCCAAGGTCTTGGATTTGGACACGGTTAGAATTTTTAACAAAGGGCGAGTCAGCAGTTTTGATTGTCATGAGGACAACCCGTTCATGCAAAATCTGATTATGTTTAAGATTATGGAACAAAGCTGAAGGTACGCCGTCGGTCGAGCCTGTCATAAAAATCGCTGTGCCAGTGACGCGATGAACGTCAGTCGTGAA
>CAMCZQ010000063.1 GCA_945887835.1 Bordetella parapertussis | reverse complement strand
CGCAAGGCCTCGGTAAACGTGCCAACCACCTGCGCCAACTGCTGGGGTGAAGGTTGCACTTTAGACTGCACGTAGAACTCGAAGCCACCGGCAGAGCCCAAGCCACGAATGGGTGGCGGATTAAAGACCAGAGCCATCCCGTCTGGCATGCCCATCCCCATACCGGTAAACTTCTTGGCCAGTTGCTCGGCACTGGCTTCTCGTTGATCCCAGTCTTTGAGCGGAATAAAAATCGTACCCGCATTGGTCTTTAAACCACCACCAATAATGTCATTGCCCGCAATCACGAACACACGCGCAACCGCCGGGTCTGCCACCAGTTTTTGTTGGAACGACTCGCCCGCTTTTTGCGTACGCTGCAGACTTGCGCCATCGGGCAAGACTAACGCGCTAATTAAATACCCTTGATCTTCTGGTGGTACGAACCCGCCCGGCACCACTCTGAATAAAACAATCGAGCCAACAATCACCGCAGCAAAGACCGAGGCACCGATGATACGGTGATGCAGCGTGATCTCGACAATCTTGGTGTAAGTGTTTGTCAGCGCACCGAAGGCTCGGTTAAACCATCTAAACCCCTTGGGCTCGCCGTGCGTAGGTTTAAGCAACACCCCGCACAGTGCAGGCGTTAACGTTAACGCCACCACGCCCGACAACACCACTGAAAGCGCAACTGTCACTGCGAACTGCTGATACAGCTTGCCTGCGATTCCGCCCAAAAACGCCACAGGAATAAAGACCGCCGACAACACCAACACAATCGCCACCACGGCGCCAGACACTTCGCGCATCGCCTCAAGCGCCGCCTCTTTCGGGGCCATGTGACGCTCAGCCATCAGGCGCTCAACGTTTTCAAGCACCACAATCGCGTCATCCACCACAATCCCGATCGACAACACCATGGCAAACAGGGTTAAGGTGTTGACTGAAAAGCCGAACAGCCACAAACCCGCAAACGTACCAATCAAGGACACCGGTACGGCAATCAAAGGGATCACCGTGGCGCGCCAGTTTTGCAAAAAAACATAAACCACCAGCGCGACAAGCAACATCGCTTCGACAAGTGTGGTGACCACTTCTTTAATCGATGCGTTGACAAATTTTGTGGTGTCAAAGGGGATCACATAATCAATGCCGGGTGGAAATTTTTGCTTGACACCCTCCATTGTTTTACGCACACGGTCGGCCACGCTTAGCGCATTTGCACCCGACTGTAAAAAGATCGCGACAATCGCGGTAGGTTTGCCCACCAACGTTGTAAACGCATCGTAGTTAGCAGCCTCTAACTCAACGCGCGCGACGTCTTTTAAACGCAAGACTCCGCTCGGACCGCTCGAGCGAAGCACAATATCGCCAAACTGTTCGGGCGTCACCAAGCGCCCTTTTGCCGTCACGGTGTATACCAGTTGTTGCCCTTGCGGCGCAGGCTCTTGTCCGATCTTACCGGCCACGTTCTGTTTGTTTTGCGCCGAGACCGCATTGGCAATATCGGTCGTCGTGACACCAAGTTGTGCCATCCGATCGGGCGCGAGCCAAATCCTCATTGAATAGTCTTTTGCCCCTAAAATCTGCGCGTCTCCGACGCCGGGCAAACGCTTGAGCTCGTCTAACACGTTGATCAGCGCATAGTTCGATAGATACAGTGCCGAAAACTCGTTATCGGGCGCTGTCAGGGCCGCGACTAACAAGATGTCGTTTGAACGTTTCTGAGCAGTGACGCCGTATTGGCGCACGATATCGGGCAGTCGCGGCTCGGCAATCTTCACTCGGTTATTGACGTTTACCGTTGCGATATCAATATTGGTGCCAACTTCAAAGGTAGCCGTAATCGTCAGCGTGCCATTTGATTGAGCCGTCGAATTGAAATAAAGCAAATTCTCTACACCAGAGAGCTGCTCTTCAATCGGCCCGGCCACCGTACGAGTCAGGGTTTCAGCGGAAGCGCCTGGGTAGTTGGCGGTAATAATCACCGTGGGCGGTGCGATCTCGGGGTATTGGGCGATTGGTAAACCACGCGCAGCCATTAAGCCTGCGATCACGATCGTGATCGAAATGACTGACGAGAAAATCGGCCGATTGATAAAAAAACTAGAGAAACTCATTTTCCGTCTCTGGCAGTTGCTGCAGGGGCGGGTTGCTCAAGCGGTATCACGGTAGGCACCACGGTTGCTCCGGACCGAATCTTAATGATCTGATCCACCACCACACGATCGCCGGGTTTCAGGCCCGAAAGGACGATCCAGTTTTTGCCAGACCAGGCACCCATCTTTAAGGGGGTCGCCACGACCTTATTGTCTGCACCAACGGTCCAGACCATAAAGCCACGTTCGTTTTGCATCACCGCGGCCTGAGGCACCAGGTATACGTTTTCTTGCCGACCCGTGGTGAGTCGAATTTTTAAAAACTGCCCCGGCAAAATCTTGTTTGCTGGGTTAAGAAACTCGGCGCGCATTTGTTGCGTACCTAGTTTAGGGTCAACAAACATGGATAAGAAATTTAACTGGCCCGGCTGGTCATACACCTGGCCGTTTGGCAAGAGCAGCTCGACGTCAGTCTTTTGCTCAGGATCCAGGCGCCCGCCAGGCAACCGCGCCGTGTCGCTTGCTGACAAACCAAACCGCACCCAAATTGGATTGATTTGATAAATGGCGGTGAGGAGACTGCCCTCAAGCGTCGTTTGAATTAAGCTGCCTTCCGAGCGCTGAGCGCGACCAGAAATACCCGACACCGGAGCGGTGACTGTTGCCCAGGTTAGGTTTAACTGTGCAGTTTTTAGGTTTGCCTGCGCAACCTCATTGGCGGAGGTCGCATCGTCAAATTCTTTGCGGCTGACCGCCTGCTGATTGAACAGTCCTTTTAGCCGTGCCGCTTCGCGTGCAGTTTGTTTCGCACGCGCCTGCGACTCATCTAACGCATTTTTAAAAGGCTCGGGATCGAGCTGAAACAATGGCTGGCCTGCAGCCACCGGTCGGCCTTCTTCATACAGGCGTTTGACTAAAATACCACCCACTCGCGCGCGCACTTCGGTCTCTTTGGCACCCTCAGCCTGCGCGGTAATCTCGAGAATATTGGGCAACGTGGTCGGCGTGGCCTGAATCACTGACACCGGAAGAGCAGGCGGCGCACCCGCAGCACCTTGGGCCAGGCTGACAGCACTGAACAGCACCGCGCAGCACCCTAGTACGAAGCCGCGGTTGCGTGGTGCCTGAGCCAGACCCTCAAATAGCTGCCTGCACTGGCTCAATACACACTGCAGACCATCCCTTGTGCTTACCGCTTGGCTCATTACGCTTTCCTAAGCTCAGATAACCCTCTATTTTATCCCTCTTCTGTAAAAATCCCTGTGAGTCAGCACGGTATCGACATTTCACCCTCACCCAGCCTGTATGAATAGATTATTACAAGTAATATACACACACTCTCACTGCCGGTTACCTCATGCTTGATCTTTTTACCGGACTCACGCCCTGGGTCACAATCAGTCTGATCCTCGCTCTGACCTTTGTCTTAGCCTTCGAATTTATCAACGGTTTTCACGATACGGCCAATGCAGTTGCCACGGTGATCTATACCAAAGCGATGCCAGCGCAGCTGGCCGTCGTCTCTTCAGGCATTTTTAATTTTTTAGGCGTACTACTCGGCGGCGTTGGGGTGGCTTACGCCATTGTGCATTTGCTGCCCGTCGAGCTCTTGCTTGATGTCGATACGGGCCGCGGCTTAGTGATGGTGTTTTCGATGTTGACCGCGGCCATCGCCTGGAACTTCGGCACCTGGTATCTTGGGATTCCTGCCTCGAGTTCGCACACCTTGATCGGTTCAATCTTGGGCGTGGGGTTAGCAAACGCCTGGGTCACGCAAGCCCCTCTCAGTGAAGGCGTGAACTGGCGAAAAGCAATCGAGATCGGGATGTCGCTCGTTGCCTCACCCCTAGCCGGTTTTTTAATCGCTGGCCTGCTCTTAATCTTACTGAAATACTGGCTGCCGCTTTCAAAAATGCACGTCACCCCCAGCCAGCGCCGAGAGCTGGTTGACAAAAAACGCCCGCCCTTCTGGGATCGCGTCGTGCTGATTTTGTCGGCGATGGGGATGAGCTTTGTGCACGGCTCAAATGACGGACAAAAAGGAATCGGGCTGATCATGCTGGTCTTGATTGGCATCGTACCGGCAAAGTTCGTACTCGACGTCAACGCCACGCCCTACGAAATTAAACGGTCTTACGACGCGGCCTTACATCTGAGTGATTTTTACGGACGTAACACCCAAACGCTGGGCGAATTTTTAGCGCTCGACAAAGCCGATCGCTTGCACGATTTGCCTAAGGTATATCGCTGCGATCCCGCAACCACCGTCGCGACCATTACCGCCCTGCGCAAAGCCTTGGAAGGCGTACGCGACTACGACACGCTCAGCGCAGAAAAACGTATCGAAGTTCGCCGCTATCTGCTCTGTCTGGACGACACCGCCCGAAAAGTGACGGCTTTACCTGGTTTGCCTGCGCGTGAAAAATCTGACTTACAAAAACTGCGTAAAGATTTGGTTGCTACGACTGAATACTCACCTTTTTGGGTGATTTTTCTGGTCGCCCTCTCTTTGGGTCTAGGCACGATGATCGGCTGGAAACGGGTGGTTAAAACTGTCGGTGAAAAAATCGGCAAACAGGGAATGACTTATGCGCAAGGCATGAGTGCACAGGTCACCGCTGTTTTGGCAATAGGCGTTGCCAACTTATATAGCTTGCCGGTCTCTACCACGCACGTTTTATCTTCGGGCGTAGCGGGCACCATGGTAGCCAATAAAAGTGGTCTGCACCAAAGCACCGTGCGTACGATTCTGACAGCCTGGGTTTTAACTTTACCGGCAGCGATGCTGTTATCAGCCGGTTTATTCTGGACCGCGTCTAAACTTTTTCTTTGATCACACCGACTAACGGCTTTTACTCCAGAACTCGTACAGCTTGCGAAAGGCTGTGTCGAGCAAAAATCCTAACAAACCAATCAACACCACCGTTGCCATCAACTCGTGATACGCCAGGCGATCACGCGTATCCAAAATAAAGTAGCCCAAGCCTGCAGACACCCCCAGCATTTCACAGGGCACCAATACAATCCAGACAATACCAATAGCCAACCGTGTCCCTGTCAACACGTGCCCTAAAACGCCGGGAATCACGACACCTTTTAAAGTTTCCCAACCCGTTGCGGATAAGCTTTGAGACAACTGCAGCCAGCGTCGATCAAGCTGACGCACGCCAGCGAGCGTGTTGAGCATGATGGGCCACACGGCGGCAAACGCCAGTAAAAAATAAACGGGTCTGTCGCCCACGCCAAACGCCATCACAGCAATTGGCATCCATGACAAGGGCGAGATCATCCGTAGAAACTGAAACGCGGGCGATAGGGTTGCATTTGCACCCGCAGACGCTCCTAGCAGCAAGCCAAGTGGCACACCAATCAGCAATGCCAACCCAAGCCCAACCGCCACGCGCTGCAAACTGACTGCGATATGAAACCATATCTCGCCGCCTTGCAGCATAGAGGCGAGGGTCAGCAGCGAGGGCCCGGGCGCAAAACGTTGACCCATCGAACCCGAAGCTGAAAACGGCACGGTGAATAACCACCAGAGCCCGAGCAACAAAAAAATACCAGCCAAACCCTGCAGCGCACGCAGACTAGCGTGCTGTGTTTGTTGCGCTGACATCAGACCTCGATCACTTCGTTGCGCAGGTAGCCAGGGGCCTGCCCAAACTTTGTCATTCCACCTACAGCCTCGATCGCGCGCTTCACAAAGCGATCGTCAACTAACTGCGAGGCGGCCGCCTTGCCATTTAGCGTCGTCAAAAAACCGCGGTCTGCCTCGATCACCGTATTTTGTAAGCGGGCGACTAGCTCTTCGGTATAGCTAGGATAAGGATAAGGCTGAAAATCAATCCGCTGGTCTTGCCAGTCGGCATGGCGAATCGCCTTAGAAGACAGATAGCCCTGGCGATCGCTTGCCGCAGGAGACAGAACCTTATTGAGCACCGGCAACGCATGTGGCGTGTAGCGGTTGGCGCCTTCTTTGGATAACAGTTGCGCAGTCTCGGCACGATGATCGCGAATCCACAACTGAGCGCGCACAATCGCATCGACGACCTTTTGCGTCCACTCGGGGCGCTGCTCAAGATCACGTTCGTGCATAAACACTGTGCAGCAGGCATGATTGCGCCAGACATCACCGGTAAAGCGCAACACCTTACCGATACCCATGGTTTCAGCCAACGCATTGAATGGTTCAGCCACGATATAGCCGGCGATATTACGCGACGCTAAGGCCGGTGGCATGTCTGACGGCGCCATCACCACTAAGTTAACTTCGTTGGCTGCGGGCTGCCCTCCTTGTTTACGCGACACGGGCTCTAAGCCTGCGTCGCGAAGCATGGCCTGCAACACCACGTTATGGATCGAATACCAAAACGGAATCGCAACCGTTTTTCCACCTAAAGCTTTAAGCTCGTTAATCTCTGGCAGCACCGTCAAACCTGAACCGCCAACGTGGTTCCAGGCAACGATCTTGGCCGGCACCTTGCTACCAAAACGCGCCCAGACTGTCATGGGCGACAACAGGTGCACAACGTTGACCTGACCGGCTATAAAGGCTTCAACCAGTTGGGCCCAACTTCGCAGCATGGTGGGTTTTTCAACCTCGACGCCCGCATCTTTAAAGAAACCGTTGTTGTGCGCCACTAAAAGCGGCGCCGCATCGGTAATCGGCAAATAACCAATGCGCACCGGACTATTGGCAGCAGGTTGCGCCTGAGCATTAAAGGCAGATAACAACGGCGCAGCACCCGCAGCTGTAAACAAACTTGCTAATTTAAGCATCTCGCGGCGCGAGACATGTTCAAGACACATCGACTAAGTCCTTTAAGGCATGAGGCGCCGGCGTTACCGCGGGCTTTGGGTGTAACGCACGTTGCAACGTGCGTAAAATTTCAATGCGCAGCTGGCCGAGCTCTTCGACTAAATCGTCTCTCGGCTGAGAGTACGCAAGGTGCCACTCGCCCACGCAATGGGCAGGCGCACCACCTAACAACACAATGCGGTCGGCCACTTGCAAGGCCTCGTCAATATCGTGGGTAATGAGCACTGCGGCCGTCCCGAGATCATCACGCAAGGTCAACAAGAGCTTTTGCATGGCGGTGCGAGTGACCTCATCGAGCGCACCGAACGGCTCGTCAAGCAAAATCACCTCGGGCTGTCGGGCCACGCAGCGCGCAAGTGCGGTACGTTGCGCCATGCCACCCGATAACTCTGAGGGCATCAGCGACCGCGCATGCTCTAAACCGACTTCACGAATTGCGACATCGATACGATGCTTTTTCTCGTCAGCAGTCAGGCGCGACTGATGCTTAAAATCGAGTCCAAAGCCGACATTGTTTTCAAGCGTCAGCCACGGCAACAGGCTGGGATCCTGAAAGGCCATCGCCACACGAGGGTGGGTTGTGAGTAGCGGCTGTCCATCAACCAACACCACACCTTCGCTGGGCCGCTGTAACCCCGCTAGTACGCGAAGCAGGCTGGATTTACCGACTCCACTTGGGCCTAAAATCGCCACGATTTCGCCAGCAGCCACGGTCAGATCAAGACCCTGCAGCAGCGGCGCTGACTGGCCATACTGCAAACCTAAGCCGGTCGCTTCTAAAACATAATCGGGGCGTTTTGTAATCGGGGCAAGCATCTTTTTCCAGTTTGATTACGCCCGCTTGGCGGGTTCGGACTGGAAGTTTAAGATACGTCCTATATTTCTTAAACGACTGATAAGTGATTTACTTATTACTGCTCGGGTGCCGCGCAAGTTTGCGGGTCGCCTTGCGGCTATCATCCTGCGAAGCCTCACCAAATGGGTGGACACCCTTTCACAATGAAGCTAAAACGATTAAAACTCGAGAGCTATTATGCAAATTAACAATATCCCGTTTGGCACAACAGACTGGTCAAGCGTTGAAGTCACTGAACATCCTGGCACCACCGGTAAAGCCTTCTGGCGCACACGCCAGTTCGGTGCAATTCGCGTGCGTATGGTTGAGTACAGTGCGGGGTATCTGGCAGACCACTGGTGCGAAAAAGGCCATATCTTGTTATGCCTGACCGGCACATTACATACCGAGCTAAAAGACGGCCGGCATTTTGACTTGACGCCTGGCACCAGCTATCAAGTCGCGGATCATGCCGAACCGCATCAGTCATCCACCGCGACCGGGGCGACGCTTTTTATTGTTGATTAATCGCGCCAAGCACCCTCAGCTCAGGGTGCCCGCTACGGCGCTTTAACCAGCCGCGCGCTGTTGCAAAATCTCAACGGCCGGCAAGGTCTTGCCCTCTAAGAACTCTAAAAAAGCACCGCCCCCAGTCGAGATGTAGCCAACCTTCTCGGTGATCCCAAACTTGGCAATCGCAGCCAGCGTGTCACCGCCCCCTGCAATCGAAAACCCTGCAGAATCAGCAATCGCGTGCGACACAACTTCGGTGCCATTCGCAAAGGCGTCAATCTCAAACACACCCAAGGGGCCGTTCCAAACAATGGTGCCTGCCTGCTTTAAGATCGCAGCTAACTGCGTCGAGGTCTGCGGCCCAATATCCAAAATCAAATCGTCTGCCGATACGTCTTTGGCTGACTTTGTCGTCGCCTGAGCCTGCGCCGAAAACTCTTTCGCACACACCACGTCTGTAGGGATTGGCACAGCCGCACCACGCTCTTGCATTTTTTTCATCACTGCACGGGCTTGATCCAATTGTTCAGGCTCGGCCAACGACTTGCCGATCGGCAAGCCTGCGGCCAACATAAAGGTGTTGGCAATGCCGCCGCCCACAATCAACTGATCCACCTTATCTGCCAACGACTGCAAAATCGATAACTTGGTCGAGACCTTGGAACCACCCACAATCGCCACCAACGGGCGCTTAGGCGCAAGCAAGGCACGCCCCAAGGCTTCGAGCTCTGCCTGCAGCAACGGGCCTGCGCAGGCAATGGGCGCAAACTGAGCGATGCCGTGCGTGGTCGCCTCGGCGCGATGCGCGGTCCCAAACGCGTCGTTGACATACACATCGCATAACGCAGCCATTTTTTTAGACAAAACGGGGTCATTCTTTTTTTCGCCCTTGTTGACCCGACAGTTTTCAAGCAACACAACCTGGCCCGGTGCAACCGTCACACCGTCGACCCAGTTTTGCAACAAGGTCACCTGCATCCCCATTAACTCAGACAAACGCTTGGCAATTGGCGCGAGTGAATCTTCGGGGTTGAGCGTGCCCTCGGTCGGACGCCCCAAGTGAGACGTCACCATCACGGCGGCACCGGCGTCTAGCGCCAGACGAATACCGGGGACAGTGGCACGAATACGCGTGTCTTCGGTGATGCTGCCCGCGTCATCAAACGGTACATTCAAGTCAGCGCGAATGAACACGCGCTTACCAGCAAGCTTGCCGGCCTGAGCCAGCGCAGAGAGAGTTTGAACAGTCGTCATAAAATCCAACACAAAGAGAACAAAAAATATCGGTCACCAAACATGCAAAGCGTACTAGACAATATGCACTTGTTTCAGGTACCCCTTAAGCAAAGAGGCCCCGAAGGGCCTCTTTGCTTACTGGCGATTATTTTGCCGTCATCAATGCAATCGTGGTGTCTAGCATACGGTTGCTAAAGCCCCACTCATTGTCATACCAAGACGAAACCTTAACTAACGAACCCGACACTTTGGTCAGGGTTGCATCAAAATTGCTTGAGGCTGGATTGTGATTGAAGTCAACCGAAACGAGTTGTTCAGTTTGATACGTCAAAATGCCTTTGAGCTTGCCTTCAGAAGCAGTCTTAAGGATCGCGTTGACTTCGTCGACGGTGGTGTCGCGCTTAGCAATAAACGACAGGTCAACGAGCGACACATTGATGGTGGGCACGCGAATCGCAAAGCCATCGAGCTTGCCATTGAGTTCAGGTAGCACCAAACCCACGGCCACCGCAGCGCCCGTTTTAGCGGGGATCATGCTCATCGTGGCCGAGCGCGCACGACGCAAATCTTCGTGATAAACGTCGGTCAACACTTGATCATTGGTGTAAGAGTGAATCGTTGTCATCAGACCAGTCACCACGCCCAGGGCTTCGTGCAAAGGCTGCACCAAAGGAGCCAGGCAGTTAGTGGTGCAAGATGCGTTTGAGATCACGGTGTCTGAGCTTTTCAGCACGCCATGATTGACGCCGTACACAATCGTTGCATCAACGTCTTTACCACCTGGGGCTGAAATGATGACTTTTTTAGCGCCGCCTTTAATATGCGCCGAAGCTTTTTCTTTAGTCGTAAAGAAGCCCGTGCACTCGAGCACGACGTCAACCTTGAGTTCGCCCCAAGGCAACTCAGCTGGGTTGCGGTTGGCTAATACGCGAATTTTGTCGCCATTGACCACCATGAAATCACCCTCAACACCAACTGTGCCCGAAAACTTGCCGTGGGCGGTGTCGTATTGGGTTAAGTGAGCATTGGTTTTAGGATCGCCTAAATCATTAATGGCGACGATTTGAATGTCGTGCTTTTTACCACCTTCGTAGTGGGCACGCAAAATGTTACGGCCGATACGGCCATAGCCGTTAATAGCAACGCGAATCGTCATGATGTGTCGAGCTCCTGATTATTTGAAATTTACAAAAGATTTTTAACGGCCTGCGCGACTTTTTCTGCCGTCATGCCAAAATGCTTAAATAACGCTCCAGCGGGTGCTGATTCACCGTAGGTATCAATGCCAATCACCGCACCGTCAAGCCCAACATACTTGTGCCATAAGCCTGTGACCCCAGCCTCGACAGCGACACGAGGCATCCCTTTGGGCAACACCGACGCGCGCCAGGCCGCGTCTTGCTGATCAAATACATCTGTGCATGGCATCGAAACCACACGCACCGCAATACCCTCGGCGGCCAAGAGTTTTTGTGCATCGATCGCAATCGCAACTTCTGAGCCTGTCGCAATGATCGCAGCCTTTGCGTTGGCGGCCTCTTGCAACACATAACCGCCACGTGCCACGTGCGTTAAGGTTTCGGCGCTACGCGCGACAAACGGCAAGTTTTGACGCGACAACAGCAAGGCAGTCGGGCCGCCCGCATGCACAGCCATCCCGATACTGCTCGGGCGACTCACTGCTGCCAGCCAGGCCGCCGTAGTTTCGACGGTATCGCACGGGCGCCATACGGATAAATTAGGAATTAAGCGCAGGCTGCTGGCATGTTCAATCGACTGATGGGTGGGGCCATCTTCACCCAAACCAATTGAATCGTGCGTAAACACATGCACGACACGTTGCTTCATCAGCGCCGCCATACGCAACGCGTTACGTGAATAATCAGAGAACGTCAAGAATGTTCCGCCAAAGGGCAAATAGCCGCCATGCAAAGCCATCCCATTCATGATGCCCGCCATACCAAATTCGCGTACACCGTAATTGATATGTCGGCCAAACTGAACGCCTGTGGCGCCAGCACGCACTGGGGCCACGCCTTTCCAGTCGGTAAAGTTCGATCCGGTCAGGTCAGCAGAACCACCTAGCATCTCGGGTAATAATTCAACCAAAGCCGTGATGGCTTGCTGCGAGGCTTTACGTGAGGCCACGGTTTCAGCTTTGTCGTTGGTGGCGTTTAAAAGCTGTTGTGCGGCGTTGGCAAAATCAGCGGGTAATTCGCCTCGCATGCGACGCGTAAACTCGTGCGCCTGCGCCGGAAACTTTGCCGCGTAAGCATCAAAACCTTTTTGCCAAACGGCTTGAACCTGCGCCCCGACACCGCGTTGATCCCACCCCTGATAAACAGTTTCTGGGATTTCGAAAGGTGCATGCGGCCAGCCAATCGCAGCACGAGTGCCAGCGATTTCAGCTGCGCCCAACGGAGCACCATGAACTTTGTCGGTGCCCGCAACGGTTGGTGCACCCTTGCCAATGACCGTGCGACAAATGATTAACGTTGGGCGGGCTTGTTGCGGGCCGGACTGGCGAGCCTGCTTGATAGCCAAATCCACGGCAGAGACATCGTGACCATCGGCCACGCGCGCGACGTTCCAGCCATAGGCCTCAAAGCGCTTGGCGGTATCGTCGGCAAACCAGTTTTCAACTTTGCCGTCGATCGAGATACCGTTGTCGTCATACAAAACAATTAGTTTGCCCAAACGCAAGGTGCCGGCCAGCGAGCACACTTCGTGTGAAATCCCTTCCATCAAACAACCGTCACCAACAAACGCGTAGGTGTGGTGGTCGACCAAGCTATGTTCAGGGTGATTAAATTCAGCGGCTAACAAAGCTTCAGCAAGCGCCATCCCGACAGCATTGGCCAAGCCCTGTCCCAGAGGGCCGGTGGTTGTTTCAACGCCGGGTGTAATGCCAACCTCGGGGTGCCCCGGCGTTTTCGAGTGCAGCTGACGGAATTTTTGTAACTCTGCCATCGGCAGGTCGTAACCTGTCAGGTGCAGCAAGGCGTAAATCAACATCGAGCCGTGACCGTTCGACAACACAAAACGATCGCGATTCGCCCAAGCCGGATCGGCCGGATTGTGCCGCAAGTGGCGGGTAAACAGCGCTTGCGCCATTTCAGCCATTCCCATGGGCGCGCCCGGGTGTCCAGAGTTCGCCTGCTGGACTGCGTCCATAGCGAGGGCGCGGATGGCATCGGCCAATTTAACGGGGACAGCAGTCGTTGGGGTCATGGGCTAAGGCTCGCCTACACAAACACGAGCAAAATAGGTTACAAAACGTGGGAGTTTAGCACCCGTATGACTCCTCACCCAATGACCGAGCCCCCTGATGGCCAACCCCCGCTTTTACTGCGCTGCACCGATTTTTGCCAACCAACAGCTCGATTTGCCCGCTGCGCTCGCGCATCACGTGCGTGTCAGACGCCTCGAAGCTGGCGACTCGGTGGTACTGTTTGACGGCCAAGGGGGCGAGATTGCAGGCACACTGAGCTTTGAGGGCAAAAAAACCTCTGTTCTGCTGGGTGAACACTGCCCTCGCGAAGCCGAACTTGGCGGGCAAATCACCCTGCTCCAAGCCCTGCCTGCGGGTGACAAAATGGACTGGATTATCGAAAAAGCCGTTGAACTGGGCGTGCACGCAATCATTCCGGTCGCCGCACAACGCAGTGTGCTCAAACTCTCAGGCCCCCGTCTAGAAAAGCGGCTCGAGCACTGGCAAGGCATCATCCGCGCAGCCTCTGAGCAGTGTGGGCGTAATCGTTTGCTGCAGCTGAGTGCGCCGCAAAGCCTGGCGCAGGCCCTTGCGCTAGCACCGCCTGGGCAACACTTGCTGTGCGACCCCGAGGCCTCGCAGACACTGGCCGAGCATCTTGCTGCAACAGCCAAAGCACAAAAAAAACCTCGAGTGCTGACTGTGGCCTTGAGCCTGCTAATCGGCCCAGAGGGCGGTTGGAGCTCGGAGGAGCAGGCCCTGGCGGCCACACACTCGGTGACAAGAATCAAATTTGGTTTAAGGGTGTTGCGCACCGAGACCGCAGGGATCGCGCTGGTGTCTGCAGCGACCGCCCTCTTGGGCTGGTAGCCCGCGTAAAGGCCTCATAACGTGCGTAAGCGTTCGGGGCTCACAGGGCCTCGCCGTTAAGCGGGCTCGTCGCTCCAGTTATTAACTACGCCAGGCTTGGCGTCGGGGTGCTTGCCGGCGTGCTCAATACCAAAAATAAACACACGGCCGTTCTTGCGGGCAAAACCAACCGCATCATTAAGAATCTGCAAAAACTGTACGCCATCCATCACAATCGCAGGGTCAGCCGAGTGCAATTTATCAAACACCAACACTAAGCCTTCTTTTTGATCAAGCAGACTGTCGCACAAGCAGTCAAAAAACGAATCGAAATTTGAACCAAAGAACTGAGGGTAGTCGACCGCTTTGACCACGGCACGAAACACGGCCGAGCGACTGCGCGCCTTGTCACACTGCGCGACGCACCAAGCCAAGCCCTGCTCGGCAGCAGCGCCCGCTAATAGATCGCTTCCGGTGTCCGGATCGAAATCCCCACCGTTTCGCAATAACTGCTTTAATTTTGGATCAACCGCCTTACCCATTCAGAGGGCTCCTTGGACCAGACAACAAGCTTGCCGTGTAGTTTTAGCACACGACCGTCACGCAGGTCTTGCTCTTTGTAAAAAAATCCCATGCTGGAGAAAAAAACTGCGCAGCGTGATCAATATTCACGTCAACTTTTTGACGCCAACTCAGAGTAGCTTGGCTTGCTGGCGCCCTAGCATCGGATCATTTGCTTCAACAACGGTTAAAGCCGTCATATTGACAATTCGACGCACAGTCGCGCTCGTGGTCAGGATATGCACGGGTGCATTGGCGCCTAACAAGAACGGCCCCACTGCCACGTTGCCACCCGACACCGTTTTAAGCAAGTTATACGCGATATTGCCCGAATCAACATTCGGACATACCAATAAATTCGCCGAGCCTTTTAAGGTTGACGAGGGCAAAATTTTCAGGCGTAACGTCTCGTCGAGCGCGCAGTCACCGTGCATTTCGCCATCGATTTCAAGTTCAGGGGCCCACTCCCGGATCAGGGCCAAAGCCTGTTGCATTTTCAGGCCCGACGCTGAGCTTCCTGAACCAAAATTCGAACGCGACAGCAGTGCCGCCTTAGGCACCAAATTTAAACGCCGCATCTGCGCGGCAGCAGCAATCGTAAACTCGGCGATTTGCTCGGCCGAGGGCTCGTCATTGACGTGGGTATCGACCAGCGCCAGGGTCTGCTCGGGCAACAGCAAAATATTCATCGCCGCATACGTCGAGGCGCCGGGCTGTTTGCCAATCATTTGATCAATATAGCGCAAGTGATTGGCATAGCCACTGACCGTGCCACAAATCATCCCGTCAGCGTCGCCCATTTTGACCATCGTGGCGCCGATCAACGTTAACCGGCG
This sequence comes from Bordetella parapertussis, assembly GCA_945887835.1. GTDB lineage: Bacteria > Pseudomonadota > Gammaproteobacteria > Burkholderiales > Burkholderiaceae_B > Zwartia > Zwartia parapertussis_B. The sequence continues at coordinate 3,350 of CAMCZQ010000063.1, read as the reverse complement.
ACGCATTTCAACCCGCGCCATCTCTTTGGTAATGCCCTGACGACACATTTTTTCCCAGTAGACTGTCCAATACTGGTGAAACCGTGTGTCAAACTCTGGATCGGTGACCTCGATGTCTTCACCGAGACGTAAACGCAAGCCAAATTTTTCGATTCTGGCTTTCAAAACCTCAGGCCGCCCAACAAGAATAGGTTTAGCAAGTTTTTCATCAACAATCACTTGCACTGCGCGCAACACCCGTTCGTCTTCACCTTCGGTGAATACGATACGCGCTTTGCCGCCTAAACGAACATGCGATTTTGCACCCGCAAACAAGGGCTTCATGAAAGCACCGGAGCGGTACACAAATTGCTCTAGTTGCTCGACATAAGTCTCTAAGTCAGCAATCGGTCGAGTTGCGACACCGCACTCCATCGCGGCCTTCGCCACAGCTGGGGCAATACGCACAATTAAGCGCGGATCAAAGGGTTTGGGGATAAAAGAATTTGGACCAAAGGCCACGTCGTACTGCCCGTAGGCAGCGGCGACCACTTCGCTTTGCTCTTCTTGGGCGAGTCGGGCAATTGCCACGACCGCAGCTTTTTCCATTTCGCGCGTAATCGTGGTGGCGCCAACATCGAGCGCGCCCCGAAAGATATACGGAAAACACAAAACGTTATTGACCTGATTGGGGTAATCAGAACGGCCTGTTGCCATCACGATATCGTCGCGTACCGCATGCGCCTCAGCGGGCAAGATCTCGGGATTAGGGTTGGCCAACGCCAAAATCAAAGGACGCTTGGCCATCACCTTCACCATTTCTGGCTTGAGTACCCCGCCGGCCGACAACCCTAAAAATACATCCGCATCGGCAATGATGTCGGCCAATTTGCGGGCCTCAGTTTTTTGCGCAAAACGCGTTTTATCAGGATCCATCAAAACTGTACGGCCTTCGTAGACCACGCCCTCAATATCTGACACCCAAATGTTCTTGAGCGGCAAACCCAAGTCCACCATTAAATCCAAGCAAGCCAGCGCGGCCGCCCCAGCACCAGACACCACCACCTTAACTTGCTTAATATCCTTACCAACGACCTCTAGCCCGTTAATAAAGGCGGCTGACACGCAAATCGCCGTGCCGTGCTGATCGTCATGAAACACTGGAATGCGCATGCGCTCGCGCAACTTACGCTCAACGATAAAGCACTCGGGTGCTTTGATGTCCTCAAGGTTGATACCACCAAAAGTGGGCTCTAGGCTCGCGATGATTTCAACGAGCTTATCGGGGTCTTGTTCATTGATCTCGATATCAAACACATCGATACCGGCGAACTTCTTAAATAGCACCGCCTTGCCTTCCATGACTGGCTTCGAAGCCAGGGGCCCAATATTGCCTAAGCCCAAGACTGCCGTACCGTTCGTGATGACGCCCACCAAGTTGCCGCGCGCGGTGTAACGAAACGCGTTGGCCGGATCTGCAACAATTTCTTCACAAGCCGCTGCAACCCCCGGCGAATACGCCAAGGCTAAGTCGCGCTGGTTCGACAGGCTTTTAGTCGGCGTCACCGAGATTTTGCCCGGGCGACCTTGCTCGTGATATTCAAGTGCGGCCTGGCGAAATGTTTTTTCCATGATGCTCTGCTAGTCAACAATTTAAGAGCCCGATTCTAGCCCCTTTGCGAGAGCGTCAGCACCGAATACCCCCAACGGATCAAGGATGTGCTTGAGTTCTTGGTCAAGTTGTGATGCCAACAGCTGCAGGTCAGGCAACACGCAACCAGTATGACCCTGCGCCGGCAGCGTATCAAGGCGCCTGAGCCAAAGCGTTTGCACCCAGCCAAGTCGGCCTTGATGCCCAAACAGCAACTGCGCAAGGTTTGGCTCTTGCGCTGCACAGTCAAACAGCGCGTCAAGCCTAAACAAAGCGGGCCAAGAGCTCGCTTGCGCGCAACGCTGCGCGGCTTCTGAGCCCGCCAGTTCAAAGAGTTTGGGCACCAGCCTTTGCAGCGCCAGGCTACGCAGCGGGGTCTGCGCGTTTGCACCGAAAGGTCCAAGCACCTCAAGCGTGCCATCGGCCAGCAAGACCTCGGCGCGCTCAACTATTCGAGCGGCCGCTAGCGACACCCGTTGCTGCGGAGCACAAACTCCGGCAAACCATTGCGCCAGCGTCAGCTCCGGCGCCAAAACCAACCCCTCAAATATGCCAGTTTCTTGCACCTGGGCGATCGTGCACCCGGCGTCGACTCGCCAACACCCTGCCTGCTCTTTAACGGGCGAAAACGTCGCGCTGTGCGCCAAGGGTGTCACCCAAAGCGTGGCACGTTCGCTGCCACCCGACCTCGCGCAGCCGGCCAGCGCCAACGTGACGCCATACTCTTGACACAAGGCGCGCGCGTGCGCCACGTCTGCCTGACGCACCGGGTCAAGCCAGGCCTGGTCCACCCCGGCTTGGGCCTTGCTCGACGCATTGATACGCACGTTGCCTGAACAAGTGCGGACCAGTCGAGCACAAAACAAGTCCCAGGACGAGGCGGGTGGGCGGCGCCCCATCAGAAAAGCGCGTCTGGATGTTGGTGTAGCCACTACAATTCAGCCTCTTAGGGAGAGTTAGGTCATGACAGTTCTTGCAGCACGCACCGCCGATACCGTGACCTTTCACGCGGTCGAACTTTTTAAACAGGCGACAGCGCTACAACGCCGTGGCATCGACATTATCAGCCTTGGCGTCGGAGAACCCGACTTTACAGCAGCTCCGCAAGTGATCCAAGCCATGCAACTCGCCGCACAGTCTGGCAAAGGTGGCTATTCGCCCCCCGCTGGTCTGCCCGAACTCAGAGAAGCCATTGCTGGGTTTTATACCAAACAACTTGGCGCCAAAGTCGACCCTCACCGAGTCATCGTGACCTCGGGCGCAAGCGGCGCGTTGCTGCTGGCAGCAATGGCACTGGTCAACCCCGGCGACGAAGTTTTGATGCCCGACCCCTGTTACCCACCGAATCGTAACTTTGTCGGTGCGGCGGGCGGCACCACAAAACTCATCCCCACCACCATCGCCAATCGCTTTCAATTATCCGACACTGACATCGAGCAACATTGGGGGCCCGCGACACGTGGTGTCTTGATCGCCTCGCCAAGCAACCCCACCGGCACCTCGATTCCGCGCGACGCACTCGCCCGCCTGATTAAACAAGTCCATGCACGCAACGGTTTTGTGATGATGGACGAAATTTATTTAAGTCTGTCTTACGATGGTGTGCGACAGTCTGCCCTTGCCCTTGATGACAACCTAATTATTCTGAACAGCTTTTCAAAGTATTTCAACATGACGGGCTGGCGCTTGGGCTGGATGATTGTGCCGACCCATATGGTTG